>CP011020.1:5972500-6272500 GCA_001023535.1 Pseudomonas chlororaphis
CAGAACAGCCAGTCGCCGTCGCTCAACAGGCAATTGAACACGCCTTTGCGACGGTATTCGCCGCAGGCTTCGATCAGCGCCGGCAGCAGTTGCTCCACGTCCACCGGTTCCGGGAAGGCCTGGCGCACGCGGTTGAGCAAATCGCAGAAGGCCGCTTCGCTATCGGTGTCGCCCACCGGGCGGTAGAAACTCACGCCCGGCTGGAAATCGGCGAGCTGGCCGTTGTGGGCGAAACACCAGTTGCGGCCCCACAGCTCGCGCACGAACGGGTGCGTGTTGGCCAGGCAGACCTTGCCAACGTTGGCCTGGCGAATATGCCCGATCACCACTTCACTCTTGATCGGATAGCGCTGCACCAGGTTCGCCACTTCCGACTCGCTGCTGGCGGCCGGGTCCTGGAACAGGCGCAAGCCCCGGCCTTCGTAGAAGGCGATGCCCCAGCCGTCCCGGTGCGGCCCGGTCTTGCCCCCGCGCTGCATCAGCCCGGTAAAGCTGAACACGATGTCGGTCGGCACATTGGCGCTCATGCCCAGTAACTCACACATGCTCGGACTCTCGCTTCAAAAGGCAGGCTTGGCTACAGGCGCGGTTCGATGCGCGAACGCTGGGGGTTGCTCGGCACCGGCGGACGACCGTAGCGATCATCGCCGGCCACGCCGAACGGCGGCTCATCCTCGGGCTCATCGGCGGCGGCAGCGGCTTTTGCGGAGGCCGCACGTGCCTTGCGGGCATTGGATGCGCGCTCGATGGGCAAGCGCACCAGCGCGAAGAGCAAGTAGACGCCGAACGCGATCATGCCGTACATGAGCAGGTCGGACGCGGCCCGCCAGACGTTGTTGCCCACCTTGAACAGCACGTCCAGGGCGACAATGGCCACGGCAGGGGCAAACTTGTCCTTCACCGGGTCGACAATGGTCGGGCAGAACAGCAACACCGCCATCAGCAAGCGCAGCGGCTCGCGCAACCAGCGCCACATCCAGCGGGTCATGCGCATCCACACCAGCAGGCAGCCCAGGGCCGCGAAGGCATAGAGGCCCCAGGCGATCAGATAGTCGTTCTCGGTCATGGTGTCCATGGCAAGGCAGGCAAAGAGGCGCTTATAGTAACGACTTTTCGCTCGTCAGGCTGCCCCGGCGTCTGCCAAGCCCCTTTTCGTACAACGTTCGAGAGCCTTCCATGTCCTTATCTGCCCACGTTTCCAACGCCCCGATTGCCCGCAGGGACGCCGGGGTGGACCCGTACGCCTGGCTGCAGGAACGCGACACCGACGCGGTGCTCGACTACCTCAAGGCCGAAAACAGCTACCAGGAAGACCAACTCGCCGACCAGGCCGACCTGCGCGAGGCCCTGTTCCAGGAGATCAAGGGACGGATCCTGGAGACCGACCTGTCCCTGCCCTCGCCCTGGGGACCGTACCTGTACTACACCCGCACCACCGCCGGCGACGAATACCCGCGCCATTACCGCTGCCCGCGTCCGGCCGACGACAGCCTGAGCGTGGACGAGAGTCGCGAACAACTGCTGCTGGACCCGAACGCGCTGGCGGGCGGCGGTTTCTTTTCCCTCGGTGCGTTCAGCATCAGCCCCGACCACCAGCGCCTGGCCTACAGCCTGGACACCACCGGCGACGAGATCTACACGCTGTTCGTCAAGGAACTGTCCAACGACAAGATCAGTGAACTGTCCTTCGAACACTGCGACGGCAGCATGACGTGGGCCAACGACAGCCTGACGCTGTTCTTCGGCGAACTGGACGACACCCATCGCCCCCACAAGCTCTGGCGCTATCGCCTGGATGGCACCGCCGCCGAAGAAGTGTTCCACGAGCCGGATGGACGTTTCTTCCTGCACTGCTACCGTTCCAGCTCCGAGCGCCAGTTGATCCTGTCCCTGGGCAGCAAGACCACCAGCGAAGCCTGGGTGCTGGATGCCGCGCACCCGCAACAGCCTTTCACTTGCCTGGCGCCACGGCGCGAACACCACGAATACGACGTCGACCACGGCCTGCTGGATGGCCAGTGGACCTGGCTGATCCGCAGCAACCGCGACGGCATCAACTTTGCCCTGTACCAGGCCGCGGACACCGGCGTGGCGCCGACCGAAGCCGACTGGCAGAACCTCATTCCCCACAGCGAAACGGTGATGATCGACGGCCTGAGCCTGAATGCCGAGGCGATGACCCTGAGCCTGCGCGAAGGTGGCCTGCCGATCATCGAAGTCCACCCACAGGACCTGCCGGCCTATCGCGTGCAACTGCCGGACGCCGCCTACAGCCTGCACGTGCAGAACAGCCTGGAGTTTTCCAGCCCGCGCATTCGCCTGCGTTACGAAGCCTTGAACCGCCCCGCGCAGATCCGCCAACTGGACCTGGCCAGCGGTGAGCAGGTGGTCCTCAAGCAAACCCCGGTGCTGGGGCCGTTCGATGCCGACGCCTACGTCAGCCAGCGGATCTGGGCCACGGCCCCGGATGGCACGCAAGTTCCTATCAGCCTGGTGGTCAAGCGCGAGGCCCTCGGCCAACCGGTGCCGCTGTACCTGTACGGCTACGGCGCCTATGGCCAGAGCCTCGACCCCTGGTTTTCCCACGCACGGCTGAGTTTGCTCGATCGCGGCGTGGCGTTCGCCATCGCCCACGTACGCGGTGGCGGTGAACTGGGCGAAGCCTGGTACCGCGCCGGCAAGCAGGAGCACAAGGCCAACACTTTCAGCGACTTCATCGCCTGCGCCGAGCATTTGATCGCCAACGGTTTCACCACCGCCGAGCAGTTGGCGATCAGTGGCGGCAGCGCCGGTGGCCTGTTGATCGGCGCGGTGCTCAATCAACGCCCGGAGCTGTTCAAGGTCGCCATTGCCGAAGTGCCGTTCGTCGATGTGCTCAACACCATGCTCGACCCGGAGCTGCCACTGACCGTCACCGAATACGACGAATGGGGCAACCCGCAGGAGCCGGACGTCTACGATCGGATCCGCGCCTACGCCCCGTACGAAAACGTCAAGGCCCAGGCATACCCGGCGCTGCTGGTCATCGCCGGCTACAACGACAGCCGCGTGCAGTACTGGGAAGCGGCCAAGTGGGTGGCGAAACTGCGCGCCACCAAGACCGACGACAACCCCTTGCTGCTCAAGACCGAACTGGGCGCAGGCCACGGTGGCATGAGCGGGCGCTACCAGGGATTGCGTGACGTAGCCCTCGAATATGCATTTGTCTTGAAGGTTTTGGGTGTGGTCTGAGGAACTCTATGGGATGGCCGGGTCTTAGCTCCATGCGCTGGGCATCCCAGATCAAATAATTGTGGGAGCGAGCTTGCTCGCTCCCACAAGGGTTCTTCTTCAATCCAAACCCGTAGCAGACACAAGAAAAAGACCGTGAAGACATGTCAGAACCGACCTTACTGAACAAAGAAATCCGCGACTGGCTGATGGACTGCGGCCTGTTCGACCAATTGCAGCCTGCCGACTTCGCGGCGGCGTCGGGCTATTTCAGCATCAGCGCCATCGCCGAGGGCGAGGCGATCTTCCGAGAGGGTGATGCGGGCAGTTTCATGTGCATCATCCACACCGGCCAGGTGGCCGTGCAGAAAACCGGCCCCGACGGCCAACCCGTGACCATCGCCACCTTGCGCAGTGGCCGGGCGTTCGGGGAAATGGCCGTGCTGGACGGCGAGCGGCGCTCGGCCAGTTGCATCGCGGCCAGCCCCTGCCAGTTGCTGAACCTGGGCAAGGACTCCCTGGAAAAAATGCTCAACGACGCCCCCAAGATCGCCGCCAAGATCATCCGCGCCCTCGCTGTGTCCCTGTCCAAGCGCCTGCGCATGGCCGATGGACAGCTGCTGTCGCAGCAGGTCTGACGGCCAACCACAATCGGCGTGGGAGCGGGCTTGCTCGCGAAAGCGGAGTGTCAAACAACATTGATGTCGACTGACACTCCGCTTTCGCGAGCAAGCCCGCTCCCACAGGGCCCGTCATTCACCTATCAGGTTCATCCCCCCGGCGACTTGGCCTTCGGCGCTTGCGACTCCATGCCCGGTAGCGGTTGGTCCTTGGGCGGGTGGGGCATTTCGATCGGCGGCAGCAAAGGCGGCCCGGCGCTTCCGGGGCCGGTCTTGGGTAGGCCGCTGGGCGCGACCGGCGGGTACGGCAGGGGCGTGGCGGTGCCGGGCGAACCGGGGATGCTCGGCGGGTTGACCGGAATCGTCGGCTGCTGGGCCTGCGCGCAACTCATCGAGCACACCGCCAGGACAATGGCCGGTAGAATGATGCACTTCATCAATGGCTCCGTGGCGACTGTTGCCTTCAGGCTAGACCCAGGAGGCCTGTGTGGCTAATGGATGCACTGGAATTAACCGCACAGCCCGCTGGCACACCGGTCCACCCTCCCTCATGAGACTTCCATGAAACGTTTCGTTCTGCTCGACACCACCCCCATCCCGGCCAACGGCGGCGCCTTGTGCCTGTTCGAGTACGGCGAAGACTTCGTCATCAAGATCCAGGGCGGTGACGGCGGCCAGTTGATGAACACGCGCATGCACGGTTCCGAGGATGCCCTGGCCGAGATCCCTTGCCGCAAGGTCGCCGGCCGGCCCGGTTCACGAGTGTTGATTGGCGGCCTTGGCATGGGTTTCACCCTCGCCTCGGCCCTCAAGCACCTGGGCAAGCAGGCCGAAGTGGTGGTGGCCGAGCTGGTGCCCGGCGTGGTGGAGTGGAATCGCGGCCCCCTGGGTGAAAAGGCTGGGCGGCCGCTGTCGGACCCGCGCACCGTCATCCGCCTTGAAGACGTGGCCAAGGTCCTGCAGGCCGAACCCCAAGGGTTCGACGCGATCATGCTCGATGTCGACAACGGTCCCGAAGGCCTGACCCAGAAAGCCAACAGTTGGCTGTATTCGGCTGCCGGCCTGGCCGCCTGCGCCAAGGCGCTGCGCCCCAAGGGCGTGCTGGCGGTGTGGTCGGCCAGCGCTGACCGGCAGTTTTCCGACAAACTGAAAAAAGCCGGCTTCAAGGCCGAGGAAGTGCAAGTGTTCGCCCACGGCAACAAAGGCACCCGCCACACCATCTGGATTGCCGAGAAGCTCAAGGGCTGAGCTAAACTGCATTCAACCGTCATTTGTCTTTTCTACAAGGTGAACCCATGAGTTCGTCAACGCCACCGTCCAACACCGCCAAGCTGGACCGCATCCTCGCCGACGCCCAGCGCGACCGTGAAATGGGCTACCGCGACAAGGCCCTGAAAATGTACCCCCACGTCTGCGGCCGCTGCGCCCGTGAGTTTTCCGGCAAGCGCCTGAGCGAGCTGACCGTTCACCACCGCGACCACAACCACGACAACAACCCGCAGGACGGTTCCAACTGGGAACTGCTGTGCCTGTACTGCCACGACAACGAGCACTCGCGCTACACCGACCAGCAGTACTTCGGCGACGGCTCCCTCAGCACGCCGAAAATCGCCAAGGCGACCCACAACCCCTTCGCCGCGCTGGCTGGGTTGATGAAGAAGGACGAGTGATCGGCACAGTCCTGAACCAGCCTCTTCAGGGGCTGTCAGGGCCTCTTCGCGAGCAAGCTCGCTCCCACAGGGGGCTATCGGCGTACGTGAGCTTTTGTGTACGCCTCGATCCACTGTGGGAGCGAGCTTGCTCGCGAAAGCGGTCCGACAGTCACCGCCAATCTCGAAACTGCCGCCCCTCCCCCATTCCCCGTATAATCTCGCCTTTTTCCCCAAAGGCACCCCGCCCGTGGCCAACAAACGCTACAGCTGCATCGGTCTGTTCAACCCCAAGTCACCGGAAAACGTCGGTTCGGTCATGCGCGCCGCCGGCTGCTACGGCGTGGCGTCGGTGTTCTACACCGGCAAGCGCTACGAGCGCGCCGCCGACTTCGTCACCGACACCAAGAAAGTCCACTACGACATTCCACTGATCGGCATCGACGACCTGAAGAAAATCCTGCCTCTGGGCTGCGTACCGGTGGCCGTGGAACTGGTGGAAGGCGCCCGTCCGCTGCCCGAATACACCCACCCGGACCGGGCCCTGTACATCTTCGGCCCCGAAGACGGCTCGCTGGACAAGGACATCCGCGACTGGTGCGAAGACGTGGTGTACATCCCGACCACGGGCTGCATGAACCTGGCCGCCACCGTCAACGTCGTGCTGTACGACCGCATGGCCAAAGGCAACAACACCCGCTCCGGTCCGCAATTCCGCTGACCGGCGTCAAATCCGATTGAACAAGGCAAACGCTCGGGCAGTCAGCTTTATACCAATCCCCACACTGGAGACAGATCATGAGCGATAACAATCCATTCGAGCCGATTCAGAGCACCCCTTTCCAATCCCACCCGCGGCAGAACGTGCACGGCTGGGAGCGCATCGGCTCGCTGGCCGGTGGGGTGCTGATGATGGGCAAGGGCTTGCGCCGTGGCGGGGTGATCGGGCTGGCTCAACTGGCCATTGGCGGCATGGCACTGGCGCGGGGCATCACCGGGCATTGCTCGGCCAAGTCGCTGTTGGAAAAAAATCGCCAGAACCTCGACAACGCCCGGGCCCGGATTGAACAGGCCGGCGAGGAGCTGAGCCGCATGAAGGCCAACGCCGAAGCGGCGACGAGCACGGCTACGGTGACGGGGAATGATTCGCTGGTTTCGCCCAAAGCCGGGCTCTGATCTTTTGCGCCGGGGCTGATGGCCCCACCGCGAGCAGGCTCGCGCCTACAGTGTCTCGGCCACAAGACCGCAGAACACCGTTGATCCCCTGAGGGAACGAGCCAGCTCGCGAAAGCGCCGTCACTGAAGCAAGCGGTTATCCAGGACGGTGGAAGCGCCCTCCAGGATGCTTTCGCTGAGCTGCACGAACTCCTCGGTATCGACCGTTTCCAGGCGCATCGCCCCTTGCAGCACATCGTCCAGCGAACGCTTGTTGCGGGTTTTCAGGCGGATCTCGCGGTCCAGTTCCTGCAACAGCAGGACCGCTTTGGCCACCATCGCGGGGCTGATCTGCTCGCCGCGCAAGCTCATGACACCACGGCTGTCCCGGGCGAGCCGGGCATTGAGGGCCTCGTAGCGCTCGTCGCTCATGCCGCCGGCGCGACGCAGCAGTTCGATGGCGTAGAACTCCGTCAGCCCCTCGCTGATCCAGTCGCTGCGATCCCGGTCGTTGACCCGTGCCAGGACCTGCATCAACTCTCGCAACAACGGGCTGCTGCCCCGCTCGCTCACCAGGGGTGGACGGCTGTGCAGGTAGATCGATTCGTGGGCCCCCTGGGCACCGCGCCATAACGGATCGCCCGCGCCGACGATCAGCAGCTTGGCAGGATGGCGCGGCACCACCGCCTGCACCTGCGGCCAGACAAACGTCAACAGGGTCAACACATCCATCCGGCGCATGCCCTGGCCTTGAGGCGAGGCCACCGTCACTTCGGTTTCCCCCAGGCGTGTGCGGCGGCTGCCGAGTTTGCCGGCGAGCATCCAGCCGGTGGGGCGGTCGAAAAGGCGCGAGGGGTTGTCGATGCGAAAACGTTGTTTGCCGATGCGCGGCCACGGCGTCTCGATGCTTTTCCAGCCGTCGGGCAACTCGACTTCCAGGCGCGCGACCAATTCGACACCGTCCTGCTGGTCGAGCTTGGCCGACGGCACCAGGTCGTCGCCGCGAAACAGGGCCCAGGTCGGAGTCATGCGGGTTTCGAAGGTGCCATTCTTGCGCGTATGGCTGATGCGCACCCGGTAGCTCAGGCTGGCCTTGTCGGCTGTCGGCCGCCAGACACCCCGGGCGTGCTTGCCGGGGGTCAGTTGCCACTGGCCGTCGGCCTTGAAATCACTGTAGCGGCTGCCGTCGTCGAGGTCGAAATCCAGGCTGCGCACCGCCGAACCGCGGGCCAGCGTCAGGCGCACTTCGGCCTGGTCGCTCTGGGGCAGCAGGTGCACGTGATAATCCAGGTCGACTTTCTGCGCCGCCCACAAAGGGCCACACACGACCAGGCACCCGGCCGCCAGCATCCGTTTCAATCCTGCAGCCATGGGTTCTCCCTGGTAGCGATGCCCGGCGGCTCAGCCGGCGCGAAAAATCAGATGATCTTCCCAATCTTCTTCGGGCACGCTGCCTTCGGCCAGCATGCGCCCGGACTGGGAAATGCGTTCGTGGTGCACCGCATCGCGATCACCGCAGACAAGGTGGTGCCACAGCGGCAGGTCCTTGCCCTCGCTGACCAGCCGATAACCGCAGGTCGGTGGCAGCCACTTGAACTCATCGGCCTTGCCCGGAGTAAGTTGAATGCAATCGGGAACGAACGCACGGCGGTTGGCATAGTCGCTGCACTGGCAGGTCTTGAGGTCCAGTAGTTTGCAGGCGATGCGCGTGTAGTAGACGCTGTTGTCTTCTTCGTC
This sequence comes from Pseudomonas chlororaphis, assembly GCA_001023535.1. Lineage (NCBI taxonomy): Bacteria > Pseudomonadati > Pseudomonadota > Gammaproteobacteria > Pseudomonadales > Pseudomonadaceae > Pseudomonas > Pseudomonas chlororaphis. The sequence continues at coordinate 5,980,872 of CP011020.1, forward strand.
TTCGAGCTTTTGCAGGCAGCACAGGCCGCAGCCGTCGCACAGCGATTCCCATTCCTGGGCATCCAGCTGATCGAGGGTTTTGCGTATCCAGAACGGTTCGACTTTGGCGGCCATGGCTCAAGCATCAACATCAGGTGGTGAAAAGGCCGACAGTCTAGTGCCCGGGCTGCTTCAGGCCAAGCATTGGCGACTGTCGGTAGGCGGGGTCTTGTCAGGCCGCACGCCGCGACGTAGGTTGTTGCGACATTTTCCAAACAGCCCTGTCAGGTGAGTCATGAGCGCCAATTCCCGCATCGCCGATTACGCCATTCATCCGCAGTTCATCGAACGCTGGTCGCCCCGCGCCTTTACGGGCGAAAGCATTGCCGAAGACACCCTGCTGGGCTTTTTCGAAGCCGCGCGCTGGGCGCCATCGGCCTACAACTCGCAACCGTGGCGGTTCTTGTACGCGCGCCGTGACACGCCGAACTGGGAGCGCTTCCTGGGCCTGCTCAACGAATTCAACCGCAGCTGGGCCCAGCATGCCTCGGCGCTGGTGATCATCGTGTCGAAGACCACCTTCGCCGTACCCGGCGCCACCGAAGAAACCCCGGCGCAGAGCCACGCCTTCGACACCGGCGCGGCCTGGGGCCACCTGGCGCTGCAAGCCAGCCTCAGCGGCTGGCACACCCACGGCATGGCCGGGTTCGATCAGGCACTGACCCGCCAGGAGCTGAAGATCCCCGAGGGCTATGACCTGCACGCGGCCGTGGCGATTGGCAAGCTGGGGGACAAATCCACCCTGGCCGAGTACCTCCAGGCCCGCGAAACCCCTAGCCCGCGCCGGCCGTTGAGCGAACTGGTGGCCGAAGGCGATTTCACTCTGTAACCCGCCACACAATCCCCCTGTGGGAGCGGGCTTGCTCGCGAAGGCGATGTGTCAGCCAACATTGACTCTGGCTGAACCACCGCCTTCGCGAGCAAGCCCGCTCCCACAAGATTGATCGGTGATTTCAGTAACCCCGAGTGAAATCCACTTCCCCGCGCAGTGCCTCGCCGGCCTGGTAGGCCCGCAGGTTTTCCAGGAACAGTTGCGCCATCATCGGTGGCGAGGTCGGGGCGGAGCTGTGGCCGGTGAGCAGCAGGCCCCAGGCAGTCCAGAATGGGTGGCGTTGCGGCAGCGGCTCCTGGCGGCAGACGTCGATCACCGCGCCGGCCAGGTGCCCTTCCTTCAGGGCCTCGACCAGGTCCGCATCCACCACCGCCACGCCGCGTCCGACGTTGATGAACAGACCGCTGGGCTTGAACTGCTTGAATAACGCCGCATCGTACACATCATGGGTGTCGGGCGTGTTGGGCAGCAGGTTGATGACGTAGTCCGCCTCCCCCACCAGCCGCGGCAGATCCTCCAGCGCTCCCACTTCGACGAACGGCGCCTGCTCGCGGGCCTCGCTGGCAATGCCATACAACTGCACGCCAAACGGCAGCAGGAACTGCGCCACGCGCTGGCCGATATCGCCCGTACCGACGATCAACACCTTGCGCCCCACCAGGCCCTGTCCCTGGCGGTTGTCCCATTTGCGCTCCACCTGGCTGACCAGGCGCGCCAGGACCTCACGCTCATGGCCGAGCATGTAGGTGAGCACGTATTCGGCCATCACCTGACCGAAAATGCCCACCGCCCGGGTCAGGCGGTAGTCGCGGGTCAAGCCTTCGGCAAGCAACGGCGTGATGCCGGCCCAGGTCGACTGCAACCACTGCGGCTGGTGGCCTTGGCGCAACAGTGTGGCGAGCAGGTCGGGCTGGCCGAGCCAGACCGGGCAATCGGCGGCCAGCCGCGACAGTTCGGCGGAATCGCCGCTGGTCAGGACTTCAAGATCGGGGGCAGCCTGGCGCAGCAGTTGGGCGTATACCGCATGATCGTGTTCGGCAATCAGAACGCGCATGAATCAAACCTTTCAAAAACAGTACAGACGACCGCCGGCGGAGCGTTTTCCGCCCTGGGGTCATCATCGATAAATCCATTCCAGTGTTTCAAGCGCCCCAGGACGGGGCCTCGGGGTACCTGTCAGACCGGGTCGTTACGGCGCAGCAACTCTTCGGGCAGATGCTCGATGTACTCGTCTTCGGCGGGCGGCATCTGCAAGTGGTAGCCCTGGGTATCGAGGTTTTCCAGCACCCGGTTGATGTCCTCCCGGGACAGCTGTCGCTCCGGGGTCAGGACCAGGTCAAAGGCATGGATCGCCTTGCCGAAGGCCGCCATCAACGGCTCGGGGACCCGCGCCAGTGCATCGCTCTTGAGCACATACAGGTACATCTCGTTTTTCTTCGAGCTTCGGTAGATGGAGCAGATACGTTTCAAGGCTGTTCTCCGGCAGTGGCCAGGCTGTCGAGCAGCGCCTGGCCCATCAATTCGCGGCGCCAGCCACGCAGCGAATCGGGCAATTGGTAAGGGCCCTCGGGAAAGCCGCTCTTGATCAGGGCTTCGAGGGTTTTCTTGCGCAGCATCAGCTCCGGGGCAATCCCCAGGCGTTCCGCTTCGGCCTGCCCCAGTGCCCGCAGGCGCTTGACCAGGGCCGCGGCCTCGATCGGCAACGGCTCGGCCACGGCTGGCGGCCATTGGTCGGGCGGTACGCTGCCGGCGCGCTGGATCAGGTCCAGCAGGAACTCGCCGTCCTGGCGCACAGTGCGCGGGTGCATGTCTTCGATTTTAGCCAACGCCCCGAGGTTATCCGGCTGCGTGCGGGCCAGGGGCCACAGCGAATGCTCACGGATGATGCGGTTGCGCGGCAGGTCGCGGGCACGCGCCTCACGCTCGCGCCAGGCACACAGCTCGCGCAGCACGGCCAATTGGGCGCGGGAGAGTTTCCAGGCCAGCTTGGCTTCGCGGTACACCTCATACGGGTCGATTTCACGACGCAGGTTGGCCACCAGTTCGGCACCATCCTCCAGGACCCAGGCGTATTTTTCATCGGACAGTTTCGGACGCAGTTGTACGAAAACTTCCGCCAGATGCAGCGCATCTTCGGCGGCGTAGCTGATCTGCGTCTCGGACAAGGGCCGTTGCAACCAGTCGGAACGGGTCTCACCCTTGGGCAGGTCGATCCCCAGCACGTCCTGCACCAGGCGCGAGTACCCCATGGAGAACCCCAGGTTCAGGTACGCGGCGGCCAGTTGGGTGTCGAACAACGGCGCGGGCAGGCTGCCCGTCAGGCGCAGCAGCACTTCAAGGTCTTCGCTGCAGGCGTGCAGCACCTTGAGCACCGCCGGGTTCTCCAGCAGTGCGGCCAGGGGTTGCCAGTTGTCGATGGTCAAGGGGTCGATCAGGTAGGCGCGCTTGCCATCGCCGATCTGCAGCAAGCCGGCAATCGGGTAAAAGGTGTCGACCCGCATGAATTCGGTGTCGAGGGCGACGAAGGGCAACTGCTGCCATTCGGCGCAAAACTGACCGAGGCTATCGTTGTCGCGAATCCAGTGAATATCGATGGCCACACGGCTCTCCCTTGAAGAATGGCGCGCAGTATATATCGCCGCCGGCGATTGCGAGCATTCGTAGAGCCAGAGCCTGAGAGAAATTGCCCGCGCAAACGCAAGAATAGTCTTACATTACGAACTAACTGGTCTTACGCAATACATATACCCGCGTCAGTGCAAAACCGGGCAGGAAATCCTGGTGCCACACCACGGTGAAACCGGCCTTTCGGAATTCGGTCTCGATGTCCGCCTTGCCGGCGAGTTTGCGCGGCGAAGAATGGCCGATCTTCAGACGGCCCTCGATCTGCACCGAAACGATCACCGTGTCGCGGCTGACCCGATAAAACTCGCGCAACAAGGCCAGGCGATGCTCGCTGGCGCTGACGTGCCGAAACAGTTGCAGGCAAAAAATACAATCCACCGCGTTGGCCGAGAGCCCGATGGTGAACGCCGAACTGGGAAACGTCCTGACCCGCTGGAGCAGCGCGCCACCATGGTGGGTGAGCGCGTGCTCGAGCATGTCCGGCGATGGGTCCGCCGCCAGGATCACCCGGTTGGCGTGCTCGGCCAGCACCGGCCAGAACCGCCCGGCCCCGCACGCCACATCCAGCACCAACCCCGGTTCACCAGCCACTTTCAGGGCGTTGCGCACCATGTGCTCATCCCGCCAGAACGCCAGGCGCAGCCGTCGAGGCGCCGGTTGGCAGCAGACCTGCGCATGCTCCTGGTCGTGCTGCCTGGCGAACTCAAGCTCGACGGTGGAAGGGGGTAACGCGGACATACGAACGGCTCTTGGGAAATGGATGACAGACAGGTTAACCGGCGTCGCGTGAAAAAAAGGTGTAGGCACTCATTCGCGCGCCAACACGCCGTCGATGACCGCGCCGCGGCAATTGGCGAACAGGTCCAGGTCCGGGTTGTAGACCTTGCTGCTGACCTCCAGCAGCCCGAGCATCGAATGGAACAGGTTGTCTTGGCTCAGGGGTTTCTCCCGGCTCAGTTGCAAGCAATGGGTGTCGACCGAGAACGCCTTCTGATAGCTGTCGGAAAACCAGGCGAGCATCGCCACGTGCTTCTGTTGTTCCGGGGCGAGCATGTAGGGCGTGCCATGGAGGAACAGGTTGTACTCGCCCAAGGACTCGCCATGGTCCGACAGGTAGAGCATGGCCGTGTCGACCTTGTCCTGGTTGGCCCGCAGCAGGTCGATCAGCGTCGACAGCACATGGTCGGTGTACACCAACGTATTGTCGTAGCCGTTGACGATGCTCTCGCGGCTGCAATTGTTCAGCGCGTTGCTCTCGCACACCGGAGTGAAGTGCTCGTACTCCTTGGGGTAGCGCTTGAAGTACTCCGGCCCGTGGCTGCCCATCTGGTGCAGCACCAGCACGGTGTCTTTGTCGAGGTTGTCGATGAAGTGCTGCAGACCCTGCAACAGGATTTCGTCGCGGCACTCGCTGTTGGCGCACAGCGCCGGATCCTTGAGGTTGCTCACATCCTGCAACGTGACGCGGTCGCAGGTGCCCTTGCAGCCGGATTGGTTGTCGCGCCAGATCACCTCCAGCCCGGCACGTTTGAGCACGTCCAGCAGGCCTTCTTCATTCCTGGCCTTGCTGGCGTCGTAGTTCTTGCGCCCCATGTTGGAGAACATGCACGGCACCGACACGGCGGTCTCGGTCCCGCAGGAATGCACATCGGTGAAGGCGATCAGGCCGGCTTCCTTATCCAGGTTCGGAGTGGTGTCGCGGTTGTAGCCGAGGATGCCGAAGTTCTCGGCCCGGGCGCTCTCCCCCACCACCAGCACCGTCAGGGATTTGCGCCCGTGGGTTTGCCAGGCCGGGTTGCGGCTGGCGTCCTCGCCCACGGCGATGAAGGGTTGCTTGGCCGACGCGACCTGTTCGCGCAAGTAGCCGACGGTCGCCCCGATGTAGTTGCTGGGCACGACCATCAGGCGCAATTCGTGGTGGTTGCGAAACAACGACGACAACCCTTGGTAGTTGACCAACGCGACGCCACCGATCACCGCCGCCGACGCCACGCCGACCAACAACTTACTTAATAACTCCCTTGGCCAGCGACGATAGTTGATCGGTGTCTTGAACAATAACCAGGACGGCACGACACCCAGTAAGACGATGTAGGCAAACAACTTCAGCGACAATAGGTCGCGGACTTCCGTGGCATTGGTTTCGGCAAAGTTGCGCAGCATCCCGGCATCGATCAGCACGCCATACTGCGCCATGAAATAGGCCACGCCGGCGCTGATCATGAACAGCAATATCAACACCGGCTTGAGCAGCGGCCGGAACGCCACGAGCGTCAACACCAGGTTGAAGGCGCAGAAGATCATCACGCCAAAGGCCAGGCACATCAGCAGGCCCCGGGCGTCCGCCGTGGTGATCGCCAGCAAGTGTTGCCAGAGCACAATGTTGAAGCCCACTAACAAGAAGGCACTGGCCACCAGTGTCACCCACTCCGGGCGCACGGCTTTAATAGTCGGCATGATGATTGACGGTTTCCTGAAAGTTGCTCTTTGAAAAAGAAGTGCCGCAGGTGAATGTGAAAAATTCATTCCCTACGGCAACACAAACTTTAAGTAGGCCACCATCAATTTTTCGTGAAAAAGTTGCTATTAAATAATTTTTTAAGCAACACGCCGCACGGGGCGCATGCCCCGCGCGGCTTGCCCGGGCGTCAGGCGTGATGCAAGTACCAACGCCAGTCCTGCTCGCCCACCTCCCCCATGAACTGGCGGTACTCGGCGCGCTTGACCGCTAGATAAACATTGAGAAACTCATCGCCAAACGCTTCCCGCGCCCAGGTCGATGCCTCCAGGGCACTCAGGGTGGTAAGCCAGTCGGTGGGCAACAACGCGGTCGCCTGGGCATAACCATTGCCTTCGACAGGCGCCCCGGGATCGCACTGCTGGCGTATGCCGTGATGGATACCGGCCAATATCGCCGCGGCCGCCAGGTACGGGTTGGCGTCTGCGCCGCAGATGCGGTGTTCGATGTGCCGGGACGAAGCGGGACCGCCCGGCACCCTCAGGCTCACGGTGCGATTGTCCACGCCCCAGGTCGCCGCCAGCGGCGCGTAGCTGTGGCTTTGGAAGCGTCGGTAGGAGTTGGCGTTCGGGCAGAACATCAGCAACGAGTCGAACAAGGTTTCGAGCATCCCGCCCACCGCATGGCGCAACAACGGCGTGCCCTCGGCGGCTTCGCTGGCGAACAGGTTGTGGCCCTTCTCGTCCGCCAGGCTGACATGCATGTGCAGGCCGGAACCTGCCAAGTGGGCGAAAGGCTTGGCCATGAAGCACGCGGCCATGCCGTGTTTATGCGCCACGCCCTTGACCAGCCGCTTGTAGCGCACCGCTTCGTCCATGGCCTGCAAGGCATCGGCGCGATGCTCGAGGGTGATCTCCACCTGGCCCGGCGCGTACTCGGAAATCGCGGTCCGGGCGGGAATCCCCTGGAGCTTGCATGCGGCATAAAGGTCCGCCAGGAACGGTTCGATCTGTTCCAGCTCACGCAAACCATAGACCTGGGTCGCACTCGGGCGAGCACCGTCAGCATCCCGCGCCGGTTGCGGCCGCCCCTGGCTGTCGCGTTGCGCGTCCAGCAGGTAGAACTCCAACTCCGCCGCCATCACCGGGTAATAGCCGTCCGCCTGCAAGGCCGCGATCACCCGGCTGAGCAGGTAGCGCGGATCGGCGACGGTCGCGGGCATTCCCTCCTCGGGGTGCATGCTGACCTGCACCGCAGCCGTGGGGATCAGCCGCCAGGGCAGGCGCTGCAAGCTGCCGCTGAGGGGATAGGCCCGGCAATCGATGTCGCCGACGTCCCACACCAGCCCGGAGTTTTCCACGTCGTCGCCATTGAGGGTCAGCCCGAGAATCGTGCTGGGCAGCGGCCGGCCACTGGTGTAGACCGCCCGCAATTCGTCCCGGTGCAACAACTTGCCGCGAGGCACGCCGTTGTTGTCGAGAATGAACAGCTCGAACAGTTCGATATCGGGGTTTTCGGTGAGGAAGGCGTCGGCGTGCTGCACTGACGCGAAGGGTGTCTTGGCAAGGTTCATCACAAGGCTCGTATGGTCATGTCGGACAGGCGCCCAGGCGCCGTCAACCCGTGCTCGCATGGGCAAGCACCGTGAAGGGATCAACAGGAAATACGGCAGTCCGGAGGCCGGGCATGGCGACAATGCCAGAGTGCCCAGAAGGCCAGTTCCGAAGGCAGCGCGCTCAGCGAGGGCGTCGCGACGCAGCGCGGCCCCAGGGCAGTCGGTGACGAGTACGGGTTTGCTGAAGGCCAACCGTCCATGAGCGCATCACTGAAAAACAGGTCCGAGCAGCGTCCCACGACAACCTACAGACGTTAAACATTGATTTGATGGAGTTCGGATCGGGCCGAGCTAAACAATGAATCATCGACCCGGGCGTTGATCGACGCGTCGTATTCCCTACATTATGTGTCCCACTGCCGACCGTGAAACGGCCTGCCCGGCATTCTCTTGGGACCATCGTTCCGTTACGATCATCAGCCTGGTTTGCGCAAGATCCGCGCAAGGAGCACAGCGAGAGACAGAAAGGATGCTGAACAGTAACTCCCTCAGAAAGCTCGATATGCAAGACCTCATGGTGTTTAGCGCCGTGTACGAGCAAAGCAGCGTCACCGGCGTGTCCGAGGCGCTGTGTGTCAGCCAGTCCACTGTCAGCTACTGCCTGAAGAAACTGCGAACCTGTTTCGAAGACGAGCTGTTTATCAACACCCGCACCGGCATGCGTCCTACCTACAAGGCCGAGGGCATGTACGACCACGTGCGCGCCATTTTGCAAAGCATCAACCTGTGCCACGCCGGTACGCCAACGTTCGATCCGACCCGGCAGGCCATCACGTTCAATATCTGCGCGCCGGAGTATTTCGAGCACGTGATCCTGCCGCAGTTGCTGCGAAACTTCGACTACGCCGACCTGCCCGTGGTGGTCAACGTGCACAAGCTCGAAGCCGATATTCCTGCCGAAGAACTGCGAGACGGCAGCCTCGACCTGGTGATCTGCTTTGGTCCGAACTTCCACAGCAACCACGCCGACTTCAAATCCCGGCAGTTGCTGGAGGAAGAGCTGGTGTGTGTCGTGGACAAGCGGGCGACGCCACTGGAGCCGCAACTGAGCCTTCAATCATTCGTACAGCGCCGGCACGTTTTTCCGACACCCTGGATGTCATCCAGCAACATGGTGGACGGCTGGCTGTCGCAGCAGGCGCACCAGCGCCAGATTGCCGCACGAGCCAACAGCTACAGCGCCGCGCTGAAGATGATCACCGGCACCGACTTCATCCTGACTCTGCCTCGCCGCATCCAGAAACTGCTGGCGAACGAGGCGATCTTCAATCACCACGAAGTGCCCAAGGGGCTGCCGGGTTTTACCTTGAACATGCAATGGAGCCAGGCCGCCGACCAGGACAGCGCCAATGCCTGGCTGCGCGAACAGATCATCAAGGCCTGCGCCGGGTAAGGCGCCCGACGCTCAACGCTCGATCAAGGCCTTGGCGTACGGGCCGCGATCGATGTCGAGGATTTCCGCACACAGTTGCACGGACACGCCTTCCGGCCAAGGACCCAGCTCCTGGATCACCGCCAGCAGGCTGTCGGCCAGTTGCTTCTTGATTTCCGGCGAGCGACCGCTCAACAGCGCCAGCTTCACGTGCACGAAAGCGCGCTCGCCCAGACCGGTGCCGACCCGAAACGTTTCCACCTTCATGGCCCGGCTCTTGATGTCCGACTCCGCCGCGAACTGACCGGACGCCACCAGCGCATTATTGAGGCGCAACAGGGCGACCTCGGGCTTGAGCTCGGGCAGGTTGGCGGTGTACTCCATGTGCAGGTGGGGCATGTATTCGACTCCGGTTCGAGAATGACGAGGTGATGAAACCTGGCAACCATAGCTCGACTTTCGTCTGTGCGGCAGTTTTTTGTTTCGTCGTCCGGCGAGCTCAGGAACGCCCTGGCGCGATGCGTTCGCCCATGAACGCCTCCAGCCGGGATCGCAGCCAGCGCTCGGCCGGGTCGCTGTCGACATGGCTCAGCCAGACCATGGACAAGTCCAGGGTGGGGGTCTTGAAGGGAAAAGGTTCACTGAACAACTGGCCCGATGCGGCCATTGCCGCGGCGGTGTAATCCGGCAGGCTGGCGATCAGGTCCGTGCCCGCCAGCAGCGCCGGTAACGCGCTGTACTGCGGCACGGACAGCACCACCTGGCGCGTCCGACCGATCTCGGCCAGCCACTCGTCGGCAAAACCGGCCACGTTGGCGGTGTGGGACACCAGCACATGCGGGCGCGCGCAGTATTCGTCGAGGGTCAGCGGCGTGTCCGATGCATCGGCGCGCAATACCCGGGGCTGGATGTGTCGCAACAATTTGCGTTTGGCATTGGCCGGCAGCCCACGCGTCTGGCTGATGCCCACGGTGATGTCACCCGATGCCAGCAGGTCGGGGATGCGCCAGTAGTCGACGTGCTGGACCACGAACACGATTTGCGGCGCTTCCTGGCGCAGGCTGCTCAGCAAGGGCGGCAGTAGGCCGAACTCGACGTCGTCCGACAGGCCGATGCGAAACGTCATGGTGCTGCTGGCGGGATCGAAATCGTGTGTCAGGCTCAAGGCCACCGACAGCGAGTCCAGGGCCGGCGACAAATGCCGGATGATCTCCTCGGCTCGGGCGGTCGGCTCCATGCGATGGCCGACGCGAATGAACAGCGGGTCGTTGAACATCTTGCGCAAACGGTTCAGGGCCGAGCTGATGGTCGGCTGGCCCAGGAACAACTTCTCCGCCACCCGCGTGACGTTGCGTTCGAGCATCAGCGTTTCGAACACCACCATCAGGTTGATGTCGGCCTTGCGCAATTCGTTGCGATTCATCCACAGCTCCCAATCCCGAACTGGGTGCAGTGTAGAAACGCCGAGGGTTGCGCGTCTATCCACAAAAGGTCCAAGCGCGGGGTTGCAATCATCCACAGACTCCCACCGGCGATCTACGGTGAACACACATCCCGTGCCCACCAACGACCAAAATGTGGGAGCGGACTTGCCCGCGAAGAGGCCGGTCTAGCCAACATCTCCGCCGACTGACACACCGCTTTCGCGGGCAAGCCCGCTCCCACAAGGGATGTGCGATGAACACAAATCTTGTGTCCGCCAAGGGTCAACCTGTGGGAGCGGGCTTGCCCGCGAAGGGGCCGGGCCTGGCCAACCTCTCCATCGACTGACACACCGCTTTCGCGGGCAAGCCCGCTCCCACCGGGGATCTACGGTGAACACACATCTCGTGCCCGCCAACGATCAATCTGTGGGAGCGGGCTTGCCCGCGAAGGGGCCGGTCTATCCAACATCTCCGCCGACTGACACACCGCTTTCGCGGGCAGACTCCCACAGGCCCGCTCCTACAGGATGAGTATTCAGTTCACTGTCAGGGATTTCAGCCCCAACCCCAGGACTCGCTCATCCGTCCCCAACCCCAGCGCCTTGGGGCTGATGGCATCGGGCAAATGGAACTGCACGCGCACCTGGCCTTCCACTTCCATCGCCTCTCGAATGGCGGGTGTCAGCGGCAGCTCGAGGGTGTTGTCCTGCAAGCGAGTGAGCCGCGTCGACAGCACCGCGATACCATTGATCGAAACCTCGACCCGCTGGCTCGTATGCCGGGGCTGGATGAAGGCCGCCGCTTCAATGGCAATCCCGCGGGCCTGGGGTGGTACGCGTAACACCACCTCAGCCGCCATGCCTTCGGCCCAGGTGCCCCAATCCTCGACACGACCCCAGCCACTGGTCAGCATCGCATTGGCGCGGTTGAACACTTGGCGCTCACCAAGCCGGGCTTGCACATCCAACGTCTCATCGGCAAATGGCCGGCACTGGGCGCAGGACTTCCAGCCCGGTGCCAGGACCACCAAGCCATCGACACGGGTCAGCAGGTCGGTCTGGCGATGAACGGTTTTCGCCGCCAGGAGCGCGGCGCGGCTGTCGAGGATGTACAGCGAGTCCGCCTCATACTCACCGCTGGCAAGCATCTGGTCGGCGCGCCGTTGGGCCTGTTCGATCTCGCGGGTGCCCATGCGCCCCAGGTAAACGCCGTCGGTTCCCAGCCCATGGCTCAGGGCGTACTGACTGGTCAGCAACCAGTTTTCCGGCTGATTCTGCGGCATCAACGTGCGGACCTTCGAATAATGCCCGGCTGCACTGGCCCAGAACGGATCGCTCATCGAGGTCGGCCAACTCGACGCGGCGGGCTGCATCCGGTTCTTGCGCAGGCCAGCCCAGCCGGCATGGGTATCCAGGACCTGGACCACCAGGGCGATGGCCAGCAGGCATGCCGCCGCCCGCGGCCTGTTGCCCCGGATCACCAGGAAGATCACGACAAACACGATGGCGTAGAACACCGGCCAGAACATCCGACCGGCCGCGCGAAACACATTCGCCGCTTGTTCAAGGCTTTTGGGCAGCCAGTAATGCACCTCCAGCAGGCCGATGCCAAGGTGGTTGGTCAGCGAAAAGAGCGTCAGCCCGATCAGCGCCACCAGCAACAACCACCGGTTACGCACGGCCCTGCCCAGCCCCGTATTGCCTTGCAGCAGGGCCACGCCCGCGCAGATCGCCAGCACCAGGATGCCCAAGCCCAGGTAATTGAAGCCTTCGTAATCCCCCGGCCCCTGGGGGATATCCCGCAACACATGCGACCAGCCGCTGGGGTTGACCAGCGACATGACGTTCAGGCGATACAGGCCATAACCGCCCGCCACGGTCCCGCCGCCCACACTGAAATAACCCGCCTGCCAACAGCAGAACGCAACCAGCAGAAACAGGCCCGCCAGCTCGATCCCGGCACGGCGCCGCGACAAAGTGCCCTGGTGGGTTCGGGTCGCCAGGTCCGCCAGCCAGATCAACGCCACCATCGCCAGCAGGTACGCATGCACCAACGCCGTTGCCGCCAGCAACGCCCCCCACGCCAGCCGACTCTTCTCTGTACCGGGGCGCAGCGCCTGGTACAGCGCCGCCAGGATCAGGAAATGCCCGGACAACGACAGGTGCCCGCCCATGCGCAGGAACATCGGCGGCGAAAACACGAACAGGCCGGTCCCCAGCAACCGCACCCACACCGAGGACGACAACAACCCTGTCAGCTTCCAGGCGAACCAGGCCTGCAGGACAAAACAGGCCAGCAACCAGAAACCGAAATACTGGAAAGTGTCCGGGAGCCAGGCGCTGAAAGGTTTGAACATAAACGCCAGCAGCGGGTTGGAATCGGAAAAGATGATCCCGTTGCCCAACTCCAGCCCATAGGAGGGGTTCATGCCCAGTGGAAAAGTCCAGGGCGAATGGCGGAAAAAGGCCCAGCCCATGTAGTGGGTCGCCGCATCGCCCTCCCCCAGCCAGGCAATGTTCGTCGGGTCGAGCACCCGAGGGCCGATGACCAGCAGAAATGCCAGCGCACCCAGCAGCAGGGGCAATAGGGAAAGCGAGTAGTGCCGGCCGCGAGCGGTCATCGATAGGTCCAGAAATTGTGCAGGATGAAGGTAAACACCGGGATGATCAGCGCCACGGCCGCGATGCCCGCCAGGTAGTCCAGGCCGGCGCTCTGGGCCACCCAGGCCACCAGCATCGCCAGCCAGAACCCGCCGATCGACACCACCACGAAACGAGCGAGGGTGCGACCCTGCAACTGGCTGGAAAAACTCCACAGGGTGTTGATCAGGTAGGAAACGAGAGTGGCGACAATAAAGGCGAAACCATTGGCCAGCGGTGGGTTGGCCATGACCAGGTGCATGAACGCCACGGCGGCCACCACGTGTATCGCGGTGACGAGCAGGCCCGTCAGGCCGAAACGCAGGGCACGGCGTAGCAACGGCGAATGCATCCAGGTCACGGCTTCTGCGCCAGGCAGAACACCGTCAGGCCGGCGAGACGATTGGCGCCCATGAACGGGCGCTCCAGGCTGCACAAGGCCTTCAACACACCGTTGACCCACGGATGATGCCGCGCCAGCTGGGACTTGGGCGCCTCGCTGGACGTGCTGCGCTGCACCAGCCGCAGGCCGGCGGCAATGGGGAACACCAGGCCGAAATAATAGGCGCCTTGCTGCACCTGCAACCCGGCCTGCGCCACGACGCCCTCCAATTGCCCGAGGGTATAGCGGCGCTTGTGTTCGAGGAAATCGTCGTGGCCGCTCCAGAGAAACTGGAACGCCGGCACGGTGATCAGGAAACGGCTGCCGGACGGCACCTTGTCGACATAGCCCTTGAGCAACCCGACGTCGTCGTCCACATGCTCCAGCACATCCATCAGCAACACCAGGTCGGCGTCCAGCGTGTCGATGGCGCGTCGATAATGAACCGGTTTGCCGGCGGTGGTGGCATCGGAATCGTCCGGGTAACTGATGTCCACGCACCACGCCTGAGCCGTGTCGGTATGGGTCAGCAGATGGTGGGAAAAAAACCCCGACCCGGCGCCCACATCCAGCAACGTACGGGCCGAAATGCCCTTGAGCAGGTGGCGCATGGCGAGCGCCTTGGAACGGTAATACCAGTGCTGCCCGATATCGGGCCCCAGGATATCGGTTTCCTTGAGATCCACGGTTCAGTCCTTAGGGTCATAGATGCGTCGCACCAGGAACACCGGTCGACGCTTGGATTCGATGTAGGTGCGGCCCAGGTACTCCCCCAGCACGCCGATGCCGATCAATTGCAACCCACCGAGGAACGTGACCGCCACCATCAGCGAGGCATAACCTGGCAAGTCGATGCCGGAAATCAGGGTGCGCAGGATGATGAACACCGCAAAGGCGAAAGACACCAGCGAGACGCACAGCCCCAGGTAGGTCCAGATGCGCAGCGGTTCAGTGCTGAAGCTGGTGATGCCTTCGAGGGCGAAGTTCCACAGGCGCCAGCCGTTGAACTTGCTCTGGCCGGCGGCACGCTCGGGCCTGACGTAATCGACGTAGGTGGTGCGGAACCCGACCCAGGCAAACAGCCCTTTCATAAAGCGCCGGGACTCGGGCAACGTCTGCAAGGCATCGACCACGCACCTATCCATCAAGCGGAAATCACCGACGTTTTCCGGCAGCTTGTGGTCGGCGATTTTATTGTGCAGGCGGTAGAAGCTGTTGGCGGAAACCTGCTTGGCCCAGGAGTCGGAGTCGCGGTTGACCCGGTGCCCCAGCACCACCTCGGCACCGTTGCGCCAGTGCGTGATCATTTCGAGAATGACCTCGGGAGGGTCTTGCAGATCGACGTCGATCGGCACCACCGCCTGGCCGCGCGCGGCTTGCAGGCCAGCGCTCAATGCCGCCTCCTTGCCGAAGTTGCGACTCAGGTCGACAACGCGGATACGCGGGTCGGTCTTCTGCCGTTCCAGCAGCAGCACCAGGGTGTCGTCCACGCTGCCGTCATTGACGAACACCAGCTCCAGGTCCACCAGCGATTCATGGACAAAGACCTGGTCGATCCTGGTGATGAACAAGTCAATGGACTGGACTTCGTTGTAAACCGGTATGACAAGCGAAAGCGCTAGACGTCCTTGCAGATCCGTTCCTGGATATTCAGTCACTTGATGGCTCTTTTTCTTATAGTGTTTTCGGACCTGTCGGACAGCCCCACCTCAGGTTACCGGCCCCCAGGCCCTCATTGGAGGAGGCCCGTGTCGAACCGTATTAAGCAGGACCGGTCAGGGCAACGCAAGGATGAAACCGGAACTTGCCACAGACTCGCCGGCCGCAACATGACTTGTTTTCCACTCATGGTCGAGCCGTTTGCCAGAGCCTGCGCCCGGACATACCTGATAACCAATGGAAACGATTTTCACGTAGCCAAATCCGGCCGCTTGGCTAGGCTGTGAGCCACATGTGCACCACATGTCTTGACTGAATCATCGCAGGGAGCGAATCGATGTATTTTGAAATCTACCGGCAAACCCGCGGCACCCTTTGCACCGGAAAAGGCCAATGGCGCTGGCGCTTGAGGGCCGGCAACCATGAAACGATCGCCAGCGGCGAATCCTATGTGAACAAGGCCGACTGCATGCATGCCATCGGGCTGATCAAGAACGTCCAGGGCGAGACACCCGTAAAGGAGATCTGACCGTTGGAGGGCTCCAGGACGCACGATCCCGGGGCCACGGCCTCAAACGCGGAAACGCCCCGTCAATTGCGCCAGGTTCTTCGACAGGGTGGAAAGCTGCTGGCTGGCCTGCATGCTCTGGGCGGAATTCTGCGCCGCTTCGTTGGACAAATCACGGATATCGGAAATATTGCGGGCGATTTCCTCGGTGACACTGCTCTGCTCCTCGCAGGCGTTGGCGATCTGCGCAGCCATGTCGTTGATCCGCTGGATCGAGCCGCTGGTACCGCTGAGCACCTGATCGACCCCGGCGGCCTGCGCAACACTGTCGCGGGCCTTGCCGCTGCCTACCTGCATGGCCTGGACGGCCTTGGCGACGCCCGATTGCAGGCGTTCGATGCGAACCTGGATGTCCTTGGTCGAATCCTGGGTGCGCGCCGCCAGGGCCCTGACTTCGTCCGCTACTACAGCGAAACCGCGGCCCTGTTCGCCGGCCCGAGCGGCCTCAATGGCTGCGTTCAGCGCAAGCAGGTTGGTCTGCTCGGCAATCCCGCGGATGACCTCCAGCACGGCGCCGATGCTGGAAGTTTCCTGGGCCAAGGCCTCGATGGTAGACGACGCACTTTCCACTTCCTGGGCGAGTTGCCGAATCGAGTCGATGGTGCTGTTGACCACCTCGGTGCCCTCACGGGACTGGCTGCTGGCCTGCTGTGCGGCGTCGGACGCGCTCACCGCATTGTGGGCCACCTCGTGTACGGCGGCGCTCATCTGGGTCGCGGCGGTGCTGACCTGGTCGAGGGCGGCATGTTCACTGCTGATCAGTTGATCATTGGTCGCCGCCATCTTCGCCATGGCGCGTGCCGCTGAATCGACCTCACCGGACACCCGGCCCACCTCGGCAATCAGCGGTTGCAGCTTGTCGAGGAAACGGTTGAAAGCACTGCCGAGCTGGCCCAGCTCATCCGCCGAGCCCACCTCGAGGCGCCCCTTCAGATCGCCGCCGCCCTCGGCAATCTGCTCGACGCGGTGCAGCAAGCGCCGCATCGGACGCAACACCACCAAGGGCAAGACCGCAATCAACACCATGCAGCCGAGCAATCCAATCAACAGAATGCCGCCCTGCTGCACTCCCACCGCTTCACCATGATCAATTGCCGCCTGCCCCTCGCGTTGCGACGCGGCATCCTCCAACTCACCGAGCTTGTCGATGGCATCGCGCATGGTATCGAACTTACTTTCACCCTCGCCGAAACTTAGGGCGCTGGCCGCCTGTGGATTGCTTGCCGCCTGCTCGACCACCTGCCGTGACAGTTGCGACCACTGGGCAAAGCGGTCATTGAACTGACTGACCAGCGCCATCGCATCGGCCCCCGGTTGCATCGAGGCGTATTTCTGTACGCGATCATAAGCCTGCTTCAGGTTGTCCCGATGACTGGCCCGCAACGCCTCCAGATGCTCCCCCGCATTGCCCCCCAGCAGGCTGCGTTCGGCGACAAACGCCTGGTAAAGGTCGCGATCGGCGTTGAGCAGCAGGCTGATCGCCGGCAGATAACGGTTGGTCAATTGCGTGCTCGACTCCGTCACCTGGCCAATGCCCCGCATCCCCGACCACCCCATCAACACCAGCAACAACGCCAGGAAAGCAATGGGCAGGGTGATTTTCCAGCGAAAGCCCAGATCGGCGAAGAACCGTGGCATGAGGTCACTCCTTTTTAGGGTATGTCTTACCTATCGGCAGGCAAGCCTTCTGCTAGAGAGACATTAGCGCAATTGTCACAGGGTGGTGACATGCACAGAGGATTACGCTGGGAATTGGCGTGGCGAGGGCGCTTGCCCCCCGCAGGGCTGTGAAGCGGTACCTTTAGTATTCGACCTTGAAGGGTCACGGCGGCATGCGGCGATGGGTATTCAGCAGGTGATCGATCTGGGCGAACTGCTGGCAAATCGGGTAGCGGGTAGCGTTGATCAGCGCTAGCCCCAAGTCCGTGGCGTTGTGACGAGATCACCGCCTGAAAATCAAACGCCAGAAACGAAAAAGCCCCTGAAATGTTCATTTCCAGGGGCTTGGTGCTATCAATTATGTCAAAACAAGAGCTTGGTCAGACTCGACGGTTGGCGACTTCATAAACTTCATCGTCGCGTCTTGCGCCTACACACAGGACCAAGATAATTTCGGTGCCGTTGATGCGATAGACGATGCGTACATCACCCGTCCGAATTCGGCGATAACCGGCAAGCGCTCCACGAAGGGCCTTACCGATCTTCTCGGGCTCTCCTTCTGAAATACGCTCGCGTATCACCTTCAGGATTTGTTTCGCCTTGGCATTGCCCAGCTGTTTCAAGTCATGTTCAACATCGCGGTGAAATCGGACGCTCCATTTCATTAGCTGCTGCCTACTTGAAGCAAGCCTCCATACTCTCAAGGCTTACCGTGTTCTGTTCGTCCAAGGTTGCCAGACGCTCGATGGCCAGGCGCTCGGCACGCAGATCCTCAAGCTCATCCTGCAGGGCTTGATAGGCATCTACGCCTACCAACACAGCAGCCGGCTCGTTGTCTTTGAAAATCACCAGGTGGGTGACCTCCCCACTGGTGACTTCCTTCAATTTCGCACTGAAACCGCGAACCATCGCGGTAGCGGAGACTGCCTGCTCAGCTCGGTCTAGAAGTGCACTCATGCGCTAGTTGCCTCAATTCATTTGTTAACGTCGCTGCTTAGGCGCGCACCCTGAGTATACGTAAAGTAATGCGCAAAACAATGCGCACTAGAATCACTCAAACCCGAAAAACGAAAAAGCCCCTGAAATGTTCAACCATTTCAGGGGCTTAATCGTATTCAATAATGGCGGAGAGATAGGGATTTGAACCCTAGGTACTGTCGCCAGTACAACGGATTTCGAATCCGTCCCGTTCGGCCACTCCGGCATCTCTCCAGTGGCGCGCATCATACCAGCACATTCGCCGGAAGCGAACCCCCGAGCGAAATTTTTTCCGTGCTATCAGATGCTTGCGTCGTTTACAGCGGCACACCCAGGCGTTGGGCGACTTCTTCGTAGGCTTCGATGACATCACCGAGGCCTTGGCGGAAGCGGTCCTTGTCCATTTTCTTCTTGGTGGCCTTGTCCCAGAGGCGGCAGCCGTCCGGGCTGAATTCGTCACCCAGGACGATGGAGCCGTCGCTGAATACGCCGAACTCGAGCTTGAAGTCCACCAGCAGCAGGCCGGCGTCGTCGAACAGCTTGCTCAGCACCTCGTTGACCTTGAGGGACAGTTCCTTCATGCGCGCCAGTTGCTCGGCGGTGCCCCAGCCGAATGCCACGACGTGGGATTCGTTGATGAACGGGTCGCCCTTGGCGTCGTCCTTCAGGAACAATTCAAAGGTGTAGGGGTTGAGCTTCATGCCCTCCTCCACGCCCAGGCGCTTGACCAGGCTGCCGGCAGCGTAGTTACGCACGACGCACTCGACCGGGATCATGTCCAGCTTCTTGACCAGGCATTCATTGTCGCCCAGCAGCTTGTCGAACTGGGTCGGCACGCCGGCGGCTTCGAGCTTCTGCATGATGAAGGCGTTGAACTTGTTGTTCACCATGCCCTTGCGGTCCAGCTGTTCGATGCGCTTGCCGTCGAACGCCGAGGTGTCGTTGCGAAACAGCAGGATCAAACGGTCGGCGTCGTCGGTCTTGTAAACCGACTTGGCTTTGCCGCGGTAGAGTTCTTCACGTTTTTCCATGATGGGCTCCGCTTGCTAAGTAGTGGGCTAGGCGATATGTCGCCAGTCGAGCCCTGAATCTTGATCGGCCAGTTGCAGCCAGTCCGGGTCGCACCCAAGGGTGTCGACAAAACATTGCCGGGCCAGCTGCGGCAGGTTGTTCTTGCTGCTCAGATGGGCCAGGACCAGGTGTTGCAGGCCTTGCCAGCCCAACTCGGCCACCAGGAACGCGGCCTGGTGGTTGTTCAAATGTCCGTGTTCCTCGCCGACCCGCTGCTTGAGGAAATACGGGTAGTACCCGCGCGCCAACATGTCACGACAGTGGTTGGACTCGATCATCAAGGCATCGAGGTCGCGGTAACTGTCCATCACCCTGTCGCAATACGAACCCAGGTCGGTCAACAAGCCGAAGCGCCGCTCGCCGTCACTGAACACATATTGCGTCGGCTCACGGGCATCATGGGCCACACTGACCACACTGATGTCCAGGCAGCCGATGCGCAATTGCTCGCCACCGGCCACGAACCCCGCCGGTTCGATGGGCTTGCGCAGGCCGCCGAGGGTCCCACGGCTCAGGTACACCGGCAGATTGTAGCGCCGAGACAGCAAACCCACGCCATGCACGTGGTCGGCATGTTCGTGGGTCACGAGTATCGCGCTCAGTTGCGCCGGATGCACACCCAGGCGCAACAGGCGCTTCTCGGTTTCCCGCAGGGAGAAACCACAATCGACCAGCACATACGTACCGGCGCTGGCGACCAGCGTGCCGTTCCCTTGGCTACCGCTGCCGAGAACGGCAAAACGCATCGGATCAGCCCAGGTTGTCCTGAATCACGCTCAACACTTTACGAGCCACTTCGGCCGGCGCCACGGTGTTGATGTTCTTCTCGACGGTCACCTGGACGCTGTCACCCACCTTGCTCAGGCGAACCTGATAGCGCTCGGCACGGGCTTCAACTTCGTCCTTGTCCGGCTTGCTGCCGAACAGGCCACTGAAGAAGCCCGGCTTCTCGTCTTTCTTCTCGGCTTTTTCGGCGAGGTTGATGTAGTACAGGCCCAGGCTGCGGTTGATATCTTCAACTCGCCATTCGCCCTGCTCCAATGCACGGCCAACACTCGACCAGGCACGGTCCAGGTCGGAGCCGACGTTGAGCACCGGGTTGCCGCTGCCGTCTTCGCTCAGGCTGACGCGGCTTGGCGTGTCGTAGTCGCGGGTGGCGAGCATCGAAACCGAACCCCCCTGCTCGGCGGTACGGCTCATGCTGGCCAGCATGTCATCGACCAGTGCTGCGTCGAGGCCGGTGTTGACCGAACGGTTGGTGAAGGCCACGTCGGCGGTGCTGCCGGCAGGACGCTCGGCGCTGACGACATAGATTTCACTGGTGTTGCGCTGCACGCCAGGCTCGATGCGCACCCGCACGCGGGTTTCGGCGTCGGATGCGACACCGGCGGCGCTCAGGCGCTTGCCCATGGCCGCGGACAGTTCATCGGCGCGCTGCCAGGTGGTGGTGAATTCGCCGGTCTGCGGGCGTTGTTCATCCAGGCGGAAACCGTTGTCCTGGAAGAACTGGATTGCCACGGGCCAGACTTCAGCCGGTGGATGCTGGCCCATGACCCAGCTGGAATCGCCACTTTTCTGCAAGGTGTAGTCGCTGGCCTCGGCCACGGCCGACAGCGGCTGCGGGCGTGGGACGACGTATTCGCCCTTGGCGGTGTCGTCGGCGACGTTGCGCGGGATCGGCAGCAGCGGATCCAGGCGCTTGGCGACGTTGACGTCTTGCGGCAATTGCATCGGTGCAGTCTGTTGCGCCTGCAGGTAATCGCTACCACGGTCGCGGAAGTAACCTTCCGGCCCCCAGATCCATCCGCAGCCGCTGGTGCTGGAGATAATCAAGGCAAGTGCGGAAAGTCCGGCCATTCGCTTCATGCGTTGTACTTCCTCAATTAAACCAGGACGCCGGACTGGCGCATGGCCTGCCGCAGCGGTTCATGACAGGTGTTGCTCAGCCAGGTCAGTGGCAGGCGGATACCCTCGTGCATCAGGCCCATTTCGACCAAGGCCCATTTCACCGGAATCGGGTTGGCCTCGATGAACAGGTCCTTGTGCAGCGGCATCAGTTTTTCGTTGATGGCCCGGGCGGTCTCGGCGTCGCCCTTGAGCGCGGCCTCGCACAGGTCGGCCATTTCGCGCGGGGCGACGTTGGCAGTCACGGAAATGTTGCCCTTGCCACCCAGCAGGATCAGCTCGACGGCGGTCGGGTCGTCACCGGACAGCACGAGGAAATCCTCGCTCACGCCATCGAGAATCGCCTTGGCGCGCTTCATGTCGCCCGTGGCTTCCTTGATGCCGATGATGTTCGGCACGGTGGACAGGCGGATCACCGTCTCGGCCTGCATGTCGCAGGAGGTGCGGCCGGGAACGTTATAGAGGATCTGCGGGATGTCGACGGCTTCGGCAATGTGCTTGAAGTGCTGGTACAGGCCTTCCTGGGTCGGCTTGTTGTAGTACGGGACAACCAGCAGGCAGGCATCGGCGCCGGCTTCCTTGGCATTGCGGGTCAGTTCGACGGCTTCGCGGGTGGAGTTGGCGCCGGTGCCGGCGATGACCGGGATGCGGCCATTGACCTGCTTGACCACGGCCCGGATGACTTCAATGTGTTCGTTGACGTCGAGGGTGGCCGACTCGCCGGTGGTGCCGACGGCGACAATGGCATGGGTGCCGTTTTCAAGGTGGAAGTCCACGAGTTTGCTGAGGCTGGCCCAGTCAAGATGCCCTTGTGCATCCATGGGTGTGACCAGTGCCACCATACTGCCCGCAATCATGAAACCGCTCCTGCCGGAAAAAGAGAGCGGTAATGGTACTGGCGCCAAGATGCTTGTACAAGCGAACTACCATTCCCCTTGGCGATGGTTTTCGCTACCCTTCAGGCTTTGATCGGTACCGATAAGCTCGTACGCCGGTTTCCAGCCTCCGTTTTCGTCGCCACAAGCCCCGATCCTGCGTTTGTCCCGGTCCGTTGCTGCCATCGCGGAACACGGCGCAACCCCGGACACTGGGCCTGGGCCGTGCGCTTTTCCGGGGCCTGGCGCCGTACCGGGCTGTAAAAAGTACCGACCGCTCATCGCTTTAGGAATGCTGCATGTCCACCCCCACAGTCCGCGAACAATTCCTTGTTATCAGTGCCCTTGGCGCCAACCCCATGGAGCTGACTAACGTCCTGTGCCGCGCCAGCCATGAAAATCGCTGCGCCGTCGT
Source organism: Pseudomonas chlororaphis (assembly GCA_001023535.1). Taxonomy (NCBI): domain Bacteria; kingdom Pseudomonadati; phylum Pseudomonadota; class Gammaproteobacteria; order Pseudomonadales; family Pseudomonadaceae; genus Pseudomonas; species Pseudomonas chlororaphis. The sequence goes on from CP011020.1 coordinate 6,003,388, forward strand.
GACCTCACGCCTGACTCGTCACGGCGAATGCAGTGCGCTCGTGCTGGAAATTTCCGGCAGCTGGGACGCCCTCGCTCGCCTGGAAGGCAGCCTCCCCGTGTTGGCGAAGAAGCACGCCTTCACCGTCAACGTGGTGCGCAGCGCCGCGTTGGAGAACCGTCCCCAGGCTCTGCCCTACGTGGCCTACGTGAGCTCGGCCTACCGCCCGGACATCATCAACGAGCTGTGCCAATTCTTCATGGACCACCACGTCGAGCTGGAAAACCTGACCTGCGACACCTACCAGGCACCCCAGACCGGCGGCACCATGCTCAATGCCACGTTCACCGTGACCCTGCCGGCCGGCACCCAGATCAGTTGGCTGCGCGATCAGTTCCTGGACTTCGCCGACGCGATGAATCTGGATGCGCTGATCGAACCGTGGCGTCCACAAAACCCAATGTAAGGAAGCGTTCATGGCCGTTGCCGTCGACCAACCGGTTACCGATTTCCAGGCGCCCGCCACCAGCGGGCAGACCATCAGCCTCGCGGCCCTGAAAGGCAAGCAGGTGGTGATCTACTTCTACCCGAAGGACAGCACGCCGGGCTGCACCACCGAAGGCCAGGGGTTCCGTGACCTGTACCCGCAGTTCCAGGCCGCCAACACCGAGGTGTTCGGCGTCTCCCGGGACAGCCTCAAGTCCCACGAGAACTTCAAGTGCAAACAGGAATTCCCGTTCGAGCTGATCAGCGACAAGGACGAAGCCGTTTGCCAGCTGTTCGACGTGATCAAGCTGAAAAAACTCTATGGCAAGGAATACCTGGGCGTGGATCGCAGCACCTTCCTGATCGACAAGGACGGTGTACTGCGCCAGGAGTGGCGTGGTGTGAAAGTGCCGGGGCATGTGGATGCGGTGCTGGCGGCAGCCCAGGCGCTCGACAAGGCCTGAGGTTCTCGCTGCACTGTACTGGCGCCATCGCGAGCAAGCTCGCTCCCACACTGGATTGGTGGTGTTAATCAATCCCTGTGGGAGCGAGCTCGCTCGCGATGGCGCCATCAACCTCACCGACTCATTCAGATGTGACCGCTACAACAACGGCGCCACCACCGGCTCCTTGCTCGGCCACGCATCCAGCACGGCCTTGAACAGCGTTGCCAGGGGAATGGCGAAGAACACGCCCCAGAACCCCCACAACCCGCCGAACAGCAGCACCGCGCAGATGATCGCCACCGGGTGCAGGTTCACCGCCTCGGAAAACAGCAGCGGCACCAACACGTTGCCATCCAGGGTCTGGATGATCCCGTAGACCGCCATCAGGTAAATGAACTGATCGCTCCAGCCCCACTGGAACAGCGCAATCAGCGCCACCGGCACGGTGACGACGACGGTGCCCACGTACGGCACCACCACGGAAACCCCCACCAGCAAGGCCAACAGCGCCGCGTAGTTGAGCCCCAGGGCCACGAAGCCGATGTAGGTCACGCCGCCGCAGATGAAAATCTCGATGACTTTGCCGCGAATGTAATTGGCGATCTGGCGGTTCATTTCCTGGGCCACCCGAGTGATCAGCGTGCGCTCGCGAGGCAGGTAGCCCCGGACCCAGCGCCCGATCATTTCCCGGTCCTTGAGAAAGAAGAACACCAGGATCGGCACCAGCACCAGGTAAATCATGATGTTGACCAGCAGCGGCAGGCTGGACAGTGAAAACGTCAGCGCCCACTGACCGAACTTGCCAATCTGCCCGCGCACCACCTCGATGGTCTGCAGTACCTGCTCGTCGGACACCAGGTGCGGATAACGCTCGGGCAGCAGCAACAGCAGCGACTGCCATTTGGCGAGCATCCCCGGCAACTCGTTGAACAGCGTCACCAACTGGTGCCAGAGCAGCGGCACGATCACCACGATGAACAGCACCAGCAAGCCCATGAACAGGGCGAACACCAAGCCGACGGCCACGGCGCCCGGCAAACGCAGGCGCTCCAGGGTGGTGACCAGGCCCTGCATCAGGTACGCCAGCACCATCCCCGCCAGCACCGGTGCCAGCATGCCGCCCAGGGTGAGCACGGCGGTGAAGGCCAGGAACAGCAGGACAGCCAGGACCACCGCCTCCTCATCGGAGAAGTAGCGTTGAATCCAGTCGCGTAACACCTTGAACATTAAAAATCCTTAAGAAGCGTCATCGATTGCTCAGGCCTTTTTCAGCCAGTAACGGTAAACGCCGTTATCGTCTTCTTCACGCAGCAGCGTATGACCGGCCAACCGAGCGAAGGTGCGGAAATCACGCTGGGAGCCCGCATCCGTGGCGGTCACCTTGAGCACCGCGCCACTGGCCAGCCGATTGAGTTCCAGCTTGGCCTTGAGCAACGGCAACGGGCAGTTCAGGCCGCTGGCGTCCAGTTCGGCATCGTGGGCTACAGCATCGGTCATCGGTTCACTCCGCGGCAGGTCGTTGAGCCGCCTAGAATATCTGGTCCCGGGCCCGGTGTCCGGCTACAGTAAGGTCTTTGTCGACTAAGGCTTCGTGCATGACATTTCTGCGCCCCACCCTGCTGACGCTCGCTTGCCTGCTTGCCTCACCGGGCTTCGCCGACGACCTGCCGTCACTTGGCGACGCCAGTTCTGCCATCGTCTCGCCGGAACAGGAACACCAGCTGGGTCGCGCCTGGCTGGCCCTGTTGCGCAGCCAGGTGTCCCAGCTCAACGATCCACAGCTCAAGGATTATGTTGAAACCAGCGTCTACAAGCTGGTGGAAACCAGCCAGGTCAATGACCGGCGCCTGGAGTTCATCCTGATCAACAGCCCGCAACTCAACGCCTTCGCTGCGCCGGGCGGGATCGTCGGGGTCAACGGCGGCCTGTTCCTCAACGCCCAGACCGAAGGCGAATACGCCTCGGTCATGGCGCACGAACTGGCGCACTTGTCGCAACGCCACTTCGCCCGCGGCGTCGAAGCCCAGCAGCGCATGCAAGTGCCGATGATGGCGGCGCTGTTAACCGGCATCGTGATCGCCGCCGCCGGTGGCGGTGACGCCGGCATCGCCGCCATCGCCGGGACCCAGGCAGCCGCCATCCAGGAACAGCGGCGCTTCTCCCGCCAGAATGAACAGGAGGCCGACCGTATCGGCATCCTGAACCTGGAGAAGGCCGGCTACGATCCGCGCTCCATGCCGACCATGTTCGAGCGCCTGATGCGCCAGTACCGCTTCGACGCCCGGCCTCCGGAGTTCCTGCTGACTCACCCAGTGACCGAATCCCGGATCGCCGACACCCGTAACCGCGCCGAACAGGCCAAGCCGGGCGGCATCGAGGACAGCGTGCGTTATCAACTGATTCGCGCACGCGTCCAGTTGATCTACGAAGAAACCCCGGGCCTGGGCGCCAAGCGCTTCCGGGCGCAGCTGGATGAGAACCCGAAGAACGACGTGGCGCGCTATGGCCTGGCGATCGCGCAGATCAAGGGCGGCCAATTGAACGAGGCCCGGGAAAACCTCAAGCCGCTACTGGCCAAATCACCCAACGAAATCATCTACAACCTGGCCCAGGTTGACCTGGACATCACCAGCAACAAGCTGGCCGACGCACAATCGCGCGTCGATCGGATGCTGACGCAATACCCAGGCAACTACCCCCTCAACCAGGTACGGGTCGACCTGCTACTCAAGCAAAACCGCCCCGCCGACGCCGAGAAGGCCCTGGAAACGCTGCTCAAGTCCCGCCCGGACGACCCGGACGTGTGGTACATGGTGGCAGAGACTCGCGGCTTGTCGGGCAACATCATTGGCTTGCATCAGGCGCGTGCCGAGTACTTCGCGCTGGTTGGCGACTACCGCCAGGCCATCCAGCAACTGGACTTCGCCAAACGTCGCGCCGGCACCAACTTCCCGCTGTCGTCACGCATCGACGCCCGGCAACGGGAGCTCATGGAACAGGAACGCATGGTCAAGGACATGATGGGGTAAGGCTGCGACGCCAGGTTTACGGCCCAGCACAGCTCCCTTGTGGGAGCGGGCTTGCTCGCGAAAGCGGTGGGTCAGCTTGCAATGATGTTGAAGGTGCTGACCCTTTCGCGAGCAAGCCCGCTCCCACAGGGTCATGGGCTCGTCACCCATCTGCGTGGCAGGCAGTATTTACCACGCATAAAAAACCGCCTCTCTTGAGGCGGTTTTTTCATTGCGGCGCTAACCGGTCATTCGGCCAGCTTGAAGGTGATGAAACTCGCACGTCCCTGACGCAGGACCCGCATCGACACCGAGCGATTCTTCGGCAGTGCCTTGGCGATATCGGTGAACTCCTTGGCCGAACCGATGGCCTGGTTGTTCAGGTGAGTGATGATGTCGCCTGGTTGCAAGCCGATCAGGGCCGCAGGACCGTCCTGCACTTCCTTGATCACCACGCCGCCCTGAAGCTCCAGGGTGCGCTTCTGCTCTTCGGTAAGCTCGGCCACTGCCACGCCCAGTCGATTGCTGCTGCGCTCGACACCGGATTTGGTCTGCGAATCCAGCTCCTTGCCTTCCTCGGGAATGGCCCCGACGGTCAGTTCGACATTCTTGCGCTTGCCTTCGCGGATCACTTCCAGATTGGCCTTGGCACCGGCCTTGAGGGCGCCCACCAGGTGCGGCAGGTCGGCGGACATGATGATCGGCTGGCCGTTCATGCTCAGGATCACGTCACCCACTTGCAGGCCGCCCTTGGCCGCCGGCCCCCCTTCCTGGATCTGCGCCACCAGCGCACCGGCTGGTTTTTCCAGCCCGAACGACTCGGCCAGGTCCTTGTTCACTTCCTGGATGACGACGCCCAGCCAGCCACGGCTGACCTTGCCTTCGCTTTTCAGCTGGCTCGACACGTCCATGGCCACGTCGATCGGGATGGCGAAGGACACGCCCATGAAGCCGCCCGACCGGGTGTAGATCTGCGAGTTGATACCCACCACTTCACCGGCAAGGTTGAACAGCGGGCCACCGGAGTTACCCGGGTTGATCGGCACGTCGGTCTGGATGAAGGGCACGTAGTTCTCGTTCGGCAAGCTGCGCCCGATGGCGCTGACAATGCCTTGGGTCACGGTGTGGTCGAAACCGAACGGTGAACCGATGGCCACGACCCACTGGCCGGCCTTCAGGTCCTGGGATTTGCCCAGCTTGAGCACGGGCAGGTCCTTGCCGTCGATTTTCAGCAAGGCCACGTCGGAGCGTGGGTCGGTGCCGATCAGCTTGGCCTTGAGTTCACTGCGATCAGCCAGGCGCACCAGGATCTCATCGGCGTCGGCGATCACGTGGTTGTTGGTCAGGATGTAGCCATCAGGCGAAATGATGAAGCCGGAACCCAGGGATTGCGCCTCACGCTGGCGACCGCCACCCGGCGACCGCGGTTGCGGCGGCATCCCGCGCTCGAAGAACTCGCGCAGCATCGGCGGCAGGCCTTCGAGGTCCGGCATCTGCTGGTCCGATACCCGACGATCCGGCAACTTCTGGGTCGTACTGATGTTCACCACTGCGGGCGACGCCTGCTCGACCAACTGCGTGAAGTCAGGCAACTCGGCTGCCACGGCAGGGACAGCCTGGCCGAGCACAAGCACGGTGGCAAAGATGGAGAGATAGGTTTTCAAGCGTGGTATCGACATACGGCTCCCGTTACGACGAGCATGGTTAAGCGATATGGAGCAAGCAATACCAGGGAAAGATACGCCGGTATTTTTGTTCCGCAAACAGACAAGGCCAGGGCCGAGCGGCTCTGACCTAATAGAAAAAAAACCGTGTTTTTGCAAATGAAAATGCTGACAGGAAGTTTCGGCATTTCGATCAGACCCCGGCGCCATCAGCCTTTCGCGCATTCAGGCCACCCAGCCAATACGCTACTGGGTCGCCGTGACATCGGAACGCATGGACAGCGCGATCCGCTCCGCCGTCCCGATGGGAATCTCGCCAACCACCGTGACCATCATTTCGCCCTGGGGCGTGGTGAGTCGACGGGAGACGGCGGCCGTCGGGCCGAGCTGAGTGCGGGTATCGGTGGCGTTGGCGCCATTCAATGGCTCAAGGAACACCGAGAAGCGCGCCAAGCCATCGTCGTACATCAGGCTGTTGACCAGGACCTTGGTGTCCGGGTCCTTGCGCGCGGTACTGCTGGCCAACTCGAAGCCCGGCGGCAGCCAGTCCGAGTGCCAGGAGGCTTTCACCGCAGCGGCCTTGTCCGGGTCCTGTGCAACCACCTTACAATCAGCCGAGGCCTGCAAATCGGCCTCCGCCGGCGCGGCAACGTTCATGCGCGTGAACTGGAACCGTTCGAGCAGTTGCCCCTTGTCATTGAGCAACAAGGACTTGAGCGGCAACCCCGTCTCTTTGTCCAGGTGCAGTTCGAAGCCGTAGCGATGCTGGTCCTTGGGCGTCAACGCCACAATGACCGCCGGACGCCCAGCCACACGCGACTTGCCAATGACGGCAAGGTCATACCAATTCTTGAGTTTTTGCGGATCGAGCGCCCGTGCAGTGCCGTCTGGCGTATTGCCCAACCCCGCGATCAGCGAGCCGCTGACGCATTGAGTCCGTCCATCAATGCGCACGACTTCCTGTGCCGAGCCGTCGAGCTGGAGTAGCCGCTCGCGGACCTTGCCATCCTGGACACGATGCCAGATGTTGTGGGTAGAGAAACTACCGTTGCGCTCGTAAACGAAAGTGCCCTGGAAGCTTTGTTGCTGCTCGGCCTGGCCCAGGCGGTTCAACCAGTCCTGAGCCTCATCGGCATAGGCTGGAACCGTACACCAGCCTCCCAGCAACAGCGCGAATAAAGGTATGGCGCGCAATGGTCGTCCTTAATTAACGGTTTTCCATACTGGCTGCACGGGCATAGGGCAGCGCGCTTTCAGTACCCTTCAAGGCAGCTTGCTGGGCATGCTGACGCAGGTAGTTAGGCAGACGCTGGTCATGCCAGCCAGGTTGGCCTTGCAGCACACCGTTGGTCATCGGACCTGCAGCTTCCGAACCTTCGCTGTAGCCGGCCAGCACTGCCGGGCCCTTGACCTGTGGAGCGGCCAGGCCAGGCTGGGTGGACTGCTGCGCCATTTGCACGCCGGCAATCTCATCCTGGTTATACAGGCGCACACCGGCCAGTACGGCTACGGTGACCGAAGCGGCAACGGCCAGGCGACCCAGGCTGCGCCATGGTCCGCGGGAGGCTTTTGCCGGTACGGCTTCGTCAGCCAATGCAGAAGAAACGGCCGCAGCGATGTCCAGGCGCGGAAGCAGCAGGTCCTTGTGCATTACAGCCCGAGCGATCTGGTAACGAGCCCAGGTCTCACGGGTTTCAACATCGTCAAAGGCATTCAATACCCGACGCAATTCCAGTTCGTCCGCTTCGTTATCCATCACTGCGGACAGCGATTCCTGCAGGGCTTCACGACTCATGGCGTTCCTCTCTTGGCTATCGCCGCTGTCTTTAGTTTTCCTGCAACAACGGTTGCAGGGCTTTATCGATGGCCTCCCGAGCGCGGAAGATCCGGGAGCGCACGGTACCCACCGGACATTGCATGACGCTCGCAATGTCCTCATAACTCAGACCGTCGAACTCGCGTAAAGTTAAAGCCGTACGCAAATCTTCGGGCAGTTGCTGGATGGTTCGGTGGACAGTGCCCTCGATCTCATCCCGCAGCAATGCACGTTCCGGGGATTCGAGGTCCTTGAGGCCGTGATCGCCATCGTAGAACTCTGCATCTTCAGAACTTACATCGCTATCCGGCGGCCGGCGGCCGCGTGAAACCAGATAGTTTTTCGCCGTGTTGATGGCGATGCGGTAAAGCCACGTGTAGAACGCGCTGTCGCCGCGAAAATTACCAAGTGCACGGTAGGCCTTGATGAAGGCCTCCTGAGCAACATCCTGCGCTTCATGGGTGTCGTGCACGAACCGCACGATCAACCCGAGAATTTTGTGCTGGTATTTCAGCACTAGCAGATCGAAAGCTCGCTTGTCGCCGCGTTGTACGCGCTCAACCAGCTGCTGATCCTCTTCCTGGGTTAGCATGAACACTCCTCGATAAGCTCGAAGGAGGCTTGCATTACTAATTGTCCGGGCTTGCAAACATAGACTCGGGCTTTTCGCAAAAGTTCTCCCCCTTCCAAGCAAGTTTCCGGCGCGCTCTGATCTCGGCACGCACGAAAAACGCAGCACGAGATTCCCCGGCTGCGCGAATAATCTATCGCCGGGCCTGTCGGCAAGGACTTCAATCGAAATCCTGCACACCCAACGCTGCTCCCTTTTGCAGACAACCGTCTATTGAACGTAGGCGCCTGGCAAAAGTTCCCTCTATTTTATAGCGCTGTGAAGTGGACATTGGCCAACCGTGACGGGATAAACCACGCTCTATCCTCGAAACGGCCGCCTTGTTGCCCGCCCATGCGAAACCGCGATCCGACGAAGCGTGCCGCTGTTCCACCACACTGGTACCACATTGCCATGATTCGCCCGGCTATTGTGCCGGTCCCCCCCTCTATATACTAGTGGGCTGCGTGGCTGCGTGACCCGATGAAACGGTGTCCTGCGCCAACCCCGACCCGGGTCGCCTTGAGCGGAAACCATTCGAATGAGCCAACAGTTCCAACATGATGTTCTGGTAATCGGCAGCGGAGCCGCCGGTTTGAGCCTTGCCCTGACCTTGCCGGAGCATTTGCGCATCGCCGTGCTGAGCAAGGGCGACCTGGCCAACGGCTCGACATTCTGGGCCCAGGGCGGCGTCGCGGCCGTCCTGGACGATACCGATACCGTCGAATCCCATGTCGACGACACCCTCAACGCTGGTGGCGGCCTGTGTCACCCGGACGCGGTGCGCTTTACCGTCGAGCACAGCCGGGAAGCCATCCAGTGGCTGATCGACCAGGGCGTGCCATTTACCCGTGACGAGCACTCCGGCAACGAAGACGGCGGTTTCGAATTTCACCTGACCCGCGAAGGCGGCCACAGCCATCGACGGATCATCCACGCGGCCGATGCCACCGGCGCGGCGATCTTCAAGACATTGCTCGCCCAGGCCCGGCAGCGGCCGAACATCGAGTTGCTGGAGCAGCGCGTCGCGGTCGACCTGATTACCGAAAAGCGCCTGGGCCTGGAGGGTGATCGTTGCCTGGGCGCCTACGTGCTCAATCGCGGCACCGGCGAAGTCGACACCTACGGCGCGCGTTTCGTCATCCTGGCCTCCGGCGGGGCCGCGAAAGTCTACCTTTATACCAGCAACCCCGACGGCGCCTGCGGCGACGGCATCGCCATGGCATGGCGCTCGGGCTGCCGGGTGGCGAACCTGGAATTCAACCAGTTCCACCCCACCTGCCTTTACCACCCGCTGGCCAAGAGTTTCCTGGTGACCGAGGCCCTGCGTGGCGAAGGGGCCCACCTGAAGCTGCCCAACGGTGAACGCTTCATGCAGCGCTTCGACCCGCGTGCCGAACTGGCGCCCCGGGACATCGTCGCCCGGGCCATCGACCATGAAATGAAGCGCCTGGGCATCGATTGCGTCTACCTGGACATCAGCCACAAGCCCGAAGCCTTCATCAAGAGCCATTTCCCGACCGTCTACGAGCGTTGCCTGGAGTTTTCCATCGACATCACCCGGCAACCGATCCCGGTGGTGCCGGCGGCGCACTACACCTGCGGTGGCGTGATGGTCGACCAGCAGGGCCGCACCGACGTGCCGGGCCTGTACGCCATCGGCGAAACCAGCTTCACCGGCCTGCACGGCGCCAACCGCATGGCCAGCAACTCGCTGCTGGAATGTTTCGTCTACGCCCGCTCGGCGGCGGCAGACATCCTGCAACAATTGCCACAGATCGCCATCCCCGCCGCCCTGCCCTCGTGGGACGCCAGCCAGGTCACCGATTCGGACGAAGACGTGATCATCGCCCACAACTGGGACGAACTACGGCGTTTCATGTGGGACTACGTGGGGATCGTGCGCACCAACAAGCGCCTGCAACGGGCCCAGCACCGGGTGCGCCTGCTGCTGGATGAAATCGACGAGTTCTACAGCAACTACAAAGTCAGCCGCGACCTGATCGAGCTGCGCAACCTGGCCCAGGTGGCCGAACTGATGATCCGTTCGGCCATGGAGCGCAAGGAAAGCCGGGGACTGCACTACACCCTCGACTACCCGGACCTGCTGCCCGAGGCACTGGACACTATCCTGGTGCCGCCCACCTACGCCGACTGAACCTGAGCCGCACCCGCAGGCGCCGATGAGTATCCGGCGCCAGCGCGTCGCGCGGCACGCACAGCGAGCGGACCCGCCACTCGCCCCGCAGGCGAAAACGCAGCACGACGATCAACGGCAACGCCAGGCTGTCGGGGCGCAACTGCACCGCCCGCCAACCGTGAGCCGGGCTCCACAGGTGCCAACCGGCCGCGTCGTAACGCAAACCACTGAAGGCCTGTCGATGGGTCAACAAGAGCTGTCGCGGCAGGACCCAGGCGCCATGGGCCAGGCACAGCACCACGCCAAGCGCTGCCAACGGGAAAGGGACAGACAGGAGACACAACGAACCCAGGGCGACAGCCTGGGCCAGCAGGTAGGCCGCCAGCAGTTGCCTGGAGGCCTGCCAGCGGCATTCGAAGCGGTTACTTTGGCTGGACACGGTCCAGAATCATCCGAACCATGCGCTGCAGCTCTGGATCGTCGGATTCGCTACGCTCCATGAACCAGCCGAACATGTCCTGGTCCTCGCATTCGAGCAGGCGGACATAGCACGCGCGGTCCGTTTCATTGAGATGGGGATAGACCTCTTTCACGAACGGCACCAGCAACACGTCCAGCTCAAGCATGCCGCGACGGCTGTGCCAGTAGAGGCGATTCAGTTCAACATCTTCGACCATGGAGCGCTCCTCAAATAGAGCGCAAGTATACAGGCCCCGCCGTGGTGGAACAGACAGCATTGGTCGGCCACGACCGTTCCTTTGTGAACTACCCATTTCAAGGGCGCCCCCTTATGATGTCCACCAGACTTTTTACCCTGCGATGTCCCATGGCTGATTCCGCTTTTTTCTGCACCCTGTCCCACGAAGGCGTTCTCGCGGTCCGCGGCGTGGATGCCGGCAAATTCCTGCAAGGTCAATTGACCTGCAATCTCAACTACCTGAGCGACAGCCGTGCCAGCCTTGGTGCCCGCTGCACCCAGAAAGGCCGTATGCAATCGAGCTTCCGCATCCTGCTCGAAGGCGACGGCGTGCTGATGGCGATGGCCAGCGAGCTGCTCGAGCCACAACTGGCGGACCTGAAAAAATACGCCGTGTTCTCCAAATCCAAACTCACCGACGAAAGCCCGGCCTGGGTTCGCTTCGGCCTGGAAAACGCCGACGACGTGCTCGCCGGCCTGGGCCTCGAACTGCCGGCCGACACCGACAGTGTGGTTCGCCATGAGTCGCTGATCGCCGTGCGGGTTTCCCCCGGCCGTGCTGAACTCTGGGCCCGCGCCGAGCAGGCGCCAGCGCTCAGGAGCCAACTGGCCGCGGCACTCGCCGAGAAAGACCTGAACCCGTGGCTGCTGGGCCAGGTCCGCGCCGGTATCGGTCAGGTGATGCCGGCCACCCGTGAGCTGTTCATCCCGCAGATGCTCAACCTGCAAGCCGTTGGCGGCGTGAGTTTCAAGAAAGGTTGCTACACCGGCCAGGAAATCGTCGCCCGCATGCAGTACCTGGGCAAGCTCAAACGGCGCCTGTATCGCCTGCAACTGGACGCCAGCGAACTGCCGGAACCGGGCACGGCGCTGTTCTCCCCGACCCACGGCAGCTCCATCGGCGAAGTGGTGATGGCTGCGCGAGCCGAGCAAAACATTGAACTGCTGGCGGTGTTGCAGGCCGAAGCAGCGGAAGATGGCAACCTGCACCTGGGCGCCCTGGAAGGCCCAACCCTGCAGTTGCTCGACTTGCCTTACGAGTTGGACCGCGACCGCGAGATCCAGCGCTGATCGCAGCCTTTGTCGCAACACCCTAGAGAACCGAAATGAGCGATTTGGCGGAGAAGGTCCAACGGGATTTGGTGGAGGCCATCGATAACGATGACCTGGTGTTGCCAACATTACCGGAAGTGGCCCTGCAGATTCGCCGGGCCGCTGAAGACCCGGAAATCAGCGTAAGCAACCTGAGCAAAGTGATCGGTCGCGACACGGCGCTTTCGGCTCGCCTGATAAAAGTGGTCAACAGCCCGCTGCTTCGCGCCACCCAGGAAGTCACCGACCTGCACACGGCCATCACCCGGCTTGGCGTCAACTACAGCAGTAACCTGGCCATTGGCCTGGTCATGGAGCAGATTTTCCATGCCCGCTCCGAGGTGGTCGAACAGAAAATGCGCGAAGTCTGGCGCAAAAGCCTGGAGATCGCCGGTGTCAGCTATGCGCTGTGCCGCGGCTACACGCAGCTCAAGCCCGACCAGGCGGCCCTCGGTGGGCTGGTGCACCAGATCGGCGTGCTGCCGATCCTGACGTACGCGCAAGACAACAACGAATTGTTGTCCGACCCCGTCAGCCTCAACCATGTCATCGAGACGATTCATCCGGTGCTGGGGGACAAGTTGCTCAGTGTCTGGGAGTTTCCAGAGAGGCTGGTGAAACTGCCGGGCTTGTACCTGGATTTCACCCGGGATACCCGGCAGGTCGATTATGTCGACCTGGTGCAGGTCGCTGCGCTGTATTGCTACAGAGACACCGACCACCCTCTCGGCAAGATCGATGTGTTTGCGGTGCCGTCCTTCAAGAAGCTGGGCATCGACCTGGACAACAAGGATCGCTGCGCGCACATCGAAGAAGCGCGGTCGATGTTTTACTAGCGAGCCGGGTGCGCCGAAGCGCATTGGAATCAGTCCGAGCCCGGTACAAAACTCACCCGCACCTTCAGCCCCCGCTCCTGCCCATCGTGCAGGGTGATCTGCGCCAAGTGAGCGCGGCAGATCTCACCGACGATCGCCAACCCCAGGCCGGACCCGGCCACTTGCTGGTTGCGACGATAGAAGCGCTCGAACACCCGATCGCGCTCGTGCAGGGGAATGCCAGGGCCGTCGTCCTCAACTTCCAGCACCGCCGGCGCGGTGACCCGCAGGATCACGTTGCCGCCCGATGGGGTATGCGCCAGGGCGTTATCCACCAGGTTGCTCAGCAACTCGTTGAGCAAGGTCGGCTCGCCCCGCAGCCACACCGGCTCATCGGCTTCCAGCGCCAACGCCACACCCCGGGCATGGGCCAGCGGCGCCATGGCCATGCCCAGCTCCCGGGCCAGCTGACTCATGTCGAGCAACTGCGCGCCGCCCTCGGCGATGGCGCGGGCGCCGTTTTCGACGCGGGCCATGGACAACAGCTGATTCGCCAGATGGGTCAAGCGGTCGGTGCCTTGGGCGGCGGTTTCCAAGGTTTCACGCCAGGTCGCCGGCTCACTGGCGCGCAAGCCCAGCTCCAGGCGGGCCTTGAGCGCGGCCAACGGTGTGCGCAGTTCATGGGCGGCATCGGCAATGAATTGCGCCTGGCGCTCGAACTGCCCGCGCAGCCGCTCGGTGAAGTGGTTGAGGGCCCGCACCAGGGGCCAGAGCTCATGCTGGACTTCCACCAGCGGCAGCGGACGCAGATCGTCCGGCTGGCGCTCCTCCACCGCCGTACGCAAGCGCTCCAGTGGACGCAATGCGGCACTGACCGCGAACCACACCAGCAGCAACGCCCCCACGGCCAGCATCCCGAGGCGCAGCAAGGTGTCGGCCATCAGGCTGCGGGCCATGCTGACCCGCGCCTCTTCAGTCTCCGCAACGCGAATCTCCGCCATGCCGTTCATGTTCGGCTCGCTCACGGCTTTGAGCAGGCTCACCACCCGCACGTTCTGGCCCTGGTAACTGGCGTTGTAGAAGCGCGCCAGGGCCGGGTAATCGTCGGTGCGTGGCGTACCGGGCGGCGGGCCGGGAAGGTTTTCATAGCCAGAGATCAACTGCTTGTTGATGTCATTGACCTGGTAATAAATGCGCCCGGCGCTGTCATAGGCGAAGGTGTCCAGGGCCACATAGGGCACGTCCGCGCTCAGGCTGCCATCGCGCTGGGAAAGCCCCGCGGCGATGGTTCGGGCCGAGGCCAGCAGCGTGCGGTCATAGGCGGTATCCGCGGCTTCGCGACCGTTCCAGTAGGCGCTCAGGCCGCTGGCGAGCATCAGCACCACCAACAGCAATGCGAGGTTCCAGAGCAACCGCCAGCGCAGGCTGTCGGGCTTATGCATCGCGGTTTTCCAGCAGGTAGCCCAGGCCACGGAAGGTGACGATGGCAACCGCATGGCCATCGAGTTTCTTGCGCAGGCGATGGACGTAGATCTCGATGGCATCCGCGCTGGCTTCTTCGTCCAGGCCAAATACCTGGGCGGCCAACTGCTCCTTGCTCATCACCCGCCCCGGCCGGGCGATCAACGCCTCCAGCACCGCCTGCTCGCGGGATGTCAGCGTCAGCAGTTCATCGTCGAGGGTGAAACGACGGGTGTCCAGGTCATACACCAGCCCACCACAGCGCTGTTGGCGTTCGCCGCCCAGGACACTGCGCCGCAACAGCGCCTTGACCCGGGCCTCCAGCTCGGTCAGTTCAAAGGGCTTGGCCAGGTAATCGTCGGCCCCCAGGTTCAGGCCGTGGACGCGGTCCTTAACGTCGCTGCGGGCGGTGAGCATCAACACCGGCAGGGTCTTGCCGCGAGCCCGCAGGCGCGCCAGCACTTCGAAACCGTCCATGCGCGGCAGCCCGACATCGAGGACCGCCACGGCGTACTCCTCGCTGCTCAAGGCCAGGTCTGCGGCCACGCCATCGTGCAGCACATCGACGGTCAAACCGGTGCTCTTGAGCGCCTGGGCAACGCTTTCGGCAAGCTGCAGATGGTCTTCGACGAGCAGAACACGCATGGGTTATTCCTCGATTCAGGGATGGCCGACGCCATTCTTTGGCGCGGAGTTTACAGCCGCAACGCCCACTGTGAAGCCAAAAAACAGCCTGAAAGGTATTGAAAGGTTAGCGAAAGGTTGGGCCGTTAGAGTCCCAGGACGGACAGTTTCGACTGCCGGTCGCGATGCGGATCGCGAACGAAAAACGCCTCGAAGCGTTTTCGCCGATAAGAACAATAAAAGCGGAGTGTTCATCATGCTGTCCATGCAGCGTCAGGCCACCGTGCCAGCCCACCTTTCCCGCTTCCAACAGACCGTCCTGGCCAGCTTCACTGCTGCCCGGCCTGCCGTTGTTCCATCGCGCCCCTCCCTGCCACGACCTGTGTCGGCCATCCTCGATGAGCAAGGCAAGGAGCCGGCATCGCCCCCTTCGTACCACACACAACAACAACTCCTGTGGAGACAATAATGAGCCTATCACTGCGTAAAGTCGTCCTGGCCGCCGGCTGCCTGATGTTCGCCGGGCAGTTGCTCGCCGAACCCAAGCGCCCCGAATGCATCGCACCGGCCTCCCCCGGCGGCGGTTTCGACCTGACGTGCAAGCTTGCGCAAAGCGCACTGGTCAACCAGAAGCTGCTGACCAAGCCGATGCGCGTCACCTACATGCCCGGTGGCGTTGGCGCGGTGGCCTATAACGCCGTGGTCGCCCAGCGCCCGGCGGACGCCGGCACCCTGGTGGCCTGGTCCAGCGGCTCGCTGTTGAACCTGGCCCAGGGCAAGTTCGGTCGCTTCGACGAAAGCGCCGTGCGTTGGCTGGCCGCCGTCGGTACCAGCTATGGCGCCATCGCAGTGAAGAGTGATTCGCCCTACAAGACCCTCGATGATCTGGTACAAGCCCTGAAGAAAGATCCAGGCTCAGTGGTCATCGGCTCCGGCGGCACCGTGGGCAGCCAGGACTGGATGCAGACCGCACTCATCGCCAAGGCCGCCGGGATCAACCCTCGCGACCTGCGCTATGTGGCCCTCGAAGGCGGCGGTGAAATCGCTACTGCCCTGCTCGGCGGGCACATCCAGGTCGGCAGTACCGACATCTCCGACTCCATGCCCCATATCCAGAGCGGTGACATGCGCCTGCTGGCCGTGTTCGCCGAAAAACGCATCGACGAGCCGGAAATGAAAGACATCCCGACCGCCAAGGAACAAGGCTACGACATCGTCTGGCCGGTGGTGCGCGGCTTCTACCTCGGGCCAAAGGTCAGCGACGAAGATTACGCCTGGTGGAAAGACGCCTTCGACAAGCTGCTGGCCTCCGAAGAGTTCGCCAAGCTGCGAGACCAGCGCGAGTTGTTCCCGTTCGCCATGACCGGCCAGGAACTGGACACCTACGTGAAGAAGCAAGTCGCCGATTACAAGGTGCTGGCCAAAGAGTTCGGCCTGATCCAGTAACCGTCTCTGTTCGCGCGGCGGCGTCGGCTACCCCGACGCTGCCCAGGAGTTAGTCATGCTCACCCTTCAACGTATTTTTGCGGCGGTGCTGTTGCTGGCCTGTGTTGGCCTGGCACTGATGGCCTGGCCTTACCAGGCGGCTTTTTCTTATGAACCCGTTGGCCCACGAGCCTTTCCCCTGCTGATGCTTGGGCTGATGGGCCTGGCTTTGTTGTACATGCTGTTTCGTCCCGCACCGGTCGTACACAGCGACGAAGACCCGCAACTGGACCGCGAAACCCTGCAGAAAATCGGCATCTGCATAGCACTGCTGCTGGTGTTCGCCGGCACCTTCGAACCTTTGGGCTTCATCCTCGCCAGCATTTTGGTCGGAGTGCCGATGGCACGCCTGTATGGCGGCCGTTGGGTGCCGAGCGTGGTGATCATCAGCCTGATGGCCATTGGTCTGTATCTGTTGTTCGACAAGCTGATGGACGTCCCCCTGCCCCTCGGCCTGCTCGACGTCCTGGAGAATTGATATGGATACCCTGAATTATCTCGGCCAGGGTTTTGGCGTGGCACTGACGCCTTACAACCTCGTCACCGCATTGACCGGCACCTTGATCGGCACCGTGGTCGGTTTGTTGCCGGGTCTGGGCCCGATCAATGGCGTGGCACTGCTGATCCCGATTGCATTCGCCCTTGGGCTGCCGCCGGAGTCGGCGCTTATCCTGTTGGCCGCCGTGTACCTGGGTTGCGAATATGGCGGGCGCATCAGCTCGATCCTGCTCAACATCCCGGGCGAAGCCTCCACCGTGATGACCACCCTCGACGGCTACCCGATGGCGCGCCAAGGCCTGGCCGGAGTGGCGTTGTCACTGTCGGCGTGGAGTTCGTTCATCGGTGCGTTCATCGCCACCTGCGGCATGGTCCTGTTTGCCCCGCTGCTGGCCAAATGGGCAATTGCCTTCGGACCGGCGGAGTATTTCGTCCTGATGGTGTTCGCCATCGTCTGCCTGGGTGGCATGGCCGGCGACCGTCCCCTCAAAACGTTTATCGCAGCGCTGATCGGCCTGTTCCTGTCCAGTGTCGGGATCGATGCCAACAGCGGCGTGTACCGCTTCACCGGTGACAACATCCACCTGACCGACGGGATCCAGTTCGTCGTGCTGGTGCTCGGCCTGTTTTCCATCAGCGAGATCCTGTTGCTGTTGGAGAAAACCCACCGCGGCCAGGAAGCGGTGAAAGCCACCGGGCGGATGATGTTCAACTTCAAGGAAGCGGCATCGGTATTTGTCGTGAACCTGCGTTGCGGCCTACTCGGTTTCATCATGGGCGTGTTGCCGGGCGCCGGCGCGACCCTCGCCAGTGCCGTGGCCTACATGACCGAGAAGCGCATCGCCGGTGCCAGCGGCACGTTCGGCCAGGGCGACAAGCGTGGCCTCGCCGCGCCAGAAACCGCCATCGGTGGCGCAGCCTGCGGTGCGCTGGTGCCGATGCTGACCCTCGGCGTTCCCGGTTCGGGCACCACGGCGGTGATGATCGGCGCGCTGTCGCTGTACAACATCACCCCTGGCCCGTTGCTGTTCCAGCAACAGCCGGACATCGTCTGGGGCCTGATCGCGTCGTTGTTCATCGCCAACGTCATGCTGGTGATCCTCAACATCCCGATGATCCGCGTGTTCACCCGCATCCTGGCGGTACCGAACTGGGCGCTGGTACCGGTCATCGCCATCATCACCGGCATCGGTGTCTATGCGGTGCACGCCACCACGTTCGACCTGTTCCTGATGATCGGCATCGGCATCTTCGGCTACATCCTGCGCAAGCTGGACTTCCCGCTGTCACCGGTGCTGCTGGGCTTTATCCTGGGCGGCCTGATGGAGCAGAACCTGCGGCGTGCGTTGTCGATTTCCAATGGCGCACTGGAGATCCTCTGGTCGAGCCCGATCACCTTCGGTTGCTGGATCCTGACGGCGATCATGCTGTTCATGCCATTGTTGCGGATCTGGCGTCGTCGCGCCGCCCAACGACGTGCCCTGGCCAATGTCTGAGGCGACTTTCAGACAATGGTGGGGAACACCGCTGGTCGGCCTGGCCGGCGGTTACCTGGCCAGCCTGGTTGGCTGGCCCTTGCCCTGGATGGTCGGCTCGTTGCTGGCGATCATCCTGGTGCGCTGCCTGACACCCTGGCAGTTGAAGGAAATCCCCGGCGGCCGCAAATGCGGCCAATGGGTAGTGGGTATCGGAATCGGCCTGCACTTCACGCCCCTGGTGATGGAGCAGGTCCTGGGCCACTTCGGCCTGATTTTTTTTGGCGCGCTGATCACCAGCGTGTCCAGCGGGGTGAGTGTCTGGCTGATGCGCCGCACCGGCGAGGACCGCGCCACCGCTTTCTTTTCCAGCATGCCGGGCGGCTCCGGCGAAATGGTCAACCTTGGCGCCCGTAACGGCGCCGATCTGAGCCGCGTCGCCGCGGGCCAGAGCTTGCGGGTGCTGGTGGTGGTGCTGTGCGTGCCCGCGGCGTTCAAGTACCTGTTGGGCGAAGGCTCCCCGGTACAACACGCCACGACCGTGGACTGGCTCTGGTTGGCGCTGCTGTTTCCAGCCGGCGCCCTGCTCGCCTGGGTCTGGGAGCGCCTGCGCCAACCCAACCCGTGGCTGTTCGGGCCGCTGCTGGTGAGCGCGGCGGTGAGCATCGGCTGGGACCTGCACATCGGCTTGCCCCACGGCGCCAGCCAGATTGGCCAATGGCTGATCGGCAGCGGCCTGGGTTGTCATTTCAACCGACAGTTCTTCCGGCGGGCGCCGTCGTTCATGGGCCGCACCCTGATCGGCACCGTGTTGACGATGCTGATCGCCAGCCTCGCGGCCCTGGGCCTGAGCACACTGACCCACCTGGACCTGCGCTCACTGACCCTCGGCATGATGCCCGGCGGCATCGCGGAAATGAGCTTGACGGCGGAGACGCTGCAATTGTCGGTGCCGTTGGTGACGGCGTTGCAGGTCATGCGACTGTTGTTCGTGCTGTTTCTGGCAGAACCGTTGTTCCGGTATTGGATACGGCGCCAGGGGCAGGCCTGATTGCCTGCGGTGTTTTCTTCGCGAGCCTGCTGGCGAACAGGCCCCGAGGACGAACACTCAGACCGGCGGCAATCGCCAGTCGATCGGCGCCTCGCCGTGCTGTTCGAGGAACTTGTTGGTGCGGCTGAAATGTCCGCACCCCAGGAACCCCCGGTACGCCGATAACGGCGACGGGTGCACCGAGGTCAGCACCAGGTGCTTGGTCGCGTCGATCAGTTTCTGCTTGCTTTGCGCATGGGCACCCCACAGCAGGAACACCAGGTGCGGCTGGTGCTCGCTGACCACTTCGATGACCCGGTCGGTAAAATGCTGCCAACCCTTGCCCGCGTGGGCGTTGGCATTGGCGCGCTCCACGGTCATGGTGGTGTTAAGCAGCAGCACCCCTTGGTCGGCCCAGCTTTGCAGGTAGCCGTGGTTGGGAATGTCGATGTTCAGGTCGCGCTTCAATTCCTTATAGATGTTCACCAGCGACGGCGGCGTCGGCACGCCCGGCTGCACCGAGAAGCACAAGCCGTGGGCCTGGCCCGGGCCGTGGTACGGATCCTGGCCGAGGATGACCACCTTGACCTTGTCCAGCGGCGTGGAGTTGAGGGCGTTGAAGATCAGCGATGCCGGTGGGTAGATCTCCTTGCCCGCGGCGTACTCCCGACGCAGGAATTCGCGCAACTCTGCCATGTAGGGCTGGTCGAACTCGGCACGCAGTGCCTGCTTCCAGCTCGGTTCGAGTTTGATACGGTCATCAGCAGTCATGATTGCACCCGGTAGAAACAATGGGCGCACCCTAGGAAAGCCTACATGGCTTGTCAATTGATCTGACACAGAACCGGCACTTTCCCACGCAACGGTCATACTGAACATTCAAATTTCGGATCGAGGTCACGATGAATCTGCACTTCGAAGAACTGACGGGTATCACAGGAGCGCGCATCGGCGTCGCCACCCTGGATGCCGAAAAAACCCTGAACGCCCTGTCCCTGCCGATGATCAACGCCCTGCGTGACCGTCTCGATGCCTGGGCCAGAGAACCGCAAATCGTCTGCGTGCTGCTGCGTGGCAACGGCGCCAAGGCCTTCTGCGCCGGCGGTGAAGTCCGCAGCCTGGTGGAGGCCTGCCGGGCCAGTCCCGGTGAAGTGCCGCCCCTGGCCGCGCAATTCTTCGCGGCGGAATACCGGCTGGACTTCAACCTGCACACCTACCCCAAACCTCTGCTGTGCTGGGGACATGGCTACGTATTGGGCGGCGGCATGGGCCTGCTGCAAGGCGCCAGCACGCGCATCGTCACGCCCAGCAGTCGCTTGGCGATGCCCGAGATCAGCATCGGCTTGTACCCGGACGTCGGCGCCAGTTGGTTCCTGTCGCGCCTGCCGGGCAAGCTCGGCTTGTTCCTCGGCCTGACCGGCGCCCACATGAACGCTCGGGATGCCCTCGACCTGGGCCTGGCCGACCGTTTCCTGTTGGACGAACAACAGGACGACCTGATCGAAGGCTTGTTGCAGCTCAACTGGCAGGAACAGACCCAGATGCAGCTCAACAGCCTGTTCAAGGCCTTGCAGCAGGAAGCCGTCGCGCAACTGCCCGAAGCCCAATGGCTGCCGCGCCGGCAAAAAATCGATGAGTGGCTGGACGTCAGCGATGTGCGCTGCGCCTGGAAAGCACTGAGCCTGCTGGTGGACCACCAGGACCCGCTGATCGCTCGGGCAGCCCGGACAATGACTGAAGGTTCGCCCCTGACCGCGCACCTGGTCTGGGAGCAGATCCTCCGCGCCCGACACCTGTCATTGGCCGGTGTGTTCCGAATGGAATACACCTTGAGCCTCAACTGCTGCCGCCATCCGGAATTCAGCGAAGGCGTACGGGCACGGCTGATCGACAAGGATCACAAGCCCCATTGGCACTGGCCGGACATCAACCATATTCCGGAAGCCGTGGTGCAAGCGCATTTCCACAAGGCTTGGGAAGGTCGGCACCCGTTGGCGGACTTGTCCAACGAATAGGCGTTGAACGAGCCCTGTCAGTGCGGGCCACAACGTGGGTGTAAGCCAGGCAAAAAAAAAGGTTCTTCACGGAATCCCGGGAAACACAGAAACAAGAACGCCGATTTGATTGATGATGTTCGTGCGAGCAAACACATCTAACAAACCGGCGTTCTTATGCGCGATATTAATACTTTCCTTCCTTTTTGGGAGGGCTTTTCTGTCGTCACGATCAAGCCTGATGGCGACGATCTACAAATCGATCTGATTCCCCATCCCACCCGATTCCCATCCTGCGGCGGGTGCCAGAAACCCTGTTCAACCACTCATGAGTATTGCGAGCGTACCGTTCGTGACCTGCCGATTCTCGGTCGTGCGGTACGCCTGAGCGTGTTGCTCAGGCGGGTGGGCTGTCGTGACTGCGGTAAACGCATGGAGGCCGTCAGTTGGCTGGACCGCTATGCCCGCATGACGCGCCGTTTGGCCGAGGCGGTCATTCAGGCCTGCGAACGCCTCCCCACACTGCACGTGGCTCAACTGTTCGGGCTGCATTGGGAYACCGTTCGGTTGCTGGAGCGTCGAGCCTTGCAAGCGGCGTTGTCTGGCCATCAGCGCTTGCAGGTCGTTGTCTTCCATTTTGTCCCCTGAAGATAGTGTCTAATGGGGAATGCAGGTCGCACAGCCTCTGATAGGCTTGGCGAGTCTGTCGATGTAGGATACAAGGCCTCCATTCTAGACATAGCGCCGTCTGGCGCCTAGCTGCCCATGCCCATTCAGAATTCCCCGTATCAAGCGTTCGCCACCCTGCTGAGTTCCAGCGGTCATTCAGGCCTGCGAACGCCTCCCCACACTGCACGTGGCTCAACTGTTCGGGCTGCATTGGGACACCGTTCGGTTGCTGGAGCGTCGAGCCTTGCAAGCGGCGTTGAGCGTTTTGCCAAAGGCGCAACCGCGACGCCTGGTGATGGACGAGTTCGCCCTGTTCAAAGGTCATCGTTACGCCAGCGTGGTCCTGGATGCGGACACACGACGCGTGCTGTGGATCGGTGAAGGCCGCAGCCGAGCGGCGGTCAGGCCTTTCTTCGAAGAACTGGGACCCGAGGGTTGTGCTCGCATCGAAGCGGTGGCGATGGACATGAACACCGCTTTTGACCTGGAGGTTCGCCAGCACTGTCCCAACGCGCGAGTGGTCTACGACCTTTTCCATGTGGTGGCCAAATATGGCCGAGAGGTGATTGATCGGGTCCGCGTCGACGAGGCTAACCGGTTGCGTCACGACAAGCCTGCCCGCAAGGTCATCAAGCAGGCGCGATGGCTGTTGCTGCGCAATCCGCAGAACTTGAAAACACCGGAGCAACAGGTCCGCCTGGAGGATCTGCTGGCGGCCAACCAAGCGTTGATGACGGTCTATTTGATGAAGGCTGAACTCAAAACACTCTGGACGCCGAGTACTGCCTGGGGTTGGCGAGCGGCCTGGAAGCAATGGCTGCGTCATGCGCATGAAAGCGAAATACCGGCTCTGATCCAGTTCGCCAAACGGCTAAAGGGTTACTGGCGGGGCATCGTGAGCCGGGTTCGCTGGCCGATGCACACCGGTCAGTTGGAAGGAATAAACAATCGAATAAAGGTCATCAAGCGGATGGCGTACGGTTACCGGGATAGCGAATTCTTTTTCATGAAGATCAAGAGCGTCTTTCCCGGCAATCCGTGATGAACCAAAAAAAAGCGGCGCTCGATGCGCCGCTTCTTATTGCCAGGGGATCAGCGGTGGCCGCCTCTGCCTCGTCCGTCATGATCACCGCGTCCTCGATGATCATGTCCACCTCGATCGTCATTCCAGCCGCCCCGGTCGCGACCGCCCCAGCCATCCCAGCCACCCCGGTTCGGATAAGGCCGGTAGGCGGCCCGCGGTGGCGCGTAATAGCGCGGGCCTTGTTGGTAGTAGCGCGGGGCCGAATAGTAGCGCGGCGCCGGTTGGTAATACCGCGGTGCGTAATAGCCACGTGGGGCCGAATAATAACCAGCGCCCCCGTAGTAGACCGGCGCGGGTGAAGTGTAGACCTCTGAACGGTAGTAGCTCGAGTCTCCGTCGTAGTAAGGCACGCAGGCCGAAAGAGTCAAACCGAGAAACGCAAGGAGCAGCAGTCGTCGATACATGGCGGCCTCCTGGACCGCGAATGGGCCACATCAGCGACGCTGATGGGCGGCAGTCATATTTGGGTGACTGACGAATATTCAGACAGCAAAATCGGAATCTGGTGCGATATGGCAACAACTGGAAACATGTAGCTTTCTGCCAACATTCACCTTCAGAAACCGTGGCGAGGGCGCTGACTCGCGCCGAGTTGTGCAGCGCCCCTGAAAGGTAAAGCGGCCTTTCCAGACAAGCGGCGCGAGCAACCGGCCGCCTCGTTTACAAACAAGCGAATCCAGACGCACCTTTTCCTACAAGGATTACTAAACTGATTGCATTGGGTCGCGCCAAAGGAATCGTCATGTCGCTCCGTTCGTCGTTGTATGCCCAACGCAGGCCGTTGCTGATGGTAATGGCGTTGCTGGGAACAGGCTTCCTGACCGTTTCATTGCTGGGCTATTACGCTGCCCACGCCTCGGCGCGAGAAAGCCTCCTCAAGACGCTGTACGCGAACCTGCTGATTGGCCTGCTCGTGACGCTGGCCGCGCTATGGATCTTCTATCGGTTACTCAACCAGTACCAGCGCCGTATCGATGCCCAGGCAACCCTCGACAGCCTGACCGAACTGCCCAACCGCCGGGGCTTCAATCTGTTGGCCGTGCAGGCCCTGCACGAAGCCCAACGCGAACCCAGGCCATTGACCGCCGTGTTGCTGGAACTGGACGACTTCAAGCAACTGGAAAGTATCCACGGCCATATAGCCTGCGACCAACTGCTGAGCGGCTTCGCCCGCGACCTGACGCAAAGCCTGCGGCATTCGGACATCGTCTGTCGCTGGAGCACCGATGCCTTTGTCGTCCTGCTCAAGGACACCGATGGACAGACCGGTCTGAAAATCGCTGAGAAAGTTCGTCAGCACATGGAAAAACAGCGCTATTTCTGCAGCGGGAAACAATTGCTGGTCACGGTCAGCATCGGACTGACCACGGTGCAGGACGAAGACACCTTGCACAGCCTGCTGTCCCGGACCGATCATGCACTGCAACGCGCCCGGCAAACCGGCCGCAATCGAACCTGTGTGGAAATGCCTCACTCCAGCTATGAATAAACCCGACCTTTGCCCTGCCTGCGGTGGCAGCAACGACTGCTCGCTGGCCGATCCGAGAACCGTCGACCGAGCCTGCTGGTGTTTTGGCGTGAGCATCGACCCGGCCATACTCGAAGCGCTGCCGGCAGAGCTGCGCGATCAAGCCTGCCTGTGCCCGCGCTGTGCGCAGGTTGAAGCCCAACTGCACGCCAAGACCGGGCCGATCGCGTAAGATGCGCGCCCTCTTCCTGGCCTGAACTGCCCCATGCGCGTTGACCGCTTCCTCAGTAATCTGCCCCGTTTCAATCGCCAGCAGGTACGCCTGTTGCTGGTGGCGGGCCGGGTGCGGATCGACGGCCAGACCGTCACCGACCCGCACGCCCAGGTACGTGAGTTCAGCCGCGTCGAAGTCGATGACGAAGTGCTGCAAGCGGGCCGGCCGGCGCGGTACTTCATGCTCAACAAGCCGCCCGGCTGCGTCAGCGCCACTCGCGACCCGCAACACCCCACCGTGCTCGATTGGCTCGATGAGCCCGACAAGGACGACCTGCACATCGCCGGGCGCCTGGACTTCAATACCACCGGCCTGATGCTGATCACCAATGACGGCAGTTGGTCGCGCCGCCTGACCCAACCGCAGACCAAGCTGCCCAAGGTCTATTACGTCGAAACCGAACAGCCGATCACCGCCGAGTACGCCGACACCTTCGCGCGGGGTCTGTATTTCGCCTTCGAAGACCTCACCACCCAACCGGCAGGGTTGACGCTGCTGGGGCCGACCACGGCGCGCCTGAGCATCGTCGAAGGGCGTTATCACCAGGTCAAGCGCATGTTCGGCCACTTCGACAATAAGGTGTTGCGCCTGCACCGCGAACGCATGGGCCCCCTGGTGCTGGACCCTGCTCTCGAACCGGGCCAGTACCGCGCCCTGGGCGCTGACGAGATCAGCCTGATCTGAGCCCATTACCGTCGGGCAGAAGTGTCGAACAATTTTCCAAGCGGTACTTGCACAACGGTCGTCCCCCTGCTTGAATCAAACCGTCGGCCGAAATGTGACCGATGAGTCACAACATACTTCCAAGAAACTTTTTGCCGGCCAGAGCCCCCAGGCTCCGCCGTATCCCTCCCGGCAAACTGCCCGCCTACAACAACACCCGTCGACCGCTTCAGTGGATCGACATGGGCCTTATCTTCCAGGCGTATGCCTACCTGTCACATTGCCCGTGCAATCTCATTGCGCGCATACCCGCTTGCCAGGAGTCTTATGACATGAGGCCAGAAATCGCTGTGCTGGATATACAAGGTCAGTATCGGGTTTACACGGAGTTCTATCGCGCAGACGCCGCACAAAAGACCATCATCATGGTCAACGGCTCGATGGCCACGACTGCGTCGTTTGCACAGACCGTCAAAAGCCTCCATCCGCAATTCAACGTTGTGTTGTACGACCAGCCCTATGCGGGTAAGTCAAAAGCGCACAACCGGCATGAAAGAATGCTCACCAAGGAGATCGAAGGGCAGATTCTCCTGGAACTGATCGACCACTTTGCCGCCGAGCATGTGCTGTCCTTTTCCTGGGGCGGCGCCGCCACGTTGAGCGCCCTGGCCCAGCGCCCACAGCGGATTGAAAAAGCGGTGATCAGTTCGTTCTCGCCGGTGCTCAACGCACCGATGCGCGACTACCTGGAGCGTGGCGTGGATTACCTGAGCAACCTGGACCGCGACCGGGTCGGCCACCTGGTCAACAGCACCATCGGCAAGCATTTGCCGCCGCTGTTCAAGCGTTTCAACTATCGCCACGTCAGCAGCCTGGCCGAGCATGAATACGGTCAGATGCATTTCCACATCACTGACGTGCTCCAGAGCGACCCGCAGTGCTACGTCAACGCGGCGAGAAAAATCAACGTGCCGGTACTGTTCCTCAACGGCGAATGGGATGAATACACCTCGGCCGACGACGCCAGGCTTTTTGCCAACCATGTCCGGCACAGTACGTTCAGCACGGTGCAAGCCACCGGGCATTTCCTGGACATGGAACACAAGGCCGCCTGCCGCGACAGCCGCAACGCCGTGATGAACTTCCTCACGCCGACACACCGCGAAAGCCGTCCGCGCTACAGCTTCGTGCAGGACTACCATGCACTGGCAATCTGAAACGAGTCCTCGCGAGCAAGCCCCGCCCCGCGCCAACAAAACGGGGTTTGCCCGCGAAAGACCGCTTTGATCCAAGGCCTGCGTAGACGAGCGCACGCGCATCAGGCAAAGAAAAACTTCAAATCCCCGCCCACATCTGGTACAAAGTCAGCCGCTCTGAGCGGGTGTCGTATAATGGCATTACTCCAGCTTCCCAAGCTGATAACGAGGGTTCTTATAGGACACCCCGTTTTGTGAGCAAAGAAATATGTGTAATGCGGGTATAGTTTAGTGGCAAAACGAAAGCTTCCCAAGCTTTAGTTGAGGGTTCGATTCCCTCTACCCGCTCCATAAAATCAACTCCTTTCCCAGCAAAAACGGGCTCCCCGCCCACCCCTTCTCTGATCAGCACTCTCGCTCGTCTTGACTCGCTCCCCAATCAAGCAGCTCTTTCCCCACGCAAATCAGCGACCACCTGCGCTCGCATCAGATTGTGAATAAAGAAAACCGAGCATCAAAGCCAAACAGTCATCAACTGTCAGCCGCAGTCAATAGGTCTAGTTAGTGACAGCAGTATAGTCAGCGCCATCAAAGGTGGACAATCGAAGGTGCGCCCGATGCTTACGCTGACGCGCTCGTCTTGCAATCTTGTGGGCAGCCAAGTACTGCATTTCAACCTGCCATTGAGCCAGGAATTTTTCCCAATCACGGGCGTATGGGGCATCGATCAGGCGCGTCGAGCCGATGCTCGCTTGTAGAAAACGCTCACGCCACGGCTGTGGAATCCTGGCCTCGTCAACAATGTTGATACCGGAACTGTGGCGCTCAATAAGGACTGCTTTGCGGACAGCATCAATATCGAGGTGTGGATTACTATGGTGTAAGTCGACGCGCTCTTGGTCTTCAATGTCATCAAGCACATTTAAAATAGCGGCTGCTTGTGGATCGCCCGGCACCAGGTGCGAAAGTGTCCAGAGCGCTTTGCGCCTGACAGACTCACGCGTACGAAGATCATCAGCCACGTTCAGTGCCTCGATGGGAAACGGCAGTCAGCCGACGATAAAGGTCGGCTAAGAGGCGAGCATCCAGCAGCGCGTGATGGGGAAGTTCCGGGAGCGTCACGTTGTCGATATCATCCGCTTCGAGGTGCCTAAATAGCACGATCAGGTTGGTTGGCCGATTGGCAACGTTAGCTGGCCAACGGTGATTTACGTAAGCCAGTTGGCAGAAAAAATCCCAATCCCATTCAGGAGCGTCCGAGCAAATCTCTAACGGGACTTCTAGGTGGCTCAGGAAAGCGAGCAATGAGGTTTGGGCTTCGACCAAGGTTTGCCCGTGCGCAGCCAGGTTGAGCTGAGGCAGGACGTTCTGGATCACGAAGTCGCTGCAGTCTCCGACTAGGTAGGTGTCTGTGAGTTCGACGTAGTATTCATGGCCGGCTTCGGACACGAGTGCCAGGGAAATCAGCTTCGTATCTCGGTTCAGCTGTGTGAACTCACAGTCCAAAAATAGCTTCATCCCCTCCTCCCCTGTGAGTACCTGGTTCATGCCTGCGGTGTACCTTTGGTAAAACGATCAAAGCCGACTGGTTTCTTTTATGATTTTAACCGATTGTCCTGACGAGCCTATGCCTGCACTCACAGCAAGGGAGGTTTGCCAAGTGCTGCGCGATGCCATCTTGGGAGGCGCATGATGGTTACCCTGGTGGACGAGAGGCATTGATCGCATGGATTCGCGATCAACTCTATGCCGACGAAAGCGATGTCACAGATCCAAGGCGTACTTGATGGCCGAATCATCGCATCGATGTATAGATGCCCAAGATCTTCTTTTATTTTGGGAAACCCGCCCAAAAAGGCCCATTTTTTACGGCCTATGATTACCTCTCACATGACGAGGTACTGAAGATGTTTGATTTTCTGAAAAAAAGACGCGAGACCGAACAGCAGCGCAAAATCAAACGAGTCATGGATGCTCAGGAAGCGTTTTTGGCACTGTGTGAGACGTCCACGCCGATGACTCTGCAGGAGGAACTCAACGCCATTGCTAAAAGTTTTGAGCAAGGACGGCGCGATGATCGAGAGTGATTTGGAGTGACATAGTAATACCAGTTTTGGCATTCACGGGTCGCTCAAGGGGGTAATGAGGAGTAAATTAGGGGTAATTCGTATACCTCTCATTGCCCCCTGAAAAGGTCTAAATAATCTTTTAACCACATGATATACAACGTATTTTCTGTAACTCGAAACTATAGGCCTCTCTAGAAGAGACCCTGCGCCTTGAAGTACAAAGGAGTCAACGTAGAGTAAGCAGGGTTAGCAACCATGTTGGAATTAGCTAAAGAGATTGTAAGTAGCGGGCCTTCGGGAGTTATCGCCTTGCTGGCATTCGCAGCATTCGGCGTAGCTTGGAAAGCTCTATCAGTGCTGGAATCAGTGAAAAAGAAGGACAAGGAATGAGGCCCTGGTCGAAAGTGCCGGCATGGTGGTCTGATGAAATTGCGCTCCTTCGAGGAGGGGCTCATGCAGGTCGGTCTCAGGCGATGCTTCGTGTCGTCTTCGCGCTGGCGACAATGACCCCTACGGCGAAGACATACACAGTCGTCTCCTCTGTCAGCGAGCTGATGGAGCGCACAGGATTAAGCCGGCCAATGGTTCGCCAGGCCTTGGTTGACGTGGAAGCGCGGGGGTGGATTCGACACAAGCCTGGTGGAGGCAAGCTCAAGTCCGAGTACACGCTGGCATGCCCACATTTCGAGGCAGAAAAGGACGGCTACTACTACAAAATCCCAAACAAAGAGGTTGTTAAGAACCTTCCGAAGATCTCTCGCCGAGGGGAGAAGGCGCTTGCGGCGCTTAAGATCTACGCCGTGCTACTGATCGTCCGACCGAATCAAGCGAGGATCTCGAGCATCAATGTCGAGAACTTGAGAAATAGGGCTGCTGTGCAGTGGACTTCTCTAAGAGACGGCTTATCGATCCTCGCTACGCACGGCATGATCGTTGTCGATAAAGCCCCTGGTGATGATGGTGAGTACGTGAAAAACCAATACGTGATCAAGGGGGACATTGTCAGAGAAGTCCCGGCATGATCCATGGCAGCGCTAGGTGAGGTAGTATTGTCGCCGGATGACGTGTGGAGACGCGAGATGAAGGCCCCCAGAACGATATGCCAAGCTGATCTACAATTTGACCACATAGCAATCGGGCTATGTGGTCAAAGGAGGCGAAATGAGGGCCAGCTACAAAAGAGGAGGTGATTCGTGCAGCTAATTTTTGTGTGTCACCTACCCTGGCAATCATGATTGGCTTTCTCGAGGCAACAGACGACACATCATATGATAGAGAGGTAAACCTGGTGCTGGACAGATTTACCTCTATCACCTCAAAGGGCTTGTGAGATTTAATCCTGCTTATCTGATTCGAATGCTGTGATAAATATTCTTTTCCCGTCAGGTGTTCTCATGACGATGCCGCCATTTCGTAGTACCTTGGCATCGTCAATTTTCTCTAGCAACTCTTCTCTTTTGTCTTTGTTAGTCTTATATATTGTGCCAATCGACTTTCGATATATGGCATCATACATATCATTCATTAGCTCTACATGTTCACCAAGAATGACTTTTAGATCTACTTCGGTATGTTGCAGGGTTGTATTGTTGTAGTAATCACAGCGCATACCTGAAAGGGTAAATCTAACTGGAACAAAGCTTTCAGTGTTTCCGGCCTCGCGATTAGCATAATCGACACTATGCGCGCCAAGTTTATTCCTGACTTCACGTACCTGAAGGTTTGCCACTTTGCTCTCAATGTCACGAAGGTTCATGACGTTTGCAATCCGGTGTAGGTTGAGAAGGGCTTGTTGCTGGATGTACGTAAGCGTCCGGCCAACCCGTCTTGCACAACTAAGCCGGACACCACCGATGCGGCAGCAGCTCCGCAATCTCACTGGCCCGCTGCGTCGGCAAGCGCGTCAGCACATCCTTGAGATAGGCATACGGGTCATGCCCGTTGTTCCGAGCCGACTGGACCAAACTCATGATTGCAGCCGCGCGTTTGCCACTGCGAAGTGATCCAGCAAAGAGCCAGTTCTTACGACCGAGAGCCCACGGGCGTATCTGGTTTTCACACCAGTTATTGTCGATGGCCACCGCCCCGTCATCAAGGTAGCGCGACAGCGCTGCCCAGCGTTTCAGGCTGTAATCCAGGGCTTTTCCGATGGCCGAACCGTTGTGCACGATATCGCGCTGGGCAACCATCCAGGCATGCAGCGCATCCATCACTGGACCCGCCTTTTCCTGCCGTATTCGGCGGCGTAAATCCGGCTCCAGATCTTTAATTTCACTTTCGATTTCGTACAGCAGCTGGATGTAGCGCAAGGCCTGCTCAGCCAGCGTGCTCTTGTTGGTCGCATGTAGTTCAAAAAACTTGCGCCGCGCATGGGCCATACAGCCGATTTCCGTAACGCCGAGTTCGAAGCTGGCCTTGTAGCCGCCAAAATCATCGCAGACCAACTTGCCCTTCCAGTCTTGCAGGAAGTTGCGTGCATGTTCGCCGGCACGGCTGACGCTGAAGTCGTAAACCACCGCCGACGTTTCGCAAAACGGGCTGGTGGCGTAAGCCCAGACGTAGGAACGGTGAGTTTTCTTGGTGCCCGGCATGAGCATCTGCACTGGCGTTTCATCGACATGAACAACCGGCTGCCCAAGTACGACCTCGCGCAACGCATCGACCAATGGCTGCAACTGCACACCGCAAGCGCCAACCCATTGAGCGAGGGTCGAACGCGGGATAGCCAGGCCGGCCCGGCCGAACATGGCTTCCTGACGATACAGCGGCAGGTGGTCGGCAAACTTGGCGATCATGACGTGGGCCAACAAGCCGGCAGTTGGAATACCTTTGTCGATGACCTGTGCCGGCACCGGGGCTTGGATCAGTGTTTCGCAACGGTTGCAGACCCACTTGCCTCGGATGTGGCGTTCGACGCTAAAGACACCCGGCGTGTAATCAAGCTTCTCACTGACATCTTCACCGATGCGTTCAAGGGCACATCCACAGGCGCACTCGGTGTTGTCCGGTTCGTGATGGATCAGAGTGCGGGGAAACTCTGGTGGTAATGCGCGGCGCTTGGGTTTCTGTTTTTCCTGGGTCGACGCTGGCGTTACCTGCAATGACTCAAGTTCAGCTTCAATGGCGGCAATATCGGTATCGATCAGATCATCGAGCAAGCTAGCTTGTTCTGGGCTCATCTGCTCGCTGCGCTTGGCGAACTTGAAGCGTTTGAGCTGGGCAATCTCGTGGCTGAGCTTTTCGATCAGCGTCTTGTCATGATGGATTTTCTTGTCCATGACCTGAACCGTCTTGCCCATTGTCTCGACTTGCTCATCGAGCGCCGAGACGCGTTGCAGCAACTGCGCAGCCAAGGCACGCAGTTGTTCAGGGTTCAGTTGGTCGAGGTCGGGAATCGAAGTCATGCCGCCGATCTTGCCAGATCAGCCTAAGCACGACGACAGGCTTATCGGACAATTGCGCTGCCGGATGGGGCACTGTTCAGGTCAGAGGATGGAAATAGCATTTCCGGGGCCGACTCTTTGCCAGGGCAGGCCCAGTATCAGGGCATGCAGCTGTTCAGCGTTCAGCTCCATCTGCGTGCCGTGCCGAGTTCCTGGCCAAGCGAACTTACCTTGGTGGAGCCGGCGTGCCACCAACCAGATACCCAGCCCGTCATGCACCAAAACCTTCAGGCGGGTGGCGCGGCGGTTGGCGAAGAGATAAGCACAGTGCGGCTGCGCCGCACCGAACACTGAAATCACGCGGGCCATCGCGGTATCTGTGCCTGCGCGCATGTCCATCGGTTCCGTCGCGAGCCAGACGGTGTCGATGCGGATCACCGTAGTAGCTCTCGAAGAAAGCTTGCGCAGGCGGCAGCACTGTCGACGGGCCAACTCATTTTGATGGGCGTGCGCGGATGCTGGATTTCAAGGCAAATGCTGGAAGGATGAACCTGTGACCCGGCCGAGAGCATCTGGGTGTGCAGCGGGATAAACGCTGGCTGAAGCGCCGTGGTTTTCTGTGTGTGCAGACGTATCCATTTGTGGACGAGGTTGGCATTGAGGTTGTAGCCCAACGCGATGTTCGCGATGGAGGCGCCGGGCTCAGCACACTCTTGAATGACTTGGGCTTTGAAGGATTTGCTGTAGGAACGGCGCTGTGGGTGCATGAGGAGTCCGCCTAATGGGCCAGAAATGGTGTCCACTTAAATTAGGTGGACACCATGGTCTTCGGCGGTTGAGTCGGGAAGGTGTATTGGCCGGACGGATACGGATGTACGTGGCGTTCAATACGCCATACAAGCGGATGTATTTTTCCCCGAAGTCGTCATACTTCGTGGGGCCATCAAGGCCATACTTGCAAAAATGCTCAATGCCTAAAAGGCTGTCGTTGATAATGTCCATCGATGAGCAAATGAAGCCCCAGTCTTCAGGCTTTGTAAGCTTGAGCGCAGATTGAATAAAGACCTCGAAGTCGCCGTGATCAGGCGTGTGTCGCATCGCTTTTTCGTTGATCAGTTCGCGGTATGCTTCGTTGTAGTGATGTAGCGCTTTGAAGAGCTGTTCGATCATCAAATTGGACTCTCTCTGGGCTGTTCAGACTACATCAATGCATCGAGGACACCAATGTAGCTATCAGGTAGAGCATTATGATCTTCAACGACTGTGATGAGCTCGACTACTGCGAAGCGTGTGTGAGCCCGGATGAACGCCGCTGGTCATTCAACTCCGGAGATCGGTTTGGCACAAATCCCATTGCGCTGCTATCTGTGTGGGAGCACCAAACGCTTTAGAACCTGCTGAATGCGCTCTGAAAACCATATCCAATGGTGAACGCCTTGCTGGGTTGGCTGTAGTGAACCAAGCCATGTCTGACCCGAGAAGCCTCAACATCCACGCCTTCAGCTTCGCCGGCCTGGCTCACATGAACAGAGAGGGAATTCATGACCTGTATCCTGGTTGCTCATCTAGGTGATGAGGTCATCATCGCGGCTGACAAGCGTGTCACCCAAATCACCCAAGACGGCGTGAAAATCCCTCACGGTGACAATGAGGAAAAGATTGTTAGGACTAAAGTTGGCGTCATCACTGGTGCAGGCTCAGTGGCGATGCTAGACCCCGTCAAATCGTATGTTAGAGACCACGGTTTCAATAGCCCTGATGATGTCTTGGACTTGATCCTGCATACCCGCGACTCGTTCTCAGAGTTCCATGCCGAAAGCCCTCGCCTTCATGCAGATCTAGCCGAGACCTCGTGGATGTTCACATATCCGACGGTGGTAAATGATCAGGCGATTACTCGGTTCGTCTACTTCCACCAGCATCACAGCGCCGAATCCTTATGCGGGCTAACCGAGGGACGAGTGATGTGCTTCCCTGGCGGTTTTTCCTTGGAGCAGGCGCAAGAGTTGCAAGCCGAGCTACAGAGTGTGGTGACTGCAGCACTCGATTCTTATCCTATTGATCAGGTGAGACAGCTGGTAGCCTCGTACATGCTTACGTTGATTAGTCAAGTTTCCGCCATCAGCGAAACAGTCTCGAGCACCTGTGACATCGCTCTTGTAAAAGGTAACGAGGTGATGATTGCGATGTCCTTCAGGGCCGGCGATCAGGCGCTTACGTTCGCTCCGATGGCCCTCACAGTGCTTGATTAAACTAAAAGGTGACGCTCCTTGCAGGTCTGCGTCGTGAACCAAGCTACTCGCAGTCTGACGCGTTCCGCCCAAGGGCTGCCTGCTCAGCTTGCCCCTGCGGAGGGTTACCAAGCTCCAAGCCAGCAATAATGTAACCTCCACCCTCAACAGCCTGACGTCGAGCCAGGAGCAAAGATTCACTCCAGCGGCATCTGATACTACAGCAGCTTATGAACGAGTGCGCCTCATGCCAGAGGTAGCGTCGTAGGCTGCCTTGCAGTAATGCCTATGCGCCACTATTGTGGTTTCCACATGACCTCTAAAGAGGCTTGCCTTCGGCACTCAGCGCCCAGGTATTAGCCGCATGCAGAGGTTGTTGCCACTTCGGAGCCAAAGGCTTCGCACCTAATTTACCTGAGGTAAATCCAGCTGTGCATGGCTGGAATGCCCCTTTTAAGAGACAGACATTTGACGTCCTCGAACGGTAGAGATGAGTTCAAGCGTGAGGTGATTCGCACCCTCCAAGAACGAGCCGGAAACAGATGCTCCGCGCCTGACTGCAGAAAGTTAACAACTGGCCCCAATTTCAACCCTGAAAAGGCAACTCGGATCGGCGTCGGCGCTCACATTACAGCCGCTGCTTATGGCGGCCCCCGGTTTGATGAGTCAATGACACCGGACGAGCGAAGCTCAATAAGAAATGGTATTTGGCTGTGTCAAAATTGTGCCCGGATGATTGATGTAGACCCCAAGAGGTATTCAGTACATCGGTTGCTCAGTTGGAAGCATGACGCAGAGCAGGAAGCCAACGATGAAGTTGAAGGCCGACCAAGGCAATTGCCAGCCGATGATGAAGAGCAGGAGGATGGCTGGATTTGCCCATTTTGTAAGTCATTCGTCGGGCTGGAAAACCATGTCTGTCTTGGCTGTAGGGCGGAAGTAATTCGCGGCTCTACTGCGAAAGAGAGAGATAACGCCATGAAGGTGGGCTTGTTAGTCGGCGCGTTGATCGCCTTTGGAGTTTTTGGGCTGATGCCTCAATGGTTGAATTCAACATTTGGATGGCAGGTGCCTGCGACCTTCGGTCTGGGGCTGGTCGCATTGGGTATAGGTGGAGGTCTCGCATTACTCAGCGGCTTGGGATGTATTCTCTTCGATGAGCGGCTGCACCGACGCCGTCCGCCACGCTTCTTCCGTCCGACGCTCACCTAATGGACGTGTGCGTAGTTGTGCTTTTTCCGCTCAGCCTCGCGTTGTGAGGCTTTGTGGCTTAGCACGACTCTAGGGGCTCCAATGTCTGAGGTCGCTAGTGCGCAACGTGCGGCTATTTGATTTTGATCTTCTGCGCGTTTCTCGCCAGCACTCATCCAGGCACAATCTACTTGGGCACACTATGCCAACGAGGTTCGGTCAGTACCCCGCTAGCCAGTCTTTCAACGGGACAGCCGTATTTGCTTTTGTATCGAGCACCATCCAAAGCTCTTGCGGATGTCCTTGCAATAAGCCCCACACGACTCTTTGATACAGGCCCAGGTACTCCCAGCTGACCCAGCTATCATCGTATGCAGAATCCGAGGCTGGAAATATTGCAATTTTTGAGAGCCCCTTCGCTCCATCAGCGATGCCTAACTCCCAAGGCACCCAACGGCTCTCCTTGCTGTTTTTAGTAGTAAGGAGCACGAATCTTTTCGTCTGCGCAATACGTTGTTTGAGTAAAGCTGCTGTTTCCTCGGATGTGTAAGGTGGCATTTCGGGGTCGATTTCATCGATGTACACAGAAGCCCCATGATTCTGAAGTACCTGAATCGCGCCAGGTAGAACTTCCTTATCTTTACTGGAGTGCGATAGAAACGTACTCATCGATGCCGAGGCTGCTAAAGATTTGAATACGTGATCGCGAGTAGCTTGAGAGCTGTTAGCGGAGATATTTCTTAGCTCCTCCGTTGTGACATTACGAGCCATACTTCTTTCCTGAAATAATGATATCAACCAACACGGGCGACCCTATCAATGATCTGAAATACTAGATTCACCAAGGATGTCCGGCCTTCTGCGGTAGCTAAAGCATTAGTATCTGCCAGAGCTTTTAGCTCCTTATCGGTAGGTCGCATCGGTGAGCTCCCCTTGTAGGAAAGTGCTGAACCTTGAAGCTGGTTACATATTTTTTCGGCAGCCCCGCCTGTAGCACCAATAGGCAGAACGAAAACGCCAGCGGCCTTTGCAAACTCGAACTCTCGTTCAACTCCCTCTGCAGGTATGGGGAGGCCATTAACTAACTTTGCACCACCAATGAAAATCGCAATACCCGCCTGGCGGGCTAACTCCTGACGAAGGGCAGCCCACTCCTTATCTTTGGGAACTCCTCCCTTAAGTGGTTGAGGAAACGGTCTAGCGATCAGTCGGCGATCTAAATCCCAACCTCCACCGTTGCGCAAAGCAGCAAGAAAGCCAGACAGAGAAGCAGAGCCGACCAATAAGCCAGCACCCGTGACCAGATATCTATTGGTCTCACCTACCTTGCGGCCAACTTCTTCGGCCAAGGCATAAATATTCGCCGGTTCAGTGCCCCCGTGTTCAAGTGGCCAGCTACCGCTTACCCAAATCCTGCGCGCGGCTACCCGCCTTTCGATCTGCCGAAGGAGAGCGGGCACCTCGTCATAGTTATCAATCTCTACTGCAAGCAGACCATAGCGCTTCAGGTCTTTAGTCCAAAGATTATGCTGAGCGAGCCTTGCTGAGAACTCATCCTTAGTTTTGAAATCTGATCTTTTCGGCGCCCTGACGATGGCAAAGTGTTCTGGGGGCGACTCAGTGAAACTTTCTCTGATCAACGAAAGCACATGTCTAACATTTGGGTCAGTGAAACTGATGCCGATGAACAGCATCGACATGCTGGTCAGATGTGCTTGGAATAGCGGGAGGTATTGGCCACGCCGGGATCGGAAAAGCTCGTAGTCATCTGTGGATATCACAATATCGTCGAGACGATCCACCGAACCGTGCATTTTGTAGAGCAATGCCGCGCCAGGGGTGGTTCTTAGAGCAAGATCTTTTGGGGCGGAAATAGAGTTGAGCGGGCGGCTAATGGCCGCAAATGCGCGCTCCACGAGCCGATCATAGTTAGTCGTCCAAATATGCCTGACAGGCAGTCGGGCGAGGATATCCAAAGTTTCAGGAATAGGCTTGTCTGGGCCAATCTCTTTTCTGATGACATTGCGAACACGAGTAGCACCACCGCTTTCCTGGATGCTCCACTGAGCAAGAGCGGCGAGGTCGTGTACATTTCTTGAATTGATTTCCAGCTCATCGGCGATGTCACTCAGTAGGCCCGACCACGAAGGGTAGCCTGCAGCCATGGAGACACCAGCGCCTATAAATACAGCTCCGAGCCCATCATTCAAAGCGTCAGGATACTCGGTGAGAAAACGATTCATGGCCACTTTGGTCATATCGGGCTCTTATATGTGCAATTGGCAAGCTAAACCACCCATACGGACGAGTAGTGAGGTTTTAAGGTTTGTAATTTTTACGAATAGTAATGGCGTCCTCGATCCAGCTTTCGATATTGGCCTGGATGGAAGCATAAACCTCTTTGCTATCGTTCCCCGCTGGAGTCATCAGCTTCGCATAGCCGGATAGCCTCACCGTGCCATTTTTTAGCGTGACAGCATCGAAGGGGTTAGAGCCAGCGACGGAGGTGTTCTGATGGTTATCTAAAAGACGGTTGATCCGAATGGCGACAACGCCTTTTCCTGCGTTCCACCCCTTGATGACCTCCTCCAATACCCAAGGCCGGGTAGCGGTTTCTGAGCCCACGAGGACAACTACACATGATTTTCCGACCAGGCTATCGTCGATCCATTTCCTAATCGCCGCGTCACCCTTTTTTTTGACCTCCTCCCATTCATTGGCGGTATAGAGCTTTTGCCCTTCCAAAGCGCCGATATTGCGTACCTGCTGAGTACGCCAGAAGTCGTTAGCGAAGTGGAAACTGAAGAACACATTTCGAGCCATGGATAATTCCTTCTAGGCTTATGGAAAAGATTAGGCGCTTTCTTCCTCGGCCTGGAAGGCCTCAATGAGCTTCTGGTTGTAATCATCCAGATAACTCTGAAGCCCATCCCGGTCGATCAGCCGCACGCCCGCCGTGCCGGCCAATTCTTTTGCAGACTTTGTGTAATAGGAGTTCGTGACCACCATAGCCTCGTCGCACCCGTAGAACGCTTTAGCAGAGATGGCTTGCTGCACAGCCGCGTTTCCTACAGAGCTAGAGTAGTTCTTAGCCTGGATGACCATGTTTTTACCGAATCGGGTAACGAAAAGGTCGGCGCCTTGATCAGCCGTCTTCTTGGTCTCTTTGACGTCATAGCCAATGGTCTGGAAGATCTCAACCAAGAAGGCTTCAAACTGAAACCCATCCATGGCATCCACCAGGTACATAGTGATGAACTGATTCGGATTAAAATGCTCTAGCTGAGATCCCAGCCGCTCGACGAGAATATCGAAATAAATCTCTTCGCACAGGCTCAGGCCATTCCGAAAAACCGGTAGCGGGAGGAGTGGCACACCAGATGTCGAAGCCGCCTGGGGATTGAATTGAACATTGGGGAAAGCTACGTCATTTTCCCACAGGTAGTAATAGAACAAGGCCAAGTCAGACCTGAAGGTCGTTCCTGCCTCTTCAATCCAAGAACGTAAGGTGTCGGCAAGTTCAGTTCGAATGTGTCGCGTCAACTCTCTGGAGAAGCCCAGGTAGGCAGAGTTGAAGGCGGTGGTCTGTAACAGCTTGTCCAGAAGAGATGGAAGCCCTTCAAGCTCGTCAAAGCCTTTGCGAATCAAGACTTCCCTGAACAATTCCCTCTCGCTGTACACACCATCCAACCGTGGGCCGGGTACGCCTGCGTCATCGCTGCTACCTGCGCGTTCACGGGTGGTGTGAATGAAGTTCGTGAAGTACGGCTGCTTTAGCTCGGAGTATTTTCTCAATACGTTGTTCAGAAGATCGTTGAGCTGGGCTTGCTCTTTCTTCTTCCCGAAAAAGTCTTGAATCAAGCCTTTGGATCTGTATTGAAAATCGGGATAAAAGGAAGGATCCAGTGGTGTAAGGTGGCGCAACGTGATCTCTGATGATGGCGACACCTGGGAGCCCATGCACCATGGGCACGCTGTCTCGAAGGTAGCCCTATTGCATCCACTGCATTGGTAAATCATCGCGCCGATTCCTTTCCTGAGCCATCGCGCGGTCTCGCGCTTAATCTTGCAAGCGAACATAGCTCAGTGCCATCAGCTCGTCCATCGGGACTATCCAGAGTGACCGAGTCGCCCTCAATCAAGTCCTGACTGTACTGATAAACGCGCCCAATCACGAGCAGAGCGATCACAGTAACGCCTACACCCAGCTGGTTGACAATCGATAAAAAATGCACAAAAATGCCGGTTGACACTACTTAGAATTTGCACGCTTTTCGGAGAGTCAAATGCCAGAATTCCAGCATCCAAGCGAGCTTGAGCCAAAGCTCAGCCGAGCCCATCTCGATGTCGTTTTCAACAACCTCTTGGACGCTGCGTATAAGGCACTAGAGGCTACTTCAACAGACGATGACACCAATTGGACGCGAGGGGTGTTTCCTTATGGACGCATCCATGGTCGCTTCATACGCCTCCAACGTGAGGGTGACCTCCCTTGGTTTCGTCTAGTCAACAAAACTTTGGATTACACGGTCAGCGTCGATGGAGTTTTGATGCAGTTCGTGACTGATGACCCTGATCTTCGTAAGAAAGGGCACCGCTTACAAAAAAACCAAGTTGAGCGATATCACGACAGCCTTCTCGGGCCAGCCAA
This sequence comes from Pseudomonas chlororaphis, assembly GCA_001023535.1. Classification (NCBI taxonomy): domain Bacteria; kingdom Pseudomonadati; phylum Pseudomonadota; class Gammaproteobacteria; order Pseudomonadales; family Pseudomonadaceae; genus Pseudomonas; species Pseudomonas chlororaphis. The sequence goes on from CP011020.1 coordinate 6,043,587, forward strand.
CGATGGAAACCTCACCTGGCGGGTATACGTAGACAGTGACCGCAACCCAGATGGGCCGACCCTGACAGTTTCGATCCTGGGTTTCGACACGAACCGGAACGTGATCTGCAAATGGGTTCACAACTACGAGCCTTTGGTCTCGGTTCGCACGACCACGCTGTCGCCGGTCGTAGAGATTGTTGACTCGCTGCCAACCCGTCGCGACAAAGACGTCGCACAGACTGAAATGAAAGATACTGACTCGAAAGATGAATAACACGACAGGCTTCCTGCCTCTGGGTGATGAATTTTCGCCCGACAAGCTCCGCCTCGCTAGGTGTGCGGCGGGGCGATCCCTTGCTGAGATTGGTGAGCTACTTGGCGTTACCAGGCAGTACGCGCACAAACTTGAGGTCAACGCGATACCCTCCCCTAATCAACTGGAGCGGCTTTGCGAAGTCCTTAGTGTTAGGGAAAGCTTTTTCTTTGCCCCCCGAAAAAGTGGCGTCGAGCTAGAGCAATGCCATTTCCGGAGCGTTCGAACTTCGACCCTTACTCTCAAAAAAACCATCGCCGCTCAAGTTGAAATGTTCGAGTTGCTGGTTGATGAGCTGGACAAAGAGGTCGCATTTCCTGTCATGGACTTCGCTGCGCTTGATGAACCTGTCTCCGGTGCAGGGAAGATTGAATTGGTAGCAGAGCGATTTCGCAGGGAACAAGGATTAGGCTTAGGCCCGCTATCAAGTGTGACAAAGCTCGCAGAGAAGATTGGCGTTCTGGTGGTCAACCTCGCAGACGCTGATGACCGAATTGATGCTTTTTCTCTTTTTAACAAGCGTCCTTTAATCGTTCGCAATACATCCAAGGCCAACCCTGGAAGGCAACGGTTTGACTTGGCCCATGAGCTAGGCCATCTAGTCATGCACCAAGGAATCGAGACAGGGTGTCGTGAGACTGAGGAACAAGCCAACCAGTTCGCCAGCGCACTCCTGATGCCACGAGCAAGCTTCGCTGCGGAGTTTCCGACCATGAGAGGGAAGTACCTGAACTGGCCAGCGCTCAAGGAGCTAAAGCTTCGCTGGAAGGTGAGCTTCAAGGCATTAATCTATCGGGCTCGTGCATTGGATCTGCTAACTGCCGATCAAGCGAAGAGTGGCTTTACCTACCTAGCGCGTAAAGGGTTTACAAAAAGCGAAGAGTTTGACGAGTTGATTCCGATGGAGTCCCCCCTCCTCGTTCAGCGCGCAATCGACTTACTGGACTACGCGACGTGGAATCGCGTGCTCGCTGCTGCCGGCTTGAGCACGGAGATGGTGAAGAATCAGTTCATGTTGAACGTACCTATCGCCCCTTTACGGTTAGTGAACAGCGCCCAACGCCTGGCTTAACAAAGCTAACCGTGGAGGCAAGCTTGCCCATGAACAAGCCACTCTTCGACTTTGACCTCAAACGCGTCTCCCGAGAAAACCAGATAACAGGCAAAGCCCCCATCAACTTTCCAAATCCCAGAAGCACCACCGGTGGATGGCATTTCCTTTCCTATCTTGATCGGGAGTCCGGCGTGGCCTGATCCAATAGCGCTGCTGCCGACGAGGGAACATCAAACGCTTGAGCGGATGCTTAGAGCCTCGTGAGTCACAGGATCAGATGTTGGACGCGCCGCAATGTGTCGACAGTCGTGAACCAGGCCGTTCCTAAAGAGTCAGCGTCCTAGCAGTGCTGATGTCCATCCTCACTCCCTAGATACTCCGAGTGTTGGCATTCAACTTCCCCATTTGCTTTTTCTACAGCTTGAATGCGCTGGAGAACCCCTAACGCCGGACTGGCATGGGGGTCTCCAATTCTACTCAGCGGATAATCACTCGTATTCGTCCTGAAACGGTTCCAACGTACCAAAGTGGATCGTTTTGGGGACGCTCACAACCTCGACATCTTCCACTTCCAAATCACTGATCTCCAGGTTTTCAGACCCATCTCCGAACTCAGCAGCCAAAGTCACCAATATTTTCGAATTAAAGGTTTCCTCAACCTCTACTGTACATGAGTCAATGGGCACATTGTCACCATCTATGGAATCATGAACAGAGAGGGAGAACTCCCCTTCTACATCTACTGTAATTTCAGCATCCAACTCCAAAACTATAAAACCATTTCCGTGCTCAATAAGGCGGAGCTGCGGAGTAGATAGTTCAAATCGATTGAAACGGCCAGAGCATCCTTCAGGCTCCCAATAGAAAGCAGAGTCAGCGTCTTGATTGGGAGTGAAATCATCTAGGACAGAGTCGAGCCTACTCTCCACTTCCTTGATAAAATCTTGAGCGGCATTGGCTTCGATGGCATTCTCTAGCTTGCCAATCAGTCCGTACACGGGATTCGCTTTGTTGTAGGCTGTGAGCACATCAGAAAGGCTCTCACTGCACTCCATATACTTAGAGGCCTCACAGTAGGCTTTCCAATCCCCATCCTGTGAAATCGCCAGTACGCGCTTATTATTGGCAGCAGCCCAATTATCAACAGCAAGCAGCGTTATAGCGTCTGGGAATTCATTTTTTTTCTTTCCACTCTCGGCAAATGGTGCAAGATTTTTGAAATACTTCTCAAGTAGCGCTGAGATTTCTAAATTTTTCCCACACTCAAAATCTGTACCACCAACCGCTTCAATAAAATCTGCAATTCGCGTCTCCGCCAGCGCATCAACATCAAGGCTTTCTGCGATCAGTTCTTTTGCTTTCGCCAGCCTGTCCTCCTTCAAGAACAGATGATCGCCAGCATCATTGATCGCTTTTTCTAATGCGCTTCTAGATTCTTTGATTTTTTTCGCCAAGTGAGCCTTCACTTCCCCCCGTATCACGTCGGGAAATATAATCTCAATTGGGCTTCTTTTGAACTGGCTAAGTTTGCTCAGCAACCCTTTTTCCAGCCTGAGACCATTGGCATCAAAGATCGATGTGTCGATCAATATCGCATCATATTCAAAATTTTCGTCCATGAAATCCTCAAGACAACGAAATTCAACGAAACACCGTAATGGCACAAAGTGATTAAGATAGTATTTTAGCACTGGTGCGGAAGCCTTTTTTTGCACCAATCTTCTGACTTGTTACAATTTTGGCCTCCTAGACCTTCAAAGAATGCACAGATCGTCCACAGGGCTGCGATTTCGACTGCGTCCGACAGGTGAAATCAGACCAGCAGCAGATCCCCCACGCGAAACTCCAAGAACACAGATTTGACCGAAGTAGAGATGTGGAGACCTTTCTTCGACAGCCCGTGCCAGTACCGCAGGTGACTGCACCACTAGCAGCGTCAGCGGCCCAACATCAGACGCTTGAGCACGTTTTGAGAGCGTTTTAGAAGAGCTATTGTCACGCCTATGAAGTACCCAATCTCATTTTCGGATATTAATTACATGGCCCAGCCGCTCTTCGACCTTGACCTCAAACGTGTCGCGCGCAAGCACTACATAACAGGCAAAGCCGCCATCAATTTCCCCCATCCAGGAAGCACCACGGGTGGGTGGCATTTTGAACTGGCCTAATGATTTTGGACACTTCAATCGGGCGCTATGATGGCGCCCAAATCTGAGGTGTTTGGCTATGCGTAAATCTTATTCCAGTGAGTTCAAGCTCAAAGCTGCCAGTATGGTGCTGGACGAAGGCCAGTCAGTTCCTGAGGTCTGTGCCACTCTGGATATTGGCCCTACTGCCTTGCGCCGTTGGGTCGACCAGGTTCGCAAAGAGCGCTTGGGTTCGACCCCGGAAGGGGCCAAGGCGATTACCGCCGATCAGCGAGAGATCCAGCAGCTCAAAACGTTGCTCAGGCAAAAAGACCTGGACATTGAAATCCTAAAAAAGGCCAGTGCTCTCCTGCTTTTGGACTCCAAAGATCATTCTCGTTGATCAATGAGCTGGACGAGCAGTACGGCGTTAACAATTGCTGTCGGGCGTTTGGAGTCAACCGCAGCAGCTTTTACGCCTGGCGTCAGCGCCAAGGCAAGGTGAAGCCTGAGCGGGAGAAACTTAAAGCCGTGCTGGTCGAACATCACAAGGAATCCAGAGCGTCCGCAGGGTCTCGCACCCTTTCTAGGCTCTGTACGAAATCCCGAGAAACCCAATTGGCGCTCCTTGCACGCTGAGATTTTGTAGAGTCACCCGCCATCAGCGGAAAGGAATTCTGTGATGGCAAAGCGTTATGAACTCTCGGATGAGGCCTGGGATGTGGTCTCCGATCTCTTCATCGAAACTCATGGCCGGGGGCGGCCTCGACTGAGCGACCGACTGATGCTTGACGGCGTGCTATGGGTGCTCTGTTCGGGTGCTGCATGGCGAGATATGCCTGAGCGCTTCGGCCCATGGTCAACGGTGTATCAACGGTTTCGGGGCTGGCGAAATCAGGGAACGTTCGAACAGATGCTCAAACGCTTGCACCTGAGATTGAATGAGCAGGGCTTGATCGATCTGCAAACCTGGATGATCGACTCAACAGCAGTGCGCGCAACCCGGGCCTCATCTGGCGCCGGGAAAAAAGGGGGGCTGACGAGCCTGCCGATCACGCTCTAGGCCGTAGTCGCGGCGGCCTGACAACCAAAATCCACATGCTTTGCGACGCCAACGGAACACCGTTGCGCTTCCTCCTCTCTGGCGGTCAAGCCAGTGACATCAGCTACGCACAACCACTGTTGGACGAGGTCAGCATTCCATCGAGCCAACGTGGCCGTCCGCGCAAGCGCTGTAAATGGCTGCTCGCCGACAAGGGCTATGATGCCGAAGCGCTGCGCCGCTACTGCGACCAATATCGAATGCAGCCCGTCATCCCGCTGCGCTCAATGAAGCGCAAGCCCAAGCCTGGTTTACCCAGACTGTTTGATCGGCCCAAGTACCGACAGCGCAACATCATCGAGCGCATGTTTGGCTGGCTGAAAGAGAACCGTCGGATCGCGACACGCTTCGACAAGCTCGCAAAAAGTTATGCCGCCATGGTCTCACTCGCATGCTCCATGCGGTGTTTGCGACATCTCTTTTCGTACAGAGCCTAAGGAGTTGCAAGCAAAGGGGCATCGCGTCGGGCGACATATGGCTCGCAGCTTGATGCGCGAAGCCGGTGTTGCCAGTCATCAGCGGCGGCGGCACAAGTACAAATCTTCCGGCGTGGAAGCCCTGGTGGCGCCGCACGTGCTCAAGCGCAAGTTTGATGTCACGGCGATCAATCAGGTGTGGTGTGGTGATGTGACGTACATCAAGGTGGGTAAGCGCTGGATGTACTTCGCGGCAGTACTGGATTTGTTTGCTCGCAGGATCGTGGGGTGGTCGTTTTCAATGATTTCCGATGCCACGCTGACCTGCGAAGCGTTGCGGATGGCGGTGCAATTGCGAGGCCGTCCAAAAGAGGTGCTGTTTCATTCTGATCAAGGTTGCCAATACACCAGCCACAAATTCAGGAATGAGATGCGCAAGCATGGACTCCTGCAAAGCATGAGTCGCAAAGGTGAGTGCTGGGACAACGCCCCGATGGAGCGTTTCTTTGGGAGCCTGAAATCAGAGTGGGTGCCAGAAGATGGCTACAGCTCGGAGCATGAAGCCCGCGTGGATGTGCAGCGTTATGTGATGCGTTACAACAACGTCAGGCTCCATAGCTACAACGACTATCGGTCGCCGGTAGCTATGGAGAAACTGGCGGCGTGAAACAACCTATCTACCTCTTCCTGCGTCATTGACATTCCTCATCGCGAAGATGGAAATATAATCCCTTCATAAATCAAAAAGTTACGCTGCACACCACCATTCATAAGGGTGTAAATTTCAAACAATCGGCTGGATTTTACACATCTATGAAAAATTAATTCCCTAAGGAGGCCTCTGGCATGACCGAGTTCAAACGCTATGCTGAGAAACCCAAAAAACCTCGGATTCCCCTCCCCCATTCTCCGTCGTCCATCTCAACTTGATCTGGTACCGAAGCGGGCTCGACAGATGAAAGCTCGCCAAGAGTTTCACAGTGCTACGAGGCTTGAGCTCGGGACATGGCAAGAGATCACGCGCCGTGACCAACGGATTATCGGGACAGTCGATCAATTCCAGATCAACATCGAAAGCGCTCCCCTGCCCCGTGTTCGTGATGATGAAATAGCTTGTTTTGGTCAAGCTCGTGATATGCACACCCAGTTGCGGAACCGCTTTCTCCAGCTTGGCGATTTCGAGTGAATCGATCTGTCGCAGGGCGAGCTCTGAGGTGATCTTGGCCAGATCTTCCTGCACCTGTCCCAATTTACGACCGCGAACCAAAGACACTGTGGACACCACGAGAGCGAGGAGAGACGCCAATAGCGTCAACGTCTCATACAAAGTCATTTGAACTTGCCCTTGAACAGACCTTCCAGCATTTTTTCAACCTCAGCTTTGATTTCGGGAATCACGACCGCCATCGCCTGGTCGAGTCCCACCTGGCGGATGTCATCCAGTGGAAAAGACTGCGCGCAAGTCACGCAGGTGACCCAATCACCGTCGTTCAAAACCTGCGGCTGCTCGAATTCAATACCACCGCATTGAGGGCATTGAATGGTGTGTTGTTCGGGAATATTCATGCCGCTCTCCCAGTTGGATGTCATGGCCACAACACCAGCCCCAATTCTTTGATCCGAAGTGCCATCGCGCTGTCCGAAACCCGAAATTGTTTAGCCAGGGAAGTCATTCTTCGGCTGCCAAAGTTTTCACAGCGAGCCAAGGCAAACTCGCGATCCAGAGAGCCCTGCGAGGCATATTGCAAGGAATCAGGATCGTTGTGGTTCAGGTGAAAGGACATCGTTTCGGTAAACTTGAACGCGCCTTTGCATCCAAACTGCGCTTCAAAATGTGCCGTCAGAAGGTTCGGCGGCATGAGAAAGCTTGCCGCGAAATAATCCGCTTCGCGTTCAATATCTGATCTATGACCCGCATTGGCAGAGCCGTCCAATGGACGATCACGGTGCATGATTTGGCCCTGGTGAAGCATGAAGTGCCCCACTTCGTGAGCGCCAGTGAAACGCTGAACCTCCTCAGGGTAGGCCATCGAAATGGCAATCTTGTTAGCTTGGCGATCGATGAGTCCTGCGATCCCTGGGCCTTGGCCAGAGCGCATGAATCTGGCGGAGCCCAGATTTGGAAGCGTCAAGTATTCAACATCAAGCAGGTACGCTGCAGCGTCGGGTTCCAGCATTTGTAGGGGCATGAGCTGTCGCTCGGGCCACAGCATTTCCTTTTGCTTCCAAATTTCCCGATGCAACCAAGCGACTTCTTGTTGAATACCCGATCGGTTCATGGAAAGCACCACATGATGTGTGTTTTAATGGATTAAAGCACAACATGTAGACTTGGCAAGTTTTCAGATCCGCTGCCCACCGTTTTAACGGCGACACAACTCCTGAATCACAAGATGCTCTAACTGGCGATTGAAGGGTCAAACGAAGGTAACGAAGTGCATCTGAGCACCGAACATACTCAATATCGCCAATGCGACTGTGATCAGGCGATGCCGCTCTAATTAAGTTTCAGGCTCCAGAATTCTCAGCCAGTACGACAAAGCCAGCGCGTTGCAAATGGTCGGTATCCTCTGCCGTCGCTTCTGTCGGGCATATGCAGTAATGCTAGCAATCACACGTCACGCTCCTACCTTTGATATTAACCGCTCGTACTTATGTCGTATGGCTACCATTCGGGCCTCAGACCACAGCGCAAGCGAGTAAACGTTTTCGCGGATCAGAGTGATCTTCAAACAGCGGCACGACGTATCATTTGTAAGCTGCTACAGCTGAAGTAGAGGGTAAAGCTCATGACCTGCGACTGCGCTTAAGTGCGACCAACGCCTCAAGCGCCTGAGCGACACTCATCCCCTCTCGCTCTTTGTTAATAACAAAGTCCGCGTCGAATGCCGCAGGATCGGTGTCCGTGAAGTCTGGATAGCCAGCTTCAGCATGCTTTTGCGCGTTATTAATCACCGATTGCAGCCCCTCATCCTCCGCCAGTGACACCGTCTTATTTCGATTCAACAGGGTTACTCCAGTCAGCGGTTAGGAGCAGATCATAGACCAGGCTGGCGGCAGCGGGATCGCCGAAAAATGGCAGACCGAAAGCAAGGGGTTCTGCTTGCTCCCCAGCGTTGGGGCAAAGCGACCACAAAATCTTTATCCGATCCAGATATCAGTTCCTAAAGGCGAGGTTCTCAACTAGATCAACGACATCCTTTCGATCCTTCGCTTTCAACAAATGAAAGCACTGCAGCAGATGCGCCGTCTCATCGTCCTCACAGTAAAAGTACGCCGTTGGAAGATTCAGGACGGCAGCGATCTGCTTCACGATGCTTTCACCTGGCTGATGAATCCCCTTCTCGTACTGATTCATCCTTGCCGACGCTGACGCCGGCTCAATCCCGGCATCTATTCCCAAACGCTCCTGAGAGATCCCTCTTGCCTTGCGCGCCTTTTTCAAGCGCTTGCTGAACGTCGTCATTTCTCATCGCCGAAAGGCTAAGAGATTCTTAGATTCTCCTTGAGCGGATACTAAGTATTCCTTAGTATTGGCCAGAAATATCCTTTTGCCATCACTCCAAACGCAAGGACAGGGATCAACATGAAGGAAATGCAGATCGTAGACGGGCGACTCGACGAAAAATCGCGTGGCTTCGGGGGCAACATGGTCAGCTACCACTACTGGAAAATCGACGGCAAGAAACTCGAAGCGCTGGAAATCCCGGATGTGCTGGATGCGCATGTGAAGGCGGGTGATAGGGTTCGAGCGATATCCCAGTACGGAAAAGACAAGGTCAGCAGAATCTGGGCCATTCAGGTTGAGGGAGAGCCTGTTCGTTCGGTTGTGAATATTCCCTTTATTGCGCTGTCTTTAGGGCGTTTGAGTCTTGCCCCCCTGATGGTCGGCATTTTCACGCTCTTCGTAGCGCATCTTCTCTGGGAAAACAGCGCAAACCCAGGACGCTTTCAAGGTTCGATTTACCAGCTTTCGTGGATCGCATTGAATTTGTGGTTCAGCTACAAGTTCATGATCAAACCTATGCTGATTATCCAGCGTGGTATCAAGTCGTTTCGCGAATATTGCGCAAAGACGCCAGCATCGACCTCGTCTGCTCGCTAAATTCGAGCGGCTGCCGACGGCCTCCTGAGAGCCAGAAATGAAGTATGTCGAGTTGATCAAACAGCAAGCCGAATTCGTATTTGGCAACAAAACGAAAGCCGACCATTGGCTAAATCAGCCGATGGTTGGTGTCGTTAAGTGCTCACGATTGCAAGCGGCTCACAGTGAAGCAGGATACGAATTTGTGAAGGCTGAACTCGAAAGGCTCAGTCACGGGTTCACCGTTTGACCCCCTACTCATCCAGGCCCCGAAATCAACATGGTTGTCTTTGATCTCAATCGAAATGATGCCGACGCCCTGCTCCGCCATGCCGAGGAATTCAAGTCTCAGACGGGTGATCGACGCTCACACTAGGTGAGCTCCCAGTAGCCTTCCTCCCTCTTTCGGATGCCGGCGCGCTGATCAGGTTTGTGGCGATGCCTGACGATGTAGAACAGATCCCGAAATACCTTGGAGACGTTAGCCATGTAGCTATGGCCAAGGCCGAACATGTCTTTACCGGCAGCAGAGACGTCTACAGTGGATAAGTAGCGCATGACCAGAGGTGGGTTGGCATCACCTGCCCGAGGATAGCGGTGCGCAAGTCTGGACACAGCGATCGCCCTGTCATGCCTGGAGGCGTAAAGCGTGACTTGCTCGTAGGTATCGAAGACTTTCCCAAGCTGCTTCATACGGCTGCTGTCCACGTCTGGAGCTGCCAGGACGACCTGGTGGATGGGCGTAGTCCCGGGTGTGTGCGTCCAGCCCTCAAGCACTGACAAAAGCGCTCTATTGCCCATGCTGTGGGCAACGATATGCAAGGCTGACAAACCCAGCTCCTCCGTCACATGCCTCAGGTACTGCCTGAGATTTCCTGCTGACCAATCTACCGTTGCCTCATCCGCCGGATAAGCGCCAGGCGTACCAAGTGATGCCCAGGAGAAGCAAAGCATCATGCCTGGGTACTTGAGGTCGTGACAGAGCTGCGCGGCTCGCCATAGTGCGGCATCGAAGCTGACGTTGTACCCGTGGATGAACAGCAAACCTTCTTTTCTGGACGGATCATGACCCAATTCCAGTTTGCTCAGGTAACCCTTCGCGCTTGCTAGCCACGCCTCCAGAGCCATGACGTCATTGTCATGAACAACAATGTGCTTGTTGGGGCTTCCCTTGGATTGGGTAGGCCAGAGCCAAGGTCGCTCAAGATTTCCTTCTCTGTGGATGTCGGGGATGGACACATTGGCGATACCGAGCGAGATCGTGTCATCGCTACGAAACCCGCCGAACCTCACGGTGCGTCCAGGCTCCAGTAACCGATCTGTGCCGTAGAAAATCGGATAAGTCGTGTAGTTTTGCGGCACTGGCTCCCGACTGTAGTAGGTGTTCCGTGACTGAATGACAGCGCCGTCAGGTGCAGGTTTTGGGCGTTGCAGGCGTGCGATTAAATGATCGATCTTTGCTGAAAACACAACCGCATCGCTGATCGCTCGCTTGAACACGGGGTGTCTGATGGTGGCCGGTACGCTAGCCACGGACGGGACGCGGGCACTTAGAAATGCCTCGGCATCGACGGCGCCTCTGCCGAGGTCGATCTCATCCATATTATCTGTGAGCACTTCAAAGATCGCCTGCGGATATTTCCCTTTAATGCGGGGCTGAAGCACCTCGATCAAGGTGTCAGGAGGGCAATTTCTCCAGCAGAAAATGAGTGCAGTCGAGCTGATTACACGGGAGCGAGACGCTCCAACCTCCACGCTCAGTTGCAGGATTGCCAACGCAATCTTGAGCTCGTTCAAGCTCCTTGTGGGTTGTTCCATGTGTCTGACCTTGATGAACCAGGCGGTCACTTTAAGATGCGATTTGGACTGCTGGCAACCAGAGTGGAGGGTTCCAGACGATGCTGCCTGGCTTGTTGATGTCGGTCGGCGTGGGGCAACTCCACCAATCGACAGAAGCTCCCCGATGTCCTGGCACTGCCTGACCGCCGGCACACGTCTGTGGGATAAAGAGTGAGGCCTACCACGCTGGACACTGGTTGCTACCAGCCCCCTCAAGGGCGATCATGCCGCTAGGATTGCGAGCCCCCTCAGACATGCATTGCCTATGGGCAGACCTAAAGGACTACTAGCGTGTATCAGTTGAAAGAACAAGAGGAGACAAAGCTCTGGCTTAGCCAGTTCGACCACTGCGCAAAGGATTTGGAACTGGCTGAACAGCTCGTCGATTCAATTCTCTACTGCACACTGAGCGAATTCAAAAACAACTTAATCAAACTGATAAAAACCAAGCTTCCACTGAGGCAGCCTTCTGCTCTTTTCATAGAGCGAGAGTTACAGTCCACTAAAGCAACGCTTCCACCCCCCATCTACAAGCAGAAAAAAACTCTCAATCCAATTTCGAAGAAAAAGCACAAACGGGCGCATGGGGCCGCAATACAGGCCATAAAATCGCTCCGATACACATCTCAAGATATTGGGAGTGAAGCGCTCACAGCGCATGTTGCGAGTACACTGTGCCGCAAGAATGACCGCCGATTCCTGCTTCACCCTACAGCCGAAAATGTAAGAAATTCCAAAGTCAGAAATTTTGTCATCCTGACCGATTTCATTGGCAGTGGCGACCGGGCAAGAACGCTGCTCGATGCCATGTGGAACGTTGCATCCATACGAAGCTGGCACTCAGGAAAATTTATCAAGTTCTGGGTCATGGCCTACAGCGGCACAGACATAGGCGTGCAAAACGTCTGCAGCCACCGGTTTTCTCCCAATGTTCATATCGTCAACGAGTGCCCGACCCTGTTCAACAGTTTCGGGGAGGGTAAGGACGAAATGATCGAGCTCTGTAAAAAGTATGGTTCCTTCAGCAAGGATCCATTGGGCTGGAAAAAGACCGCAGCGCTGTTGGCATTCGAGCATGGGGCACCGAACAACATGCCTGCGATTTTCGTTTCAGGGAAATCCAGGGGGGCAAAAAAATGGACGCCGCTGTTCCCCAAGCGCGTTACGGAAAACCTCTGGAGAACAGCCGAAGTCGACATGAGCGAGGTCATCTCCCATGCCCTCAATGAGCTGAACATCCCAGAAATCTCAAAATCCCCCCGCTTTCGCAAATCAAACACCAAGAACAAATCGGCCTTCATCATTCTGCTCGCCCATGCTCAAGGGAAGCGGCGACTGGCAGAGCTTCGTCGAGTATTGCCATTGTCGTTGGACGTCCTCATCAGTGCAAAAGACCGCGCGGTCAGCAGAGGCTGGCTCACACGATCGGGCGCGCTGACCCTCGCGGGGCATAGGGCGATCCGCTTGCTCCGTCGTCAAGGGAGGAAGAATTTTGTGGCCCCGGATCCCTTCGCCTCTTATTATCCAACGCAGCTGAGGGCTCCGCTGTAGCGGAATCTAGTATCCCGCACATTGTGCGGGGCGTTTTGGGAGCAAACTATGCTTACCGTTGGACGATCTCACGCCTACTGGAGGGCGGCAGGCTCCGTGGTGTTCGCTATCGAAGTCTGGCGCCAGAAGCCTGCCATCCGCCAGGGCGGAATTTAAAGGTAGATGAGTCGCTGGAGCTCTCAGCCCTATTTAAAGGCAGGCCGCAAAGCGGGCGTGCCTGGGGACGTACTCAAGAATGCTGTGAAGACGGCAAAGCAGGTGAAGCAAGGCTGCCCGCCTATCCTCACCCTGAATCACCTCTCGCATCTGACAGGCGTTCCCCATTCCTTCCTGCACCGGATGGTCAGCCGAACCTACAGAACGGAGGCGTACAACGTCTTCAAGCTCAGGAAGCCAAACGTAGGTCATAGCGCGGATCGCTTCCGGTGGATATGCGCACCGAGCGAAGAATTGCTCCGAGTTCAGCGTTGGATAAATACGCACATTCTGTCCAAGGTTGAACCCCACGAAGCCAGCTATGCCTATGACAACCGTCACGGTGTGCTGGATGCAGCTGAGCTTCATTGCGGGGCTCAATGGCTGATAAAACTCGACCTCACAAACTTCTTCGAGTCTATCCTGGAGCCTCGGGTGTACGAGCTTTTCAGGTCGTTCGGGTACCAACCGCTGGTGGCATTCGAGCTTGCCCGGCTCTGCACCCGCGTCCGAGCAAGCGGTAATCCTGATCGAAGGTTCGGCAATAGGGAGCTTCCTGCAGGCCTGCCTTACCCCGCAGATCCCCGTATCGGCCACCTCCCCCAAGGCGCCGCGACGTCCCCGAGGATCGCCAACCTAGTGATGCAGTCTCTGGATGAAAGCCTGCACGACTACGCCTGCGACAATGAGCTGGTGTACTCGCGGTACGCGGACGATCTGGTGTTCTCGTCGAAGAATGCGTTCGACCGGCAAGCGGCAATCCAACACATCAAGCTGATCGGCGAGTGCCTGATTGAGGAGGGGTTCTGGCTCAACGAGGCGAAGACGAAAATCGTCCCGCCCGGGGCTCGCAAGATCGTGCTGGGACTGCTGGTCGACGGCGATGAGCCCCGGCTTTCCAAGTCCTATAAGAAGTACGTGAGTGATCACCTCTACTACCTGTCCCACCCCAAGATCGCCCCTATGGCCCACGCCAAGCGTCATGGGTTTCAATCGCTCCAGGGGCTGATCAATCATGTCAGTGGGAAGATTGCCTACGGCTTCAGCATCGAGGCAGATTGGGCCAAGAAACAAGGTAAACAGCTGAAAGGCATCTGCCGAAAGCTCGAACTCGACCACGTCATCTTTCCATGAGACACCCGTGGCAGTGGGCCCTATAGCGAGTCAATAATGGCTCGCTCGCCTTTGGCGATCATCTTTGGAATGAAATCGGGATCGTCGGACATCTTGGGAACATGATGTTCACTGTTGATCCGCTCGACCTGCTCCATGAGGACTTGCGCGATCAGCCCCGCCTCCTTCGGTGCCCACCACTGGGACAAACCTCGCGCGATGACTGCCCGGCTAGCTCCCTGAGTCCCGATTTCAGCCAGCAGCGTTGCCATGAGTTTCAGGTGATTATCAAACGTCGCGAACAGGTACTGAACCTTGTTTTCAGAAAGCGATTCGTTGATGCGCCGTACGAAATCACTGAGATGAGTGATGTCCCAGGCGGCATTCTTCACCCCGTCGATTGCCGCAGACCTGTCGGCAGATCCCTTGTTTTTGAACACCTTTTTACGGCCTGGCGACTTCGACCCTAGATAGATGACCGCGAGCATCATCGCGGGCCCGGCGAAGATCATTTCATTCGCCATCCAGTCCACCAGCCGCAAGGCCTTTTCCAAGGCGGGCAGCTTGGCGTAATCCAGCTCCAGCACTTTCAATGCAACGATGTAATTTCGGTTCCAACGTTTGAGAGGTGCAGCCATATCACCGATATGCGCCTGTTGGGCAACGTATGAGCGCGAGACACCGTCTGAGTAACCCAAAGCCACATTGAGCATGTCCTGGGGAGAGGCATTGTTCGCGATGCGGAACCAGCCAAGCTCCTCCGCAGCACTTTCGTTGCCGCAGCCATGAGCGAGTTCGTGATAGGCGATACTCGGCTCGAACTCAATGTCCAATAGGTGCGCAAATCCGAGCAGGCCCGCGCACGCTCTCAGTTGGTCGTTATCAATCGTGCGACCGCCCTGAACAACCTTTGCCAACCGGGATGCGACGTTGCGATCCGGGAGTATCACGGTCTTGATCCCGAGATCCCGATTGTGGAAATAGACTGCCGGCTGGTAGATGCCCACTTCCGGGGCCACATATCCAGGAAGCAGAAAATTTGCTTCCTTGAGCAATTCGGACGTGGCCATCAGGTCGTCCAGAGGAAAGTCCAAAGGGAGAGCCCAAGAGATTGGTTTTTGGCGAGGCTTCACGCGGTTATCCGTCACGGGTGGGATAGACGAGTTTACCAACTAGGACGAAGGGGCACGGATGGCTCAGCGCCAGGAACTCTTCCATATTTGTTCAGAGTTTCAGCCCCAACTGAATCGACGTTCGCCACGATTCAATCAGTGCGATCCAGGAGCGGTGCTCACACAGACACGATGGAGACAACCTCAGAGTATTTGTAACGCTTCTTTTTGGCAGCGCTCTTCGCTTCTTGCTCTGCGATCAACGTGCTGAGCGTGTTGGCATCGAACGTAAAAACCTCTTCCTCTCCTTCGAACGTCTTGGTCACTTTCAGCGTTACACGAAGCCTAGGAGACGATGATTTGCGCTGCGCAGCTTTGGCAACACTACGCAGCACAGGCTTCGCCGCAGGGGATTCGGTTACTTCCGACGCAACAGAGCCGGCGCTCCCGAACAGTGCTTTGCGTATTTCCTCTTCGCTCAGGTTCAAGGTCATTGGGGCGGCTCACACGGCATAGACGGCACTGCACGCTTGGGTAGGACAGCGTGAGGCAGCGAGCTTAAAGAGTGTGTCATTATGACCTAAGTGGCCAACGGTTGCTCTCATCACCACCGGTTCATCACCTGCGATCTAAGCCCTGAGTTCGTCGATTCGCAGCTGCGGCATAGTCCAGCGTTTTTCAGAAAGATGGCTATGATCAAAGCGCAACGGTATTAGTGCGATCAGTACGCAGGGAATAAGCGCATGGCAAGAATTCGTCGGCTTCAGATCGAGAACTTCCGCTCCATCCAACGCTTGGATTGGTGTCCCGCACCGGGCTTTAATTGCTTGGTTGGCCCTGGCGATAGCGGCAAATCCAGCATTCTCGATGCCATTGATCTTTGCCTGGGGGCGCGGCGCAGTGCACCGTTCGGCGACACTGACTTTTACAGGCTAGACGTCATTCGCCCAATCCTGATTACAGCGACCTTGGGCGACCTCCCTGACGACTTGATCAACCTGGATAGCTATGGTGACTTCCTGCGTGGCTACGACCCCGCTAATGGAGCGTTGGAAGACGAGCCGCGATTCGGCATTGAAACGGTCTTAACCGTACAGCTCAAAGTCGAGAGTGATCTTGAGCCGGTTTGGCAGCTTCACTCAGAACGGGCACTCCAACAAGGCATCGAGCGCAATCTTGCCTGGAAAGATCGGGCACGGATTGCCCCAGCTCGCATAGGCAGCTATGCCAACACCAACTTTTCATGGAGCCGTAACTCCATCCTCAACAGACTGACAGAGGAGAGGCCGGCTTTGGGCGGTGCGTTGGCAGCGGCAGCACGGGACGCCCGCAACGGCTTCGGGGTGCAAGCCGGCGCGCAGCTCCAGCAGCCCCTTCAGATCGTGACCCAAACGGCTACTCAGCTTGGCGTACCGGTGGGCGCCTTTGCCCAAGCCCTGCTCGATGCCCATGCCGTCTCAATCGGTGACGGGGCCATTGCCTTGCATAATGAGCAAGGCATTCCACTGCGATCATTGGGCACCGGATCCTCTCGACTGCTGATCGCTGGACTCCAGCGCCAAGCAGCCCAAGCTGCATCAATCGCATTGGTCGACGAGGTAGAGTTTGGGCTTGAGCCACACCGGTTGATTCGATTCATGGACTCCTTGGGGGCCAAGAATTCCCCTGAGCCTCTGCAAGTGTTCTTGACCACGCACTCGCCTGTAGCTCTGCGAGAGCTGTCAGGACATCAACTGTTTGTGGTTCGACCACAGCAGGGCCATCACGTAGTGCGCCAGGCCGGCATATCGAATGACGTACAAAGCACGCTACGAACTGACCCTGAAGCCTTCCTGGCCAAGCGCGTCGTGGTGTGTGAGGGAGCCAGCGAGGTCGGTCTCATGCGTGGCCTGGATCAATACTGGCGCGGTTTGGGTCACATCTCTTTTCTGGCCCTCGGCGGCGCCTATGTCAACGTCAACGGCGGCGACCCTGATAACTGTTACACGCGAGGCTCAGCACTGCTGAGCCTCGGGTACCAAGTGCTCGTCATCGTAGACGCAGACAAGCCCGCGACTGCCGCAATCCAGGCCGCGTTTCATGCAGCAGGTGGACAATCGGCAACCTGGGGGCAGGGTCGAGCCCTTGAGGACGAACTGTTCATCAGTTTGCCAGATACTGCGATCGACAGACTGATCGCTATAGCCATCGACGCGCGCGATCGCGACCTGGTAAACAGCCACATTCGTGGTCGATCGCAAAACGCTCTGAGCCTTGAGCTTATTCAAGCCTTTCGCGCACAAGGGACGGCCTATGCCGCACCCACGAGGGTGTCATTGGGTCTCGCGTCGCGCATTCGTAAAAATGGCTGGTTCAAGTCGGTCACCACCTACGAGCTTATCGCAAGAACGATCATCGGCCCTGAGCTCCAGGCCTCTGGCCCCGATCTGCAAGCGACCATCAACCGGATCAGGGGCTGGGTACATGCCGCCTGAGATCGCGTTGTTCGACTTCGCAGGAGGCTCCATAACGGCTCCTGCCGGGTGTGGCAAAACTCAGCTGATCGCAGACACATTGGCTCAGCACATCGGCCCAAGACCCGTTTTGATCCTCACCCATACCAACGCAGGGGTCACAGCACTGCGCGCGCGTATGGCCCGTGCCCGAGTCGCCTCGGGCTCGTACCGAGTTGCCACACTGGATGGCTTCACATTGAAGCTCATTGGCAGATTCCCTGCCAGGAGCGGGCACGACCCTGCAATCATGCAACTCGCCAACCGGGCAAACGATTATCCGGCTATTCGCGCAGCAGCCCTGGCGCTACTGAGGGCCAGGCATGTTGATCAGGTATTGCGATCAAGCTATTCCCATGTGTTGGTCGACGAGTACCAAGACTGCAATCAGGTGCAACACGCCATAGTCACCTGCCTGGCCGCTACCTTGCCCACGTACGTGCTGGGCGATCCGATGCAGTCCATTTTCGACATCGCGCAAAACAGGTTGGTTGATTGGCACACTGAGGTGATCCGAGACTTTCCCGTCATTGGCGCTTTGGCCACACCCTGGCGTTGGCGACTCGCCGGCGCCGAGAATCTGGGCAACTGGCTCCTGCAAGTCAGACAACTTCTGGAAGCTGGCCAGCGGTTAGATCTCACTTCAGCCCCACCCGAAGTTCAGTGTATTCAGATCCAGGCCGCGACTGCAGATACGCAGCGGCGAAACGCAGCCATGACCCCTCTGCGCCAAGGGGAGACCGCACTCATCATCGGCGATTCAAGAAACGCCGTTGGCCGACAACGCCTAACAAGCCAAATGTCAGGCGCTACCACGGTTGAACCCGTTGACCTGCCAGACCTCATCTCCTTCGCTCAGAACTTCGACCTTGCAGGGCCATGGGCCCTCAACCAGATTACGAATTTCGCGGGTATTGTGATGACCGGCGTCGGCATCAATCCTTTCCTCACACGTGTCGAGACGATTCGAAACAACCGACACCGCACCCCGCCTACGGTTGCAGAATCCGTCGCCGTGGGCTTCCTCGCCGAGCCGACGTTTCTGGGGGTGATCGATCTTTTGCAACGGTTCTCTCAGCAGCAGGACTGCCGCGTTTACCGCCCGGAAATTCTTCGCTGCTGCATTGCAGCACTGAGGATGGCCGCGTCCCGAACCCACACATTCTTTGAAGCAGCCGTTCAGATCCGAGAGCGCAACCGCCTCCAAGGTCGGCCTTTGACCCGGCGGGCGGTTGGCAGCACGTTGCTGTTGAAGGGTTTGGAAGCGGACGTCGCAGTCATTTTGGAGCCAGAGAACATGAACGCCAGGAATCTCTACGTGGCAATGACACGGGGTGCCAAACGGCTCGTCATCTGCAGCCAGAACCGGTTCCTCGGCGCATAAGATAAGGCAAGGGAGCGAGCCTGCTTTTTTCTGGCTTGGAACCTGAGCCCCCCCGCGCTTGATAGTGTCTATCGGGAGAAGGCCAAGAGCTGGGGCTGCTACCATTACCGTGGCGCAGAATCTGGTTCTTGCCGGCATATGGAGCGATTTATCCAGCCCCCCCTCCCAAGCCAGGAACATAACGTTTACTAGCGGACAGCATCACTGGAGCGTGATCTGCGCCCTGCTTCATGGTATGAAGTCCGCTCTAGACCGCACCGCTTCCATTCCACGCGTGGACACATAATGTTCATCTAAAAGGATTTCCGATATGACGCAGGAGCGACACTTCCGTGAATGGTACGTCGAACTCTCTGAGCTTGCCCCGGAGGCTACTGCCCCTGAAAAGCGTGCTCGCGGGTTCGCTTTCGAGAAGGTTCTCAAGGGCCTCTTGGCATCTGAGGGACTTGATCCCCGCTCCAGTTACAAGTCTGTCGGTGAGCAAATCGACGGCTCATTTTACCTGGACGGTAGCTTCCTCCTGATGGAAGCCAAATGGCATGCCCTGCCCGTCCCTGCCTCGACGCTTTATCAGTTCAAAGGCAAAGTGGATGGCAAACTGGTGGGTACCGTTGGCGTTTTCATCTCGATGTCTGGCTACTCCGATGACGCCGTGGACGCCCTCATCGCCGGCAAATCTCTCAACCTGATCCTATTCACAAAAGAGGACATGGATGCGGCGATCATCCAGCAGCTGGGGTTCAAGAAAATCCTCAAGGACAAGCTTCGCAAAGCTGCTGAGGAAGGCCTGGCATTCTTCCCAACTGTCGCCGAACAGGTGAAAACCTCCCCGTCGGAGCCCGTCCTCATCGAGCGAGTGCATTACGATCGAGTGACCGGAACGTTGTTGAGCCCAGCAGATCAGCCTGCCACCACCCCAGATTTGGTTATCGTGTGCGAAGGGGACTTTGACCGTGAACTGCTGGCCAACCTGGTGCAGCGGATTTTGAAGAGCGCTAGGGCCACCAAGAAAATTCAGCTCATATCAGCTCTGGGTAAAGTGGCCGTGCCGCATGTTGCCAACAGCGTATTGGCAGCTAACCCAGATGTTAAGGTGCTGGCTGTGGTGGACAGTGATGGTGACATTCAAGGCTCAGAGCTGATGCTTAAGAACATCATCGAGTCCGACAACTGGACACCTATTGTCGTCAATCCCGCGATCGAGACCTGGCTTGGATGCTCAGTCGAAGAAACGATGCGTCTGCGCCGTCGCGGGGGACTGATGGCACACCTCGCCAATTCGATAGATGGCATCAATCTGCAGCTCCTCAGAACAACTGACCCAGCCTTCGAGACGTTCTACCAAGAGGTCAGCTCGTTGTAATCAGAGGTTCGTTGGATCGAAGCGCGTCCCACACAATGGCTGGATCTGTGGGAGCCAACAACGGCTTCCACACAGGGCAACGGCGGCTGGCCAACTTACGCTTTCTTAGGCCTCAAGCCCTTGAAAGAAGCCTTCGCAGCCCAGTTGTCATTGATCCAGTCAACGACCTTAGGGCGCCCAGGCGCGGTGGAGTGGAATTTCTTTTTCAGCATCCATTCCACGAACAAGCGATCATCTGCGCTCATGTCTTTGCCGTCGTTGTACATCACAGTCTTGCCATCGCTCGCCCATTCACCAACCCCATTTCTCGATTTAGCAGTAAATTGAGGCCTCAGAACCTGACGAAGAGGACGTGCAGCGCATTGCGGTGGGTAAGCGGATGGCGAACACACCTTCTGAAATCCAGCATTAAGGGCGATGGTGTCCGCGTATTTTTAGCGGACGCGATCACCCTTATCGCCAGGATTTCCATGCGCCAACGAAGCTCTTACCCCAAACCCTTAAGGCCCAGGTCGTGCAGGAATGCCTGCAACCAGGCGCCACGGTTTCCAGTGTTGCCATCAGCCACGGCATCAACGCCAACGTGATCCGCAAGTCGCTGCTGATTTACCGCGCCACTGCCCGCGTTCGTGCCGCTACATCCGACGCCCAAGCGGTACGCTGATGAAACTGCGATTAATGCACTGCCGCTGGGCGAGAAAACTATCACGGTCAAATGGCCCGTCTCCGACCCGGACGGCTGCGCGCGCTTCATCCGCAGCCTCTCGCAATGATCCGTATCGACACCATCTGGCTCGCCACCGAGCCCATGGACATGCGCGCCGGTACCGAAACTGCGTTGGCCCGTGTGGTTGCGGTATTCGGTGCGGCGAAGCCGCACAGTGCTTATCTGTTCGCTTACGGCCCAAACATCGAACAGATAGGTATGTCGTTGACGCATGCGGATCCTAGCGTTAATTGTGTCCGCTTAAAAAATCGTGGACGCGTTTGCCCTTATCGCTCTTGACCTGCTGGTTTGGTAAATGACTTCGCCAGCCGCTTACGGTTGAATCCACAACCCATAGCTGCCGTAGCGACAGGCAAGAATCGGCCAAAAGAAGTCATCGCGATGTCTAAAATTTCAAGAGCGATTCACTGCGCCTCTATTACTTTGTTTTCGCGAGTTCCCTCAACGCGTCTTTAGCCGCATGCCAAATTATCTTACAGAGCTGTCCCTTTGAACCATCATCAGCGCAAGTCGCCGCGTTCGCTACGATTCTGTTCAGATCCTCATCCGAGGCCGATGCATCAATATGGCGTAAGGCCCAATGCTTAAAAGCCGTATTTTTTTCGGCAAGCGAGGCAAAAATACTGAGTTGGCCCCACTGCTGGGCGAAGAGATGTACCACTGCTTCAGAGTAGCCCTCTCCAAGTGCGCCATCGTCACAAGAAATGAAGACTCTTTGATGCTTCTGAAGGGAACCCCAATCTCCACTTGCCTCAGCAAGCAAAGATTCTGCTTGGCTACTCATTTCTGGAGAGCAATAGCCTTGGGTTGATGCTTCAGAAAATGAGACATATCCCAATCCAGTCCCGATAAAAACAGCCAAAAGCCTCACAGAAAGAGCACCTAACAGTCTGTCACTACTCACAATTAATATCCTTTTAGAAAGTTATTGCTCCGTACCTGACTGAGTGGCATTAGGTTTAATGTGAATCACGCCCAGTTTAGTAGCTAATTTGAGCGTCTGCTTTGGGTCGATTCTGTTGAAAACAGTCGACCATGGGTATGCGTCCGGGCATCACGTCTTGCGTGATTAAACCGGCTGCCACTTATGCGGAAGCAACTGCTCAATTTCACTCGCCCGCTGCGTCGGCAGGTGCGTGAGATCATCCTTTAGATAGGCGTACGGATCATGGCCATTCAGCCGTGCTGACTGGATCAAACTCATGATCGCCGCAGCCCGTTTTCCGCTGCGTAACGACCCGGCGAAGAGCCAGTTCTTGCGCCCAAGACCCCATGGCCGGATCTGGTTCTCCGCCCAATTATTATTAATGGGAACCGCCCCGTCATCGAGGTAGCGTGACAGCGCTGCCCAACGTTTGAGGCTGTAATCGAGTGCTCTGCTGATAGCCGACCCTTCGGGCACAACATCACGCTGCGCGATCATCCAGGCATGCAACCTATCCATTACCGGTACGGCTTTTTTCTTGCCGTATTCGGCGCCGTAAATTCGGCTCCAGGTCGCGCACTTCGCTCTCGACTTCGTACAACAGCTGGATGTAGCGCAGGGCCTGCTCGGCGATCTGGTTCTTGTTGGTTGCGTGCAACTCGAAGAACTTGCGCCGGGCATGGGCCATGCAGCCGATCTCGATCACGCCGAGTTCGAAGCTGGCCTTGTAACCGTCAAAATCATCGCAGACCAACTTGCCTTTCCAGCCTTGCAGGAAGTTACGAGCATGCTCGCCGGCGCGGCTGGCCTTAGTCAGGAACCTGCAGGCGCAAGGGGTTCGTGTGATTGAACACTGCGTGTATGAGATCGAAGGGCTTCCGAGGGGTGCGGGCACCGGGACGTTGCAGCGGATTGTGCCGTTGGTTGAGTGATGCGTCGGATGATTGCTTTGATGCAGGTAGGGCGAGGTCTGGGCGGGTCTGCAGTTAATCATCCCCGCCTGCTAGCTTTAGGTGGCCTCACCGATTAGCTTTTGGGTGAACTCGCCCTAGGCAAACACAGGCCGTTCACCCCGCGCGTATCTTGTTCAAAATTTCCGGGATGTCGCCATACTCCTCGTACCAAATGACGCTCACTCCAAGCTCGCGCATAAGCTCTTCATTGGTGGCATGGTGTCTTTCAAGGAAGCGCTCAACCATAGTATTTGAGATTTTGAGAGGCTTGCCACTCGTCCCTTCCATGAATTTCTTGGGGGTCAAACGCCGCATGAAAGCGAAGTGTTTGGGCTCCTCGATCGATTTGGACGCGATCTCCAATAGCCGGCGCAGATTCGGATCAGTCAGTGAAAGGCCGATCATAAGGCACGAGCTTTCCTTGAAGCTGTTCAACTGTACCAAGTTCGACCAGTGATAGGCGTCACGGTAAATCTGGTGATAGCCTTCCTCAGAGAAAACTAAGGTGCATCGATCCAGATTGGAGTAGCGCTGCCTATCCTCCGGTAAAAAACCATGCACGTGGTATATAGGTAGTTCTTCAGCGGTTGGTGTCTCAAACTCTTCGAAAACGCTTTTGTGTATCAACGAACGCGAGAGCAACGCTCTCTCGATAAAATCGTCAAAGTTGTAAGTTAAGATAGACTTCACGTTGGCGCCGGTTCGGGTCGGGGTACATAGCTTCGCGATGGAGGATATTAGATCCGATTCAACTGAAAAGCGCTTATCACGTAACGAATAAAGCTGATGCGTGATTGCATCAACGAATCCTTGCTGCTCTACAGGTGACCCCACAGCAAGCCCCTTTCGGATATACCTTGCTAACATCAGTGTAGACGGCCCATCTACTTCCATTAGCCTGGCAACGATTGCAGATACTTTCACCGGATCGCCTTGAGCGCCGCCAAAATTCTCCTGCGATAGCATGGAAACAAATAAGGAATTCAGCAGCGTATTCCAATCAGGCAATCCAGCGCTACTAGATACTCCGGCGCCTAGTATTAGAGAAAATCTGCCCGCTCGGTATTTTTCCGCGACCACCTTCACTAGCTGATCACGATCCTCTTTCCAAGATCTGACAGTGCGCTCCGCAGCCATTTTTAAACGCAACGAAAACAGATTAGTCGTGAGCATCTCAACAGCCGCTTGATGCTTAAGCATCAGCTCGTTAACTTCCTTCTCACCCCATAGATAAACAAGACTGTCCGCTCTTGGATTTTCTTCACTGATATAAATACTTTTCTTCAGATCTGATATTTTAGGAGCGATAATCAGCAAGCTATAACCGCGCGTACCATACCCTCTAAACTTTTCAACAGTAGCATCGAGTTTTGATCTGGAAACTGAAAATACGATTTCCACTAATAGCGGTGAAGAAATTTCACCGATGCCACTTGGAGCAATGGCGTCAAAAGTCGAACCATGGCTATCTTGCCCTTCAATTTTCTGGCCTAGCTGCTCTCCCTCGACCTGTAGAAGCTTGATGATAAATGCTTCTAAGAAAAGATATCCGCCCGATCCATATTGCTCCAAGCGCTCTTCCAGAGTGTTGAGATCCATCTACTCAAATCCTAATACATGGGGTCGGTTGGGCTACGTTGAAGGCAAACTGACACGGCCAGGCCGTCATACCAAAGCCGTTGGGATGGGCCCACGCTACCATAGATTCAAACGCCATTTGTAGCCATTGGCCATTTCCTCGTCGCGCTGCTTCAGTACCTCTGGCAGCTCTGATTTGGGGGGCAATTTACATCGAATTCTCAGGTTGGAGCCGCCGAGCAAAAACCGCGACAGGAACTGCAGATCGGACAGCCTTGAGCGAGGGTTGCGTTGCAATTGGCTCCGGGGATACCGTGGTGCACAGTGGAGAAGACGACTACCCCCCCATGAAAAGGGGGCTTGGGAATGAGAGATCACTACACGGATACACGCTCTGAGCTGAAAATGTCCAATAAGGGTTCGTCCATATACGGCTTCAGCACGTTCGGCACGCGGATTGAACCGTCGGCCTGCTGATAGTTTTCCAGTACCGCCACCAACGTACGACCGACCGCCAGGCCAGAACCGTTCAAGGTGTGCACCAGTTCCGGCTTGCCGGTTTCCGGATTGCGGAAACGCGCCTGCATGCGACGGGCCTGGAAATCCCCGCAACTGGAGCAAGAGCTGACCTTGCGGTATGCATTCTGGCTCGGAATCCACACTTCCAGATCGTAGGTTTTAACTGCGCTAAAGCCTAGGTCGCCGGTGCACAGCGCCAGGGTTCGGTAAGGCAGGCCCAGCAGTTGCAGGACTCTCTCGGCGTTGGTAGTCAGGCTTGCCAGGGCTTCCATCGACGTCGACGGCTCGACGATCTGTACCATCTCGACCGTGTCGAACTGGTGCAGGCGGAGCATGCCACGGGTGTCGCGACTCGACGCGCCGGCTTCGCTGCGGAAACACGGGGTATGGGCAACAAACTTGAGGGGCAGTTGTTCTGCATCGAGAATCTGCCCTGCCGCCAGGTTGGTCAATGGGACTTCGGAGGTAGGGATCAGGTACAGGTCGGCTTCGTCGTCGCGCCCGATCTTGAACAGGTCTTCCTCGAACTTCGGCAGTTGACCGGTACCTTGCAGCGCCGGAGCCCGCACCAGGTACGGGTGGTAGGCCTCTTCGTAGCCGTGCTCGCTGGTATGTAGGTTGATCATGAACTGCGCCAGGGCGCGGTGCAGACGGGCGATCGGGCCGCGCAGCAGAGTGAAGCGCCCGCCGGACAACTTGGCGGCGGTTTCGAAGTCCACCCAACCGAACTTCTCGCCCAGGACGGAGTGGTCTTTGATCTCAAAATCGAAGATTCGTGGAGTGCCCCAACGGTGCACTTCGACGTTATCGTCTTCGTCTTTGCCGAACGGCACGGACTCGTGCGGCAGGTTGGGAATACCCAGTAGGATCGCCTCCAGCTCGGCCTGGATCTTGTCCAGCGCAGCCTTGTTCTCGTTCAGCTGGCTGCCCCTGTTCTCGACATTGGCCATCAGCGGTGCGATGTCTTCGCCGCGTTGCTTGGCCTGATCAATGCTCTTGGAAATCGCGTTACGCTCGGCCTGCAGTGCTTCGGTTCGGATCTGGGCGGCCTTACGCTGTTCTTCCAGCGCTTCGATGCGCGCTACATCCAGGGCAAAGCCACGAGATGCCAGGCGATCCGCCACGCCCTGAAGGTTGCTACGTAAAAGTTTGGGATCGAGCATAGGGGTATCTCGCAGTGTTGGAGTACGTCGCTTCGCAGGGACTGGAGTGACCGATGATTCGAACCTGATGTGAAACCGAGATCAGTTGCCCGGAAGCAATCCTAATCTGATCAAGGCATTCATCCCCGTGGCGTCATGGACGTGTGCGTAGTCCTGAAGCGTCCAAGTCGCAATTTCCGCCTGGAACACTTCCACAGATTTAAATGGCATGGTGGCCGTGGCATCGAGCATTCCGACGCGTTTGTTGCTCCACCGATCGACGTCGTCCAAGCGAAGAAAGTAGGCATTGATACCTGGCGCATAAACCATTTCGGCGCCAGCGCTCAGGCATAAAAACTTCCTTAGAAGTTGTAGAGCGGCCCCCCGTCCCCGCACAGCCTCAACCGCTTGTATGTAGTGGCTGGCACACAAGGGGAGCTCGTTGCGTGAATCAAGCATTCACAATATCCTAAGTGAGTAATGGGAAGACTCTGGAAAGTGTTCGCGAACCAGGAAGGCAGTTACGATCAGCGTGCCTTACTGTATGCATTCAGCGCTTGAAAAGCTGGCAAGCTCACATGCTTGCGAAAGCCTCTGCCGGACAAGATGTAAAGGGCGTCTTCGCTTTCAAAAAAACATCCGTGGAGGTCTTTTTGAAATCCAGTGATGAAACTGTCGGGTGCTGTAACTCGCCCTTCGCTGTCGAATACTGCTTCGTGGACGAGCAGAACAGAAGGTTGCAGGCCTCGTTTTCTGACTTCCCTCTCTTCAGTTTCAGGGAGCAAGATGTCCAGGAGCATCCAGTTTCGAACGATGCAAAATGGTTGGCCATCGAGCGCCTCGCGTGCCAGTTTGATCAGCTCGTCATCCTCTAATCGCGATCCCCCTAGCATAAGCGCCGGGCCATAAAGCACATCTTCAATCAATTCGGTTTGCACACTGCTGCCCAACTCTTTGGAAATTTTAAAGCTGCACGAAAGCCATCCAGGCATCTGCTGGCCTTGCATCGTGAGTATTGTTTTAGATTCACCTGCTGTTCGAAAAGCCTGGGCTACGTCAGTGAATCATGTTGACCTCGGGCGCGGCGCCATTTTCGTACCACCAGTGACAAACGACATACCGGCTGCCGTTGTGCGTCTCGCAAAGCTGATACCCCCGAAGCTCATACACTCTTTCGACCAGCGACGTACGGATTGTCTTCCCATCCGTAAAACGACCTCTCGTTTCAGAAAAAACGACTCCAATCACGCAGGGAGGTTGAAACTCAGCGCAGCATAGATACCCACTAATCGGCACACCGAAATCGATTTTCTTTGCGTCCCGCACGCATTGTGGAAGCCCCATTTCCCTACCTTTTTTGCCTGCAAACGCCACCGAAGGCGACATCAATGAACCCGGTCGAAACGGTCTAAAGCGCCATTTTCATGCAACCAATGAGCAACGACGAAAATCCCGCCATCGATTATCGTGAAAAGGTCGTAGCCTGCACGCCGACACCGGTTGATGACCGGCAGAGCATGGATGGGCAGACCTTCCGGGTACTTTTTCGCCGGGTCGCAAAACAACAGACCTGTGATTTTTGGAGGTCGCTCCAAGGCGCAGAGCAGGTACCCGACGACATCCGGATCAGTAATGGCTTCACGTGCTTTGTCAATGACCGTTGGGTACCTGTGAAAGCGAAGATCGCAGAGCTTGGCTCCATAAGTTTTTATCCAGTACATCCCGGCTACCATTCCTTAAATGGGTCAGATTTCAATCGTGAAATCAGAAATGAATCCAGTGGCCTCTTGGGGATAACCGCGAGGATTTGAGATGAGCCGACACCCATCCAACTCGACATCGATAGCACGATGCGTATGCCCAAAAATCCAAACGTCCACCATCGGCAGAAGCGAGTGCCATCGATTTGTATAAGCCGCGCTGAGATGACCGTCATGCTTGTCGCCTACAACTTCCGGGATCGGACAACGGTGTGTAACAACAACCGTTGCCCCTTCAATTGGCTTGTTGAGTTCACTCACCAAAAAGTCAAACGCAACCCGGTTTCGTTCAATCACATCTGCCGGGCGTAGCCGTCGAAAACACTCCTCTGCTCGGATCACCTGGAAGTCATTCATCCACTGCCCGCACATCGTCGACGCAGCTACACCGTCGCCGGTCGATGAAAAATCCGTCCACGACGTTGTCACCAAAAACCGCGTTTGGTTGCAAACCCACATCTGATTTTCCAGGGCGTGAACATGCTGCGAAGCAGCCTCTCGCATTTTGCGAAGCGTGTGGTCGATGTGACCTCTGTAGAATTCGTGATTCCTGCGCAATAAATTACTGGGCAACGAAAGCTTTCGTTTGCCCATTTCACACCGCAAGTGTGGACGTCGATATCCCCGGCCAAAATCACCAGGTCGTAGTCTCCAGGCTCAGGGGCAAATGGAGAAAATTCGTTATGCAGATCTGAAAGCACGTAGAGCTTCATCTGTAGCCCGATCTCGATTTACAGCTAAATTGAATACCTGAAGACAGGTACGCGGCTGGTTCTCATAGATTGATAACGCACAATTTCGCCACCAGATCCACTCGTATGAATATATACATTTGAGTGGATCATGGCAATCGCGGCATACAGCTTTGTTTTTACGGAACGGAAAAATGTCTGTCCGCACCGCATTTGCCGTAGCGCTGAAGCTTTTGCGAACAAAGCGTGGCCTCACGCAGGACGACCTGAGCAAGAAGGTCGATCAATCGCATGTAAGCCGCATCGAAAATGAAAAGACCTCCCCCAGTCTCGAATCAATTTTCGAGCTCGCTAGGGTATTGGAGCTAAGTCCTGTCGCCCTCATGGCACTGGTGTGCGGAGCACAAGACTCACAAAGCGCAGGCGATGTCCTGAAAATCGCCGAAAAAGATCTCCAGGACATCGCGCTACTAAAGGATTCGATTCCGCTGGAAATTGAGGAGTCGCCTCACCCTCGTGTTGTTTCTGCCGCACAGGCACGAGAGACTGTCCAGGCACTCAAAGGGAAAGGCTTTACGCAGGCTGAAATCGCGAGAGAGCTGGGGATGGCAAAGACCACGGTTCAGCGCCATTGGCATCGTTCGAGCTGAGCTTTTTCTTTTTTGCTTGCGCCCTCACCCACTGACCACTCCAGCCCATCATGACGCCGCTGCTATGCTGTGTTCTCCATCCGAACGGAGTCGAGTCATGGCCGAGCAATATTCCCTTCCTGACGTGCTGGCTAGGCTGTACGAAAACCAACTGGCGATCGAAGCCGCGCTGATGTAGCTCGTCCTGTTAGAGGAACAGCGCGGGTCATCTGAGGCTTGTGAGAACGCGCGTGGTGCGCTTGAAAGGATTGGTGAGAACGCCGGGCACATCAAGCAGGGGATCGCCAGGTTGGTGGGAAGAGCGGGCACTTCCGAATGAACACTTCCGCTGAAGTATGGAAGCGCGGTGCAGGAGCGCTACACCGCGCTCCCACCCGAAATACCCCGCCTCCACTATTTGCAGTTATGCACGCAGGTGCATCGCCCTCGGCCTCAACTACGGGCCAGGATTACACCTACTGGATCACCACACTGAACCTCTTGCGCAGCGACCAAGGATCTAGAGATAACCACACAAGCTTTTTTAATTGGAGCGCCTTAATCACTCGCTGCTCTAAACCACCCTCTCACCCATCTGAAACAGCGCCGCCTCAACTTCGCGCAATGAACTGAAGCGACTGTTCGTGCCTGCTAGCCCCTGGGCATGATGTAGCAACCAGTTGGCTCGCACGTTCCATTTGTAGTGCTCATAGGGCTTGGTTGCGTGGGTCGTAAACAATGAGGGCGCAGGATTTCGAAGTTTCAGCGCTTTTCCGTTGCCAGGAAGACATAGGAAGCGGAGGTGCTCATTTATTTGGTTTTGCGGCTTGTCTTCGACAACCGTCCACCATTTCAGGGCCAACCATGCCAAAGCCGCAGCTACCCGGCTGTCGTAGATAATGAAGTCATCTATGAGGAGCGAATATACCTTTGTCATCCCGGCATTGAAGCGCAGAGAGGTGACCCCGCTGACATCGTCTCCCAAGGCATGATCATTCACTACATTTTGAAGGATGGACAACAAATTGCCGTGGTTTTGAGCAAGCCACGGCTTGTTACCACCATGTTTGGTTGTCGTATAAACGCCACCCCAGTGGAGCGTGGCTGCCACTGCCCCAGCAAGCGCGTTGCTCATCGCTGGAACGTTAACGTACGCAGCACGTAATGCCTTCTGGATAACGTCAAGGACGGCCGAATTGGCAGCCAAAGTACTGTTCGCCACTAACGTAGGTACTGTGGGGTGTATGTAGGGAAAACTGCCATCAGGATTCGGTCGACCGGACACCTTCTTCACTGGCCAACTGTATGCGCTCAGCGCGTCCTGCAGCGTTGAAAATTGCCTATGGTATCCCGCGATCGAAAAATGAATGGGGTGCCCTTCCAGTCGCTGGGATAGCCATTCGCAAAATCGTGCAACGTCGCCTTGCAGATAGTCGTGTCGTCTCAACTCAGCCTCGCTAGGATGTTGTGCGTCTTCATGGAGATTGCTTCAGAGCACCCAGAGAATCATGATTACCGGATATACGATCGTTTACGACGATGATCTTGGCAATGCTATTAGTCTGGCAACACCATTTCCCCATGGGCGATTTCGAGCACGCAGCCTTGGGTTGATAACAAAGAAAGGAAACTAAAGCTCCATGACTCAAGACAATGGAAACTTCTTGTCGATCCTGTCAGACATCGAGCGTGACGAAAAACAACTCGTGAAATCCAAACGCACTTTGGAGCGCGAGAGGCCAGGAGCACGCCTGCATCGATACCTTTCGGTAGGCGCGTTGTTTGCGCTCATGCTACTCACGCTTTTACTCGGTGGATGGGCAAAATTCGGCGGCCCGCAGTGGACAGCAACAGCGGCTCTGGGCTGTATCGCAGCCTGCTATCTCATCATCTTGTTGCAACCGTTTCTGCTCGCCTGGATTCACCGGCACGCACTGCATGAAACATTAAGGCTGCCCTTCAGCGCATGCGTTCGGGCAAACGTTCAGAACCCAATGGAGATCGATAAACGCCATCTTCCAAGGCTTGTGGCATTGCCTCGGATCGACCTTGATGTGGGCCTGAATAGCTTGAAATACGAGGCGCTCTTTTTCGAAAAACGTATTGGCTGGGTCGTCGGTTCAATCGAAAAAATAGGTCTCATTCCAGGGTGCATGGCGATCCTTTTTGCAACTGGGAGCGCAGGTGCACCACCCATATTGGCCACCTCGGTTGCATGGGCGAACGTCGTCATCTCCACTTTAGGCATTCTCGGTAGCGTCTACGTAGTCCGCTATCAACGGATGATTTCATTGACTGACCTGGCTATCAAACACCAGGAGTTAAACGAGAAAAATCGCGAGAAGGCAGAAAAAACCGATGCGGACAAAAGCAGACAAGTTCACGAGGTTACTAGCCCTCCAGAAAGGTCGACCGAACTCGCCTGATCCTCGCGCAGCGAGTTCGGCTGTCTTTTCATCTCAGGGGCTATCCGCTTCCGGGTAGCCAATTCCAACAAGGATAAACGTATGATCATTTCTGAAGGTCAGTTGCGCGGAGCTTTCAAGGGCTTCAAGAACACCGACACCATCTTCGAATTCTACGGCGGTCGAAAATGGCGACAAGCCGTTTACCAGTACGAGTACTTCTACGCCTACATGCCACGAGCAAAGGTTATCCAAGAAGGTGGTGCCTATGTGCTCAGGGTAGAAGGAATGGCACGCGGGGTGGTGGTCAGGCCAGCTTGAGGCACGAAGCGCTCCGAGCTTGAGGATAAACTCGGATTGCTCGCATGATCTTGCTTGCGACGTCCATTTAATTGACCTACGATCAATAACAATAAATTCAAGATTGATCGAGAGTCAATTCATCATGATGAATGCACTGCTTCTCAAGCGCGCGATGAAGTATCTCAATCTAAGTGGCGTGGCATTGGCTGAAAAGGTCAGCGCATTGCGAGACGACGGCAAACGCACCGCACCTGAGACGATCAGCCGCTGGCTGAATGGGACGAGACCGGTTGACCCGTTTCTCATGGGCTGGATTGCGGAATTGGTGCGATCTAAGCTTATGACGAGCGATGAGCCCCGAGTGCACCTACCCAAAGAGGGCTTGATCATTGCGATCGCCAATCTGAAAGGTGGCGTCGGCAAGACAACCGTGGCCATGTACCTTGCCGCGATAGCAAAATCCCTTCGGTTGAAAACGACCTTTCTCTTTGCCGAATACCCCAAAGGCAGACAAAACGCAGAACACATCTTTCACAGATTGGAAGCACTCCGGATCAACTGCCCCGCGCTCGATCTAGACGAGATTCTCACCTACCGCCCCTCTGCAGGTGAGATCGTGATTGTTGACGTTGCCAAGAGCATCACCCAAGACTCGTTCCTTCCCCGCAAAAAAACGGGGGATCGCCTCAAAGCAAACATCAATGGTTTTCTAAAAAAATTCCGCCCTGACATCTACTTGATACCTGGGGAATTCAGCAGCAGCTTTGACAATTGGGCACTGAAAGACTTTATCGACAGTGATGCACTCCATGCCCCGGTGCAGCTATTGCACCGCCCGCATCTCATGACTATGGACTTTGCCGCCACGGCGAGCGCCGATGGATTTGATGTTACTTCCGATCTGTTTTGTCCCTTCTTCATCCCACAGGCAACCTCCTCATCACTTGCATTGCCCCGAGATTTTTTGGGGGAATGGCAGAATCCGGATCAGGAGCACCATCACTATCAGCTGTTTGAGCATCTTCTGGAGATGCTGGGTGGAGAGATCATTGACAGCTACCAAGTGATTCAAGATGTCAGAGGCGCATGTTTGGCTGACCTCTTGGATCTGGCGGAAGATACGCCACGGTTCAAGAACGACAGTCTGAAGGTGGCAACATCAGGAGAGGATATCTAACAGTTCGTCCCAGCGATGGCTTCGCACCCGAATGATGCGGCACTAGCCACCAGATAAACTGTGAACTATGTACCTGAGGTAGCCACTGGCATTGCAACGCGAATCTCACGGCCAGGCTAGACTCACAATCCATGTGGATCAGGTGTGATCGCGTACCGCGAAATACTCCCCCGCAGTCTTGCTGGTCACCTACATCGCAGCTTGGGCGAAACCACAGACTTAGAGCTGGATGGTATCGCACGGAAAAGGAGGTTCCATGTCAGTTCTGCAGGAAGTGTTGATGTGGTCGAAAGGTTTACCAGCCTGGCAAGGGGACTGTGTGAGGCGCTTGCTGGGGCAGGAGTCTTTGACCCAGCAGGACTTCGAGGATGTGCTCGCCCTGCTCAAAGCGGATCATGGAATCACTGACCCGCAGGGACGTATTGCCTCGCCACTGAATGAGGATCAGATTCCCGTTGCAATAAAACCAACGACTCACATCGAACTGCTTGCAGTCAAAAACCTGGTGAACGTCAACGCGATTGCGCCAGAACACAGCCTGGCATTCGCGCCGCAGGGGCTGACTGTAATTTACGGAGGAAATGGCTCTGGTAAATCAGGGTACTCCCGAGTTTTGAAACGAGCATGCCGGGCGCGGGATCAGTCAGAAACCATCTACCCGAATGCCAATCATCCCCTACCAGTGGATGCCAATGCCCGGGCCACCTTTAGCATTAGCGTAAATGGTGTCGGTATCGATGTGATGTGGACGGATAACCAGCCTGCGCCGCCGGAACTCTCCAGCCTTTCAATTTTTGACTCTCGCTGTGCAAATGCATACCTGGTAAACGAAGCCGACTACTCTTATGTCCCTCACGGTCTGGATGTTTTTGAACGACTCGCCGCGCTTCAGCAACAGTTAAAAACGGCGATCGAGCAGGAGCAGAGAGAGTACTCCGTTGACCTCACTGCCTTCTCCCCGATGCAAGGCAAGACTGAAGTTGGAAGGATGATTGCCGCTCTCTCCGCCAAGACCAATCCAGATACTGTTCAAACGCTCGGCACCTTTTCAGAAGGCGAGCTCACCCAGCACACGACCATTGGCAAGAGCCTTCAGGAAAATAATCCCAAAGAAAAGGCCAACCAGTTGAGGCTACTGGCACAACGTATATCTGTGGTTGCCGGCACCGCCTTGAACAAATCGCCACAGGTTGACCAGGACGTTGAACAAGGCCTCAGGCAATCGGTTGAGGATTATCTATTAGCAAAATCGGCGGCTGAACTCGCCGCGAATAAATTCAAAGAGCAGCAAAATCTACTACCAGGCACTGGTGGTGATGCGTGGCGGGAGCTTTTCGACGCAGCCCGTAAATTCGCTCTCGAATCCCACCCAGGACAGGACTTCGTATCGCTCGATCCAAACAGCCCATGTCCACTCTGCCAACAAACCCTCAATGATGGCGCTACGCGACTTGCTCGCTTTGAGGAGTTCATCCAACAAGAGGCTGAAAAAACGTCGCGCGCCCGCCGTAAAGCAATGGTTGAGAAATACACACCGCTCACGACACTGGATGTGACGATTGGACTCGATGAGGCCACGCATGCGGAAATCCACGTACTGGCTCCAAAGGTCGCGGCGGACTGTCGGGCGTATGAGCGTGCATTAGGGGAGCGTCGTGACCAATTGGTTGACGCTGTGAAGTCCAACAACTGGACAGGTATCACGCCTCCCTCGTCAAATCCCTCATCTGGATTACAGGCACTGGTAAACCAACTCAATCAACAAGCTCTCAACCTTGAGCAGGCGTCCGATGAGGTGGCAAGAATTCAACTTCAGCAGACGTACGCAGAACTGGAAGCACGCGTGCTGCTGAGCAA
This sequence comes from Pseudomonas chlororaphis, assembly GCA_001023535.1. Classification (NCBI taxonomy): domain Bacteria; kingdom Pseudomonadati; phylum Pseudomonadota; class Gammaproteobacteria; order Pseudomonadales; family Pseudomonadaceae; genus Pseudomonas; species Pseudomonas chlororaphis. The sequence continues at coordinate 6,078,380 of CP011020.1, forward strand.
GGTAAAAGACGCAGTCATAAACGCCATTTCCCGAATGAATCACACGGCCATTTTGGCCAAATGCATCACCTCGCTTCGGACAAATGCCATCTCAACCAAAGCCACTCAGATTGGTGAGACTGTAATCTCCACGTCACTCCAGGACGCTCTTAATGCCGAGTTCAAAGCGCTAGGTGTGGGAGGTCTCCAGGTTGCCCTCCAGAGTCGATCAGGGCGTGGAAAAATGCTGCATAAGCTAAAGCTGGAACTGCCTCAGAGCCGAAATCCAAAAGACTTACTCAGTGAAGGTGAGCAGAGGGCCATTGCGTTAGCGTCGTTTCTGGCCGAGGTTGAACTGAGCGAAAGTTCTGGAGGCATCATCTTTGATGACCCGGTTTCGTCTTTGGATCACCAACGCCGTGAGCGAGTAGCCGCACGGCTGGTAAAGGAAGCGGCACGCAGGCAGGTAGTCGTTTTCACCCACGATATCTACTTTTTATGTGTACTAGCGGAGCAAGCAGACTCCGCCGGTGTTACCGCGCTGACCCAAAGTATCTCTCGGCGTGCTGAAGGTTTTGGTGTCTCAACGCCTGAACTGCCCTTTGAGGGCAAAAATACGACTGGGCGCATCGGATCGCTCAAGACTCGCCATCAACACATAGCGAAGCTGTTCAGACAGGGTGAAGAGGATGAGCATCGCAGACAAACAGTCGAGGCATATGTCCTCCTCCGAATGGCGTGGGAGCGTGCGGTCGAGGAAGTGCTTTTGCGACGCGTTGTACTACGATTCCGCAAGGGTATAGAAACCCAGCGACTGTCTGAAGTTACCGTGGATGACAATGATTACGTGCAGGTATCTGCCGGAATGAGCAAGTGCTCCAATTATGCTCATGATAAGGCAATGGCAGGTGACGTAGCGGTACCGGATCCGGATGAACTGCTCAATGACATTCAGGCCTTGGAAGCATGGCGTCTTCAAATCGAAACTCGCAGCACTGCAACAAGTCGCGCCAGGAAATCGGGCACCCCTTCTGCCCCTTCTCCGCCACTTGCGTCTACAGCGGGGGAAAAAATTGAGGGCTAGCTCTGTTAACACTGGGTGTTCGCGGGCCTAATCATCAAATTACTCAATGTGTCCTCAATGCTCACGCGCCCTTGAGTATGCAGTTCATGGCACCTGGTAACCGCCTGGATTTTCATCCAGCGGATGACTTTGCAATTGCTTCAGACGTAGATTGCGAGCCCCACCCTATTTTCAAGCAATTCATACAACCCGAGATCGGAGCAGTTATGAACGAGCAATCCGCACGTTGCGGTTGCGCCTGCCTGGGGAACAGGGCTTACCAAAGTTATTCCGAGGGTATTAACTGGCATCGGGGCTGGCATAACAGACACGATGATTGTCGATTTATCTCTCGCGCAAACTCGCCACGGCTCCGTCCTTCGAAAAGTGTTCACCAGAGCACTGCTTTCCCCGTAGCTGCAGATGTCCAGCAATCGCATATTCCCTGAGCCGCTGAAGGGCATCCCGAAATCCAGCAACGCGTGATTCATCCCTACGAATATCACTCTTGGCGTTGATCATCTGTTCGTTCGCTCCGTGATGGATTGGTTTCATGTTGAAGTTGCTTCAGCTCATGTCGCAACTGTTCGACCTCGCTCTGAGTCGTTTGCAGCAGCGCCTGCGTATTCTTAGCTCGTGCATCGGCCTGGCTGGCGGATTGGCGAAGAGAGGCGGATTCTTCGCGGTATTGGGCAAGCTGATCGATAAGCTGCTCTTTGGCCCCCTCCTCTCTAGCTGACGCGATGGCCAAGGCATTGAGATCACTGGTCAGTTGCGCGATGGTGTTGTCTTGGGTGGCCATTACCTTGGCCTGTTGGCGGGAGTCGCTAAGCAGGCGCTCGTTGTCACGATTCAGGCGGCTGAGGTCGTCCTGTTTCACCGACAGTGTCTGTTGCAACTGACGATGCTCAACCTGGATTTGCTGGAGCTGGCCTTCATGCCGGCGCTGTTCTTGTTCCCGCTGATCCTTCACGGCTGTGCGGTAATGCTCAAGTGCGTCACGGGCATGCAGGTGCTTTTCTTCCAGCGAACGAATCTGCTCATCCTTCTCATGCACCCGTACTTCGAGATCAGCACAGCTCTGGCTCAGACGAGCGTTACGCGTTAGCTCAGACTGCAAGCTGCTTTGGCTCGTGCTCAATTCACTTGTTTGAACGTCGAGGGCTGCCTGAAGGCTATCGTGACGGCGCTGCAAGTCCGCCATGGCAACTTGTACCTTCGCAAGCTCTTCATTGACTGATGCACGGTGTTTATCGAGCTCAGCTCGCGCCTCGGCTACTTCTTCGGCACCTTCTTCAAGCAATCGATCCAGCAACTGGCCGACCAGCCCGGTGAGTTCATCACTCAAGCGTTCGCGGCGCTCCTTCGGGAGCGCCGCCCCTTTTCCGAGCTCACCTAGATACCGGGCAATGGTCGTCATTGAGCCAGTATTTCCAAGCTCGACGCGCACAGCGTTGAGGCTCGGATTTACACCCCGAGCGATCAGCGCATCTCGTGCGATCTGGACGATTGCCTTATTTATACCGCCGCGTGCCATGCCATCTCCTACGATTTCGTAGTGTGTAACGTATTACGTAAATACATCTTACACTTTCCTAAAAATACAGTCACATAATTCGCATTTCTATGATCAAATAATGGAGGCTTATCACATCATAGAGCAGATTTTTGCCTTTTCCGTCGCTGGAAAAAGTACGTTTTGCGTAGAAGGGTCGAGATGAACAAGGCAGATCGGTACCTGCAGGCCGGCACACGGGAAAACACCCGGCGCAGCTACCGCGCAGCGATAGAACACTTTGAAGTGACATGGGGCGGGTTTCTGCCGGCGACTGGCGACGGCATCGTGCGCTACCTCGCCGAGTACGCGGACAAGCACACCATAAACACGCTGAAGCAGCGCCTGGCCGCTTTGGCCCAGTGGCACATCACGCAGGGCTTCCCTGATCCCACGAAGACACCCACCGTTAAGCAGATGATCAAGGGCATTCGGACATTGCATCCAGCCCAAGAGAAACAGGCGACCCCTCTCCTTCTACTTCACTTGGAACAAGCGGTGAGCTGGCTGGAGCGCGAAGCGGGTCTTGCGGCTGAGCGTGGAAACTATAGAAACGTGATGAGGCATCGGCGCGACATCGCCCTGGTGCTGATTGGATTCTGGCGGGGATTCCGCGGGGATGAACTGGCGCGTCTGCAGGTAGAACACACCCAAGCAGAATCAGGGGTAGGTATCACCTTCTATCTGCCGCACACGAAGGGCGATCGGCAGCATCTGGGTGCTTCATTCCACACCCCTGCCCTGAAGGGGCTTTGCCCTGTGCAGGCTTACATCAATTGGATCACCGTAGCCGGCATTACGCGCGGGCCGGTGTTTAGGAAAGTGGATCGCTGGGGAAATCTTGCTGAGGACGGCATCAACTCCGGCAGCCTGATACCTCTACTTCGCCGTATCTTCAAGCAGGCGGGTGTCTCGGCTGACCTTTACAGCAGCCACTCCATGCGTCGTGGCTTTGCCACTTGGGCTTCAGCGAATGGCTGGGATATCAAGGGACTGATGAGTTATGTGGGCTGGAAGGATGTGAAGTCAGCCTTGCGTTATGTCGATGCGCGCATATCGTTTGGCGGTATGGCGGCTCTCGCCACACCACCAAACACCCCTGCCAGCCAGATAGCTCCAGGAGCACCTGACTCTACCGATCAGACTCCGACACAGGAGAAAGTGTCAGCACTGGCGGGCGGAGAACAGAAGGAACATCAGTGACTTTCGGATGTTTGCGCGGAGTACCCCTCACTCTAGCAACCCCAACGGCGGCGCCGTGGCCTCACCGACCTATGACACTCAATAATATTGTGGGTGACGATTATCTTCTGCTGAAGACAAGGAGAACTCTCTACTCAATTTGGAAAATCCGTTTTAACTGCGTCTTCGAGATTGAGATATGCACGCAGGTCTGACGCGGGTATCCAATTATCAGGTTGAAATTAACCTGTACCATTAACAAAGGCGATGCATCTGGAGGTTCTGCGAACGAAGGCTTTAAACTGGCGCGCTATTGGAATTGACCATATCAACTTCTCGCTAGGACTGATCACAGCTCGCCGGGGTAGCCTGTCCCTGTAAACGTGTACGATGAATTTTCGCCAAAGCAGCTGAAGCCTTTGATCTAATGTGATCAAGGTTTGCTTGGTAGATATTGGCCCTGGATCCAATCATCCCCACTGGCCACTGATAAAACTCAAACAGAAACAGATCCGCAAAGTCGCGAGCCAAGCTGAAGTGGCGCCCAGTCGGCCAAGGTGAATAGATATCAATCTGATTGAAGCGCATTGGGCGCTGATGAGTGCGTGAGGCATGGTTTGTTTTTGACCTGAAATAGCCGGCAGTCGAACAACCAGTTCCCACGGAGCTCATGCTGGGCTGCACCGAGTACTTAATAACATGAACAACCGGAACCGATACGATGCAGTTTATCCAAGCTCCAGTATTTTCTCCATGCGACCCAACGCAGATTGCACCTAAGGGAATCGATACGTCTATCACGTAGGAGAATTTACCAGTCATGACTCACCAACTCCATCAGCACAGAAGCAAATTTGATAATCAGTCATTCCAATTCTTGACATGAGCCGACTCCATAAAGCCGGATACGAACTGCTGCATCCTGCTATTAATGCATTCGATCTTCCACTGCATGAGCCGTCGGCTGATTAGAGCACTGTGCTCAGGCGAAAAGCCATTGCTTGCCGCTCCAAGCTCCTTGGCATCCGTAAAACCTAACGTACTACCAGTTGAGCGAATAAACTGCTCAATGCCATGATCGTCGTTAGAGGAAAAGACCTCATGGAGCCAACCAAGGATTATTATTGCAGCTCTCCTATGGGCAACACCGGCAATCAACGGCCCCAAATTGAAAGCCTGCTGAAATGCGAGATTATGATTGTGCAGAGCGCGATACGGTATTAAGCGGTTCACTAAGCCAAATTTTGGGTATAGAAATAAAGAAATTAAAAATTTCGATGATCTCCACTCGGGCAGCTCAACTCCACCACTCTCATTGACTAGGCGAGCATCCCTACCTCCACGAAATTCAAACTCACGCAATAGCGATTGCATTCGAAGCAAAGAATCGAATAACTGGCTAGCTTCATCATAGCGAGAAGCTGAAATACACCGCAGTCCCTGTTCGTGATACAGCTGGAACACCTTCATTGCTATGTTGAGATTTGGGGCGGTGAGATCGACAGCATCAAGCAAAGGTGTATTGTGTTGGGCGCATACAACGGTAGCTACCGAACACCATTCCTTCCTGAACACAGGAAACTGAAAATTCGCAATGCTTTCACAAAGGCAACCATAACAGAAACTCCTACGATAGTACCGTGGTATAACCCATGCACTGGGCGCCTGAAATAATATAGCCCGCTCATCCGCCCTTATATTAAGTGCGTCGCATGCCAAACGTGCAAAAGCCGATGACGCCGTGAAATCTGGATCAAAGTCTTCTGACAGCGCACAGGAAGTCCATAGCTGCGCAAGATCTTCGCGGTCAAGCGTAGAGGTCTTCGAGAATAGGCTCTGCCTGTAAACCCAGCTGGAGAAAATTTCACTTTCATGCGTTGGCCAATCAAAGCATTTCATTTTCGGTCGCCTCGATGACTTTGCTGATATGTGTAAGCAGGGTGAAATAGTCTGAGCATTGTTTTAGCCAAGTTTCCTTCAGTCACCCTGAAAAGGTGATCAAGTGCCTGCCTGCAAAATTCAGCACCTGATCTCTCCGCAATCACAGACTCAAAGAAATCCTTATACTCAACTAGATCTAGAAACCCAGATAACTCAACGCATCTATACGAATGTTGGCAAAGCGTCGAAAGCTTCAGCAGCTCAAGAGACCCCTCTCCATTGCTTGAAATCACAATATTAGTTTTTGGTAGCGCCCCCAAAATCCATTGTAGCTGTATAATAGATCGTCGCTTAGACGATTCTGATAGCGAAAAAAATCCAAAATCGTCAATATAGATAGTTGAAAAATTTCTTAGAGAAAACAGCTCATCAACAAACCTTGGAATGCCAAATTTTTCCTGGAACTCAATGTCAAGGCCTAAGCAGTCGTAAAACTGTCCAAGCAGATCCAGCCCGGAAAGATCCGGATGCTCTGCGATACACATGACGGGGCGGAGAGATCGATGCTTCATATAACCCAAGCATGTTGTTAGCCCAAACCCTGGCTGAGATAAGACGTGGCACAAAGTGCCTTCGCAAGCCAAAGCGCCGGATATTGAATTCACTGCAATTAGTTGCGAGGGCGAAAGGTTCATACTGTTTTTTTCTTCATTTTTTTTGGATCGTGGATATTAAAACCATATCTCATGGCGATCATATCAAGTTTAGAAAATTGAGCCGCCGTAATACGCTCAATGCCTTGTTCGATTGCGTCCATTGTAAGGCACTTTAGTATTTTCACGATATTATCGAGTATCCCATGCGAATGCGCATGAATCAAAGATCTAAGCTTCTGACCTGCAACATTCGACGGCAACTTGAGTGGCAGGTAGGTTTCATAAGTGGCAATGAAGTCAACAAAATCCTGATCAAGCTTCCAAGCTCGTAATGGCCACTGAACAAACCGTCGATCTAAAATTCTATCCAAAGCTATTGCTTCATTAGCAACCGAGTTCCCAAAGGCGATAATACAAAGCTTAATATTTCCTTCGGCGAGACTTCGCATCAGAGATAGAAGAGTTCGTTTGTTGCCATAGGCTTCAAGCATCCCATCAGACAACTCATCAATGACAATAGCTCCAATATTTTCTGCTTGAATCTTTCTTACGATCATATCGACACGGTTCGCAGCGGTAGTCCGCTTTCCAACTTGCACACCAAATCGCTCGCATAAAGCATCGTGCAACTTATAACGATTTATATTTTCCGTGAGGGTTATAAATATCATTTTCCTTCCAGAGAGCTCACCGAGATGTTGAAGTCTATAAAATAGCGCGGACTTCCCATCCCCTCCCTCTCCATGGATGAATATACTGGAGGCTTGTATCTGATTATCCGTATATAACATATGCTTCAAGCAAGTAAATAGCGGCTCGTAGCGAGGCGTGTCAATCCAGATATCATGACGTGCGATTCTGATACGTTCTTCATTCGGCAAGTCTGCTTGGTGCCTCAAAATTTCTTTGATATGAGCATATGGCATAATATTTTTCCCTATGGTATTTACGACTGATCTTTGTCTTCAATGATTCTAGGAACAAAAATATCCTCTACGAGATCCGCTTCAATTATTCTGGGCAAAAGAAACTGATGCTCTTGTTCAGCACTATCAGCACTCATCATCGTATATATTTTGGAGTCATCGATCACTTCAGCCTCGGAAACGTTCGACTCCACCACCGCAAGATCTATTGCCGGGACAGTAGGTGCTGGCTGGACTGGTGGTTTAGGGGAGTTCATAAAGGAAGTTTTCAGGGCGACAGCTTCTTGAATTATTTCTGCCTGATGATCCATAGCGTCATAGGCAAACTCATCATCTATGACACCGCTCGGCATATTGATCAAACCCTCTTTACGTTTCGACATTTGTTTATGGTTTGCATAGGACTCCCAGCTCAGAGAAAGACCATCCTTGGTATATGAACATGGAACCTTCAAGAAGCCATCTGGAGTCTTGGCCCAGATATAGCTAAGGTCATAACGAGAATATTTTATATCTAGCCTGCTTCCTACATACTTTTTCAATTCCTCGCAAACAAACCTCCGACCAGCAAAGTTAATCCCATATGGATGTATTTTGTAATCAAAACCCGTCGGCATGAAATCCAAGATAAAACGATATTGATCCTTTGCGTCAATCACGCGAGTTGGATCATATTTTCCTTGATCACGGTAATGACTCCAGGCTTGGCGAGGGGTGCACCCCAGAGATCTATGGATCGTTCCGTGGTAAATTGTGACCTGCTTTAGAAACCACTCCGTGAACTGACGGAAATCCATGGTTGCATTCAGCTCACTTTCAAAGCTCTCTCGTTCTACAGGGTTACTGCCAGTTGATCCAGGAAGAAAGTGCACTGCAGTTGTCATGAATGTCCCTATTACTCGTTCGATGATCCCTCCATACCATTTTTTATCTTTCGGGCGATGATCCCACTCCATCCCCCACTCTCTGCACTGCTGGATAAATCTTTCGCTAGTAAACTCCGCAGCATTGTCAGTAAATATCACAACCGGCACGCCAAAAAATGGATACTCATTTGGGTTCTTTAGGAATGTGAACAAATGAAAATCTTTCGTCAGAACTGCAAATGCCAGTGCAGCTGCTACCGTGTCCAAGTTAGGGGCTTCGAGACTTAAATAAAAACCTAGCACTACTCTTGATTTGTCGCACAGAATCATTGTGACCCATGGCCGCCCAATGATTACGTCTCTGTTTTGTTCGTCCACTAGCAGCAAGTCAACGCGGGTGTGATCCATTGATACACGCTGGAGCAATAGATCTATTACAAGTTTTTTTGGCCTGAATCCGTATTTTTGATTGAAAGCTTCTTCCGTGAGTTTTTGTCGATCTCTTTCCTTTTCTGGCTTCGCTAGTAGAAACCTTCGAGCAGCATGCCGGGTGACAGGTCGCTCTCCCGACACAACACAATATCTCCGTGCGTATTTCAACAGAACGCTAATAGATGCCTTCGAGCCCTTGTAATCATTTTGAAAAGATTTTTCTAGTGCAGCTATTTGGCCTGTTGTAGAGCGATGACTACCTTTCGGTGTACCCTTGTTTTCTCGAACGATACTTTTACCATTGCGGTAATCATTCAGCAGTTTATAAAACTGACTATGCTTTAACCCCAAAAGGCTCATGCCTCTTTGGGGTGGCATTCCTAGAATCACTTGATCGAAAATAGAGGCACGCTCACGCGCGATTGCTTCCTCTCGTTCATCAATAGTTCTTTCATAGTAAGGGATGAGTTCTTTGCTTGGCGGAACTCCGGACTCTTTCCAGTCTCTGGGGATGCCGTGATTTGGATTAATGATTACTTCCGTGGAGGGTAGGTTATTCTCGATAGCTTCCTCTGTGCCTAATGGCTTCTTATCCATAACCAAATCTAGATTCTCACTCAGATTGAATGACGTCCATCATAGTCAAAGACACCCTTCGCGCAAGCTGTCGGAAACTCACAAAAACGTTGTTAGATGACCAAATCTCGATTATTATGAATATTGAAAGCCAAAACTTTTATGTAGTCAGATTGTGTAAAATCAGAAAACTTTTTGAATATCAGAAAGTTGTAAAATAAAGTACAAAAAAATCAAATTCAATATATGTGATAATCAACTACCCATCACTTTCATCTGCGCGCATAGCAATTTCATTTTTAGTTCCAAAATATTCTATTTGTACGAGCCCGCGCATTAGACGAACTCGATTTATTTTGGTTTTAGGTATTCGACGACTCTAAGAATGTCGTGGAAGCACTACCGAAGGTCTACCCAAAGGCGCAAAGGGATATTCGATTGTCGCAGCCAAGCCCGCTTCAAGGTCGAACTCCGAATCGTGCTGAGAATTTCATCACCCAATTCGAGTTTCTCACGAGTCTGTGTAGCAGGGCATCGCATTAGCGTATTTAAGCCCCTTCATAGATAGGGCTTTATGCGCCCGAAGTACGCCCGGAGTTAAGGGGTACTACTGACGGTTCTTAACCGGAAAAATGAAAAATGCGTTCTATTATCGGAAAACAGAAATCTGTTTTCCGATAATAGAACGTGACCCTAATATAACCAATTGATAAATATGAAAATTCTATCTGTCCGGAATACTTTCAACGTTTACACCTGCTCCTACGGTTGCAACCTTTGTCCGCTCTGCTCATCTTTTCCGGGTAATGAGTTCACTCATGTACTGATTCAAGTCACGCAGATCGTTGATGCTCCAGGCGTGCGGAGCAATCTTCACGTTGTTTTCTCGCAAGGTTTTTGGAATCAGGCTTCCACTCGGGCGAAGAATGACCGATGAAACAATCACGCCGGGATAATCATTGAGTCGCTTCTTGAAGGCGGACGTGGTCAGGTCAGGCGTTGGCGGATTGCTCTTTTTCGCCAACGGCCCTGTTCCTTTGACGTCGGCGCCATGGCACACGGCGCATCGCTGTGTATAGAGATTCTTTCCATTGGCATTATCCGCATAGGATAACGAGGGCTGAAAAACACATGAAAAGCCAAGCAGAACAACAGGTAATATCTTCATTTGCATTTATTTTATTCAGACGAAAAAACTATCCGCTCTTCTCGGAAGTCATGAGCGGCGCACAGTTGCTCACGACAAAGACATGCCGTGGATCATCAATCACTACACCCATCGCCACACAGGCTCACTTAAACGCTCGGCAAAAAAGTCCGACAGCGCCTTGATTTTTACCGGCCGGGTGCGGGCCGAGGGGGTGACGAAATACAAGCCGCCACGCGTCATGCTCCATTCCGGCAGCACCACGACCAAGCGCCCATCGGCCAGGTATTCGCTGGCTATGAATTCCGGCAGTTCGGCAATGGCCAGTCCTTCAAGCAACACTGGCAATAACGCATCCGAGTTGGTCACTCTTAACGGGCCGCTGGGCACCACGTCTTCTTCGGTGCCGTCTTTGTGGGTAAACCGCCACACTTGGCTGCGGGCTCGATAGGCATAGCTCAGGCATGTACGGGTCGCCAGTTCGCGGGGATGGCTGGGGTGGCCGTGGGCAGCTAGATACGCCGGTGAGGCAACCAGGTATTGGGTGACCGCGCACAGATGCCGCGCAACCAGCGACGAATCCGGCAATACGGCAATGCGCAGTGCCGCATCGAAGCCCTCGGCGATCAGGTCTACCGAGGCGTCTGAAAGGTGCAGGTCAATCGAAAGCTCGGGATACAGCCGGATCAACTGCGGCATCAGCGGTGCCACCCAACGCAGTCCAAACGACATGGGGATCGCCAGGCGCACCTGGCCGCGGGGCTGGATCGATAACGCCTGAGCCTCGCTTTCCACCGCTTCAGCCTGCCGATAGATCTCCCCTGCCCTGGCTGCCATGCTCGCGCCGAATTCTGTGAGGGCCAGTTGCCGCGAGGTGCGGTTGAACAAGCGTCCACCCAGGCGCTCCTCCAGCCGCGCGACCGCCCGCGATACCGTAGGCACCGACACGCTCATGACACGTGCCGCACCGGCGAACGAGCCCTCTTCGGCCACCTTGGCAAACATCGCCAACCCTTCGAAATCTGGAAGCTTGCTCATTTCATTTCTGCAACGATAGGTTTCAGACAATTCTATTTTGAAAGTCCCGCCCCGTCGATAAGCTTCTCTCACACCGCAAATCACTCAATCGAAATACGGGAGAAACACCATGACGAACAAACTCGAAGGCAAAATTGCATTGGTGACCGGCGGCACTACCGGCATCGGCCTGGCCACTGCAAAACGCTTCGCTCAAGAAGGCGCCCACGTCTATATCACGGGCCGTCGCCAAGCCGAACTGAACGCTGCCCTCGCCGCTGTCGGCAACGCCACCGGCGTGCAGGTGGATTCCTCCAAGCTCGATCAGTTGGACGCGTTGTACCGCCAGATTGGCGCGACCCACGGCCGCATTGATGTGCTGTTCGTCAATGCCGGCGGCGGCTCCATGCTGCCACTGGGCGAGATCACGGAACAGCAGTACGACGACACCTTCAATCGCAACGTAAAAGGCGTGCTGTTCACGGTGCAAAAGGCGCTGCCGCTGCTGGCCCCAAAAGCCTCGGTGATTCTCACCGGCTCCACGGCAGGCAGCTCGGGCACCGCCGCCTTCAGTGTCTACGCCGCGTCCAAGGCCGCCGTGCGCGCCTTTGCACGCAACTGGATTCTGGATTTGAAAGACCGACAGGTACGCATCAACACGATCAGCCCCGGCGCCACGCGCACGCCTGGCCTGGTTGAATTGGCCGGCCCCGATGCCGCTCAGCAACAAGGCTTACTCGACTACTTGGCATCGCTGATCCCAATGGGACGTGTCGGTGAAGCCGAAGAAATCGCCAGCGCAGCGTTGTTCCTGGCCTCGGATGACGCCAGCTTCGTCAACGGTATCGAACTGTTTGTCGACGGCGGCCAGGCGCAAATCTGAGCACTCAGCGAGCGACTCCCCTGGGACGGCGCTTATAACCGTTCATCAAACGCGGCCCACTGCTATCAACGAAACAGCGTTATTGGCGTTGAACCACACTAGCAGTGGACCAACCGCAGGTAAGGAGCACGCATGACCCAAGCTTTCAACATCAGCGATCTCACCAAGCACTCCGTGCCTGACGATTTGCAGGTCACGAGCGCCAGTAGCCGGGTCAGCAAGAACCCGATCGAACTCATCGTGCAGGGTACCCCTGGCAGTGATTACCTGCGCGGTGGGCTGGCCAACGAGCTGTTGATGGGCGGAGCCGGCAACGACCAGATAGTCAGCGGGGGTGGCAATGACGTGATGGTCCCCGGTGCCGGATTCGACACCTTGTACGGTGGCGCCGGCAGCGATGTATTTCGCTTCGACCGCCTCGGCGACAGCTATATCAAGGCCGGAAGCGAGTTCACCGATGCCATCAGCTATTTTGATCCCGCCCACGATGTCCTCGACCTGTCAGCTCTGGGCTTTAGCCATCTGGGCAATGGCTACGGCGATACCCTGCACATACGTAGCGAGCCCCTGCGCGGCATCTACATTTTGGAAAACTACGAGCAAGACCATAATGGCCGGCATTTTGCCGTGCAGTTCCTGTCCAACAGCGGCCTGATTACCGATGCCAACTTGCAACCGCTGATCAACGGTACCTCGCACGACGACCTGCTGGTGGGAACCGACGCTGGCGAAACCATCAAGGCCGGCGCTGGCCGCGACACTATCGAAGCGAGTGCGGGCAATGACCGGCTATTTGGAGGCGCCGGCGGCGACACACTGAGCGGCGGCGCGGGTGCCGACACCTTTGTGTATAACCAGCTCAGCGACAGCTACCGCAACGATGCCAGTGGCAGCTACAGCCACCGCGACCTGATCACCGATTTCAATGGCAACGACCATGACATGATCGACGTGTCCGCGCTGACCTTCACCGGGTTGGGTAACGGCTACAACGGCACGCTGAAGGTGGTCCTCAACCTGGCGGGCGACACCACCGCGCTTAAATCACTGGAGGCCGATGCCAACGGTAACCGCTTCGAAATCCTGCTCAGTGGGAACCACGTCAGTGAACTTAATGCCAGCAGCGTGCTGTTCGCCCCGCCCAGTAATGCGACAACTGTGATTACCCCGCAGCCGATCACACCGGTGAATCTGGCCGGCGACGATAAGGCCAATACCCTGTATGGCTACTGGGGCGACGATACTCTGGCCGCCGGTGCCGGAAACGACACCCTTGAGGGTAACGCTGGCAACGACGTGCTGACCGGTGGGTTGGGCGCGGACAAGCTCACCGGCGGCACAGGCAACGACCGTTTCGTGTTCACCAGCAGCGGCGACAGCTATGCAGGCAGCAGCGACCTGATCACTGACTTCATCTGGGGCGAAGACAAGCTCGACGTCTCCGCGCTCGGCGTAACCGGTTTGGGCGACGGCCGTAACGGCACCTTGCGCATGACCTACGATGAAATCAACGAACGCACTTACCTGCGTAGTAGCGAGCCAGGTGCCGATGGGCACGCCTTTCAGGTCACGCTAGCCGGATTCGATTACACGCACTTGATCACCAATGCCGACCTGGTGGTTGCCGATACGACAGAGATCGGGCTCATTGGGCACACCACTGTTGACTACTTGAGCTAGCACTTCCCTCACAGCCGGCCATCAGCCCCCACCTTTAGTTATGCAACGGCTACGGTGTGGGGTGCTGACCGCAGCTACGAGTCGAAAGCAGGCGTCTGAAATCGTCCGTTTTTTGGCCAGAAGCGGCCTTTGGCAATGGCGGCTATCGGCCCAGAGTGTGTAAAAACGCTAAGGGGTCTCACTTTTAGGTTCTTCACCTGTCGGAAATCTATAAGCCTCGTGTCCCCGCACTCATACCGTCTTGACGTTAACAGCTGCGCCGATAGTGCCTCCGGAAACAGATACGATGTAGTCGGCCGCTCTTTGGCAAAGGGTGGCGTGCGATGAACGGATTACGAGGGTAAGAGGCATGAGCGAGAGCGGGTCAATGTCGATACGTTCTCCTGATGTGCCGCGAAGCGACAATGTCAGTTCCGTCCATTGGCGATCATCTGAACCTGCGCAGTCACCGTCAGAGTCAACATCACATCCGGTTCCCCATAGATGTTCAGCAATGCAATAGAAGGCCGGCAATGGTCTTTCTGGCGTGATTTGAATGGAATAGCAAGTAGACATGATTTGTTGGCCGTGCCTATCTGTCAGGAGGAGAAAGGGTATCTCGGAGCCTGAGGCTGAGCAATCAGAGTCGCTGCCCTCACACCGTCTATATATAGACATCCATTGGTGTCTGCGATTGCCCCGGCGTATGTAGAAACGAATCCGTGATCCCTTGCTATGATTGCTGAGGATTTTATCGCGGGGATTGCCTATGAAGCGCTTTATCCAAGGTGAACACCGAGGCCAAGGCACCCTACTTCCCGAAAGCCTCGACGACTACGTCAGCGATACCAATCCGGTACGAGTAGTTGACGTTTTCGTCGACGAACTCAACTTGGTTAATCTAGGTTTTGAAGGTGCCATTCCAGCCGATACTGGACGACCGGCTTACCACCCCGCGATCCTGCTAAAGATCTACATCTACGGCTATCTCAACCGCATTCAGTCGAGTCGGCGGCTGGAACGAGAAGCTCAACGCAACGTCGAGCTGATGTGGTTGACCGGGCGTTTGATGCCGGATTTCAAGACCATCGCCAACTTCCGAAAAGACAACAGCAAGGCTATCCGAGGCGTCTGTCGCCAGTTCGTTATGCTGTGTCAGCAGTTGGGACTGTTTGGAGAACATCTGGTCGCCATTGATGGCAGTAAATTCAAAGCAGTCAACAACCGCGACCGCAATTTCACCAGCGCCAAACTGAAGCGGCGTATGGAAGAAATTGAATCGAGTATCAACCGTTACCTGGTGGCACTCGATGCTGCCGATCGGCAAGAACCCACAGCTTCCGAGCCCAGTGCCGTGCGGCTGGAAGAGAAAATCGCCAAGCTCAAAACTCAAATGAAGGAGCTTCAATCGATCGAAATCCAGCTCAATGAATCGCCGGATAAACAGGTCTCACTGACCGATCCAGACAGCCGTTCCATGATGACACGCGGCACCGGAATCGTCGGCTATAACGTACAGACAGCGGTCGATACCCAACATCATTTGATCGTTGCACATGAAGTCACTAACGTCGGTTCCGACCGCGATCAACTCAGCTCGATGGCCATGCAGGTCCGCGAGGCTGTCGCGTCAGAAACGTTGTCGGTAGTGGCTGATCGAGGTTACTTCAAAAGCGAAGAGATCCTGACTTGTCACGATGCAGGCATCACGGCCTATGTGCCCAAGCCGATGACCTCTGGAGCCAAAGCGGACGGGCGTTTCAATAATGATGCCTTCATCTATGACGCGGCAAAAAACGAATATATTTGCCCAGCCGGAGAAGCACTGATCTGGCGCTATACCAACGTTGAAAAAGGCCTAACGCTGCACCGTTACTGGAGTTCGAAATGCAGGGGCTGCACAATGAAATCGCAGTGCACCCCGAGCACGGAACGACGAATTCGACGCTGGGAACATGAAGCTGTACTGGAGGAAATGCAGGCCCGGTTAAGCAAAGCACCGGAGATGATGCGAGTCCGAAAACGGACTGTTGAGCATCCCTTCGGCACGCTCAAGCAATGGATGGGTGCGACGCACTTCCTGACCCGAAAGCTGGCCGGGGTGAGCGCGGAGATGAGCTTGAATGTGCTCGCCTACAACTTGAAGCGAGTCATGAAAATTCTCGGTATCAGCAGTTTAATGAAGGCACTGTCGGCCTGAAGAGGTCTTTATTTTGACCACCCAGCAAGGTAGAAGCGACGCAGGGGGCTCCCAGACCCAAGTGATGATCCGCAGGACTTGTTGTGAGCAATTACTCAGCTAACAGCCGTCGGCGCTTCGCGCCGACAGTGTACAAATGCGTTTTTACACACTCTGGGCCACTAGCGGTCACTCGCATCATCTGCTGAAACCGCTACTGTATGAATTAGTTGGCGCTCTTGCATGGCTTGGGCGTTCAGGTCAAATGCAAAGATAGCCCGCTCATAAATTATGCGTAAGGATGATATCTTGAAGCGCACTAATTGAATGATCTTCGCCGACTCGTCCAAGCTTGAATTCAACCCTATGATCCAACTCTCCATACATGGTGGAAAGTTTCTGGAGGATTTGTTCTTCCCGTATTAAATCATCACTGTCTCGAACAAGAATTACCACGTGACACTTGGTGAGGTTGTTTCTCTTCAACGAGTTCTGCAAACGAGGCATCTGCTTTCGTAGAATAACTCGAGCAAAGGAGGAGAAATGCCGTGATGATACCGACTTAACTTCCACTCCAATGTGCTCGCCGGTGCGATCTGCAACAAAGTCAAAGCCGAATTCGTTAGGCGATGAATTTGTATTTATATTGTAGCCTTGCTTTGTATAAAACTCCGCAACGGCCTTCTCTGACAAATAACCTATTGCGACTGGGGAATCAAGGTTGTATGTGTAAATCATTAAATCTCGGTCTTCCTCGTTTATATCAATTTCACCCACCTTGGCTGACGCCTTATTTATTATTTGCTTCAGCTTATCACAGAGGCCTCTGATTTGCTCAAACTCGCCGCGCTTAACATGCCTATTATGGGCGACCTTGTTTCTAAGTTTGTAAAGCAAGGCCCACTTGGTATCTACGCTGCCACTTTCTTCATCGATTACGGATGAAAAATATTTTTCCCAATTGGAGGTGGGTAGATATTTTTTTATCGTCTCTTGATCATCTGGTGAGAATTTTGTTTTTGTTAGCAACCTATCTAGCTCTTCGATTGATATATCCCGCTTATTTCCAAACAGAACCTCTTTTAGATGAATGAAATCAAGTTTAAAAAGGTCATTTACATGTGGGTCATCATCGCTGAAATTATCAATTTTTTTGAATAAATCTGGATGGATTGTATCTTTTGACCAATTTACGCCTACAGTGATCAGCATGAATTTTGCGATCAGCCTACGCATGAGATTTTCAACCTCATTAATTAACGGGTACGATTTCTCCGCATACATTCGACCAATGTCATCCCACAATGTGTTTATTGTTGTTTTTCCTGGGGATATTCTCTCCGCAATTGATCTCACTCTATCGCAAAGCTCATTAAAATTATCCATTTCGGACTCGTCAATCGCTTCGAGTAGCAAGGTGAAGTAACGCTCCTGCTTAGACATAATAAGGCCAGTTTCCACGCGAAATTTTGCGACAGTAAGATCCTTCGCTTTTGAGGATCTTCTGTAAGAGATTTTCTGTCCATCGACGCTTATTAAAGAGTCAATTTTCAAAAACTCGACAAACGATTTTTTACTTATGCAGAAGGACTCTGACTCAGGTATAAGTATCAACAATTCGATTCTCATTAAGCACTCCTTAATTCTAAGACTGAGTCAGCCAAGCATTGCGTAGATGCCCACATCGTAACTAAACCGCGCCGAGGAGCGGCTTCAGAATTGACGAATAGTTATGCGCCACCAGTTTCAATTTCAGTCTCCTGCTCTGGATCTTTAGTTGGTGGGCCGGGGAAAATCACTTGCCCTACGGACGACAATATTGCTTGGCGACAGGCGGCTGCAAAATCAGCGTCCTGGCAATCTACGTAGCTTTGCACCGCGAGGAAAAGATCTGGCGTGGACACTAATGCGGTGTTCATAGTAAGTGCCGAAGCGGAGCATTTCTCTGTGAACGGATGCGTTCGCTGGTCTATAGGTAATATCCTGTACGCATTCCCAAATAGCACTGGCTTCGCCGGTACTTCCACCGACTCCCTGAGCAAATCCTCGTGAATATTCATTTGTAGCTGTCGTAATTTGTCGACGTTCACTGCCTTGTTGTCTTTACCCTCAGCTTCTCCTATGAGACGTCCCTCAGCTGACTCAAAGACAACATCAAACTCCGACCCAACATCTTTAAAAGGCTCTGCGGTGAAGCCGAGCTTCCGCAGCGCTTCGATAATGGCTTCCTCCAGTGGCTTTCCCTTCTCGAAGAGCAAGCCTCGAAGATGACCTTCAACCCGCAGTCGCTCAGTAAGTTCTTCTTTAGTCTGCTGTGCCGTTTCGACAGCCAGCTCAGCAGCCATCAACTCAGCGCGTAAAGTGCGCTCCGGAGCCATGAGATATAGGTCACTAGATGCCCAAGCGGGCTCCTCAGTGAGGTCACTCTCGGAGCGTAAGGCTTTGTCCAACTCGACGATTGCAGCTACAAAGCGATCGGCAAAGATCGTCGCCTTCTTCGTCCAAACCTGCTTTTCGTTCCTCTCAGTTACAAAGGCATCAGGATAAAAATCGACGTCCGGGAGCACCACTAGACTGCCTGTGGACGCTTTGCTCGGAAAAATCGCCCCCACTGGCTTGTCGCCCGTTCTGGTCAGTATTGCGGTTGATGCTTTTTCAGGAGAAAGCAGTACGTGATATGTAAAAAACTCTCGAAACTGATTCCAGAATGCGGCGAGTGCTGGCGCAACAGATGACGCCAATTTCATTTCTGACCCGTTCGCTATTACAGGCTTTAAATCGGCGGGAATCGAGTTGTAGTTGTTATATTCAGTAACGTGACGAGTTGTCTTCTGATTCCTCCCGGTACCCGAATAAGTTCTTTGGCCAGTGTCGATGTACACCGACGTTAGCTCTGGGAGAAAGACGAGGGCAGTCTTTCCAGAGGCCACGGCCTCCTTAAGCTCCCGACGCCAGTGCTCACAACATTCCCGAAGTTGAAAGGATTGTGTGTCGCTAAGACTCGGCTTGCCTTGGAAGTAGTCGACTCCATAGATCAAAAAATCGCTGATCAACGGCCTAAAAAGCACAATATCAAAGTCTAATAGGGAGGACTTCGACTTAAACTGGACATGTTTGACGCTACCAGATGCCAGCTCGCATCCGATTGTCACGATTTTCTTTTCGCTCATCATGCCCCCGTAGTAATTATGTAGCAAATAACTCTTTTTCTAAACGTAATGGCTTGAGTCGTTTAAGTGTCATGACGGAGAACCGCACGCTCAATGAGATGGAGTGACAAGTAATGCTCGAAGGCGACGAACTCGTTCGCATTCTGTCTATGCTCACCTTAGGGTGCGCCCCTAGATACGTAAATGTCCGCCTCTGGTCGGAAGCGGACGGTCGGAACGGCAGCTATCACAATCCTTTGAATTCCAGGAGGGACTGAGATACTTCACTTATGCCTCTTGGTAAAAAGAGATAGTCTCTTTCAGCGAGGCCGAAAACTCGTAAATCTCGTCCAGCGAGTTGATTGGATGGCGGGTTTCGACTTTATCTTTATCGAAAAGACCAAGATATTTTTGGCTTCGATTGAAGTGAAGTCTTGCGATAGGCTTTCTATTGTTGTCATCTAGGAGGATGCCGAAGTAGCTCTGCGTATCTCTGCTAGCAATGCGCTTTGCGTCTATAACAGTCCGGACAATTGCTTTGATGATATGAAAACCTTCCAACTCCTCCATTGTCGTTAGGATACGATCTTCAGGTTCTTCTTGGGCTTCAACCTGATTCTCAGCGACGACCGATTCAGCAAACGTTGGAAAGGTGGCTTTACTCATCGCTGACTTCAACCTGTCGTTGATCTGATCACTGAGAAACTGAGAAGCAGCTTTCCTTGTAAGCAAAGTAAATTGATCTCGGACCTTTTGAGTGATAACTCCTTCGTAAACACGCGACGCGAAGAAACGGATGAAATCATCATCAGGCTGGGCAAACTGCTTAGCCATTTCCTTTTTTATGTTTCCCACATATTTCAGTTCCCCTGCGGCATTGATGATCGAATCAACGTCGAATGCGGATTTCGTAAGCTTTTGAAGCTCAGGCATGACGTGTTCATCAATGTTAAGCAGGTCGATCTCTAAAAATGGCTTTTCATCCATTTTATTCGGTGCATCTAGATCGGTATAGAACCGATAAAACCTGCCATTCGTGAGGATAGAAATTCGCGCAGTGGTAACGTGGAAGTAGCGGAAGAGTTGGCTCGCATGGTTGATATTAAGTGGCTCTCCGACCTTTTTCGTTTCGATCAATATCTGGATCTGGCCGCCCTTCAAGATCGCATAATCAATCTTTTCGCCTTTTTTCGTGCCAACATCGCAGACGTATTCTGGAACGACTTCGGAGGGATCGAACACATCATAGCCAAGTACGGTATGAATAAACGGCATGACGAAAGCAGTCTTCGTTGCCTCTTCCGTCTGTATGGTCGACGCTAGCTGGTTAACCTTCGCTGACATTGCGCTCAAGCATTCTACAAAATCCATTTCCTTGCTCCGTTGCCAGTTCACCCGATCGGGATCGTAGAGGCGCAACGCTACTACGCCTAAATCTAATTCAGCTACTGACATTCCATCCATGCTGGATGCCTGACCAGCTGTGAGTGATTTAGAACCTCCTTTGTCACCTCCTGTTAAGCTGTCCTACTGGCCGACAGCGGTCGCTTGCCGATGTCCGCTTCTGGCCGATTTCTGCCAATATTTATCCGCCCAAAACGACCAATTCATATCGGTCACGAATAGCACCCAGGCAAAATCTCGAGCGCCCCCCCACTCTTCAGTGACGTATTTCTACACCACAAACCGGCTCTACCCTGAAACCACTCAGGAATCGCGCTGAGCCTCTTGGCGCAGCGCATCAAGCTGTTGCTGTGCATGGGCAGCCTGGCAGTAGGCGTTGAGGATATCTGCAATCTGGTCGCAATCCAGGGTGATGCCTTCATGCACCAGGCCGGCAGACAGGATGCGGATCTGCGGCTGGGGCTTTTTGAGGGCCATGGCCTGGTTGCCGAATATCTGTCGCGCGGAGCGATGAACAGGCAGGGGCGCATCGGCACGCAACATCAGTTTCTGCTCCGTCAGCCAGCCTTCGTCATTGATGGAGACGTCGACAATGTCCAGCAGGTCCACCGGTGCGCTCAGCGTGTCCGCAAACAGCTGGCGGCGGGTCAAGCGCATAAACACGTGTTGCCCGGCGTTGCGGTGCTGCCAGGTGATCAATGCAAACACCACCGCCATCACCGCAGCACACACGGCCAGGCTGGTGGCCCCGCTATTCAGGGCGTACCCCAGCAAGCCCAGGGCAACCAGCAAAAACAGCGGGCTGCGCACCTTGTAGCGGCGCGAGTTAGTGAATTCGGTCTGCTCGGGTACGCGCTGGATAACCTGCTCGAGTTCGGCGATCGCACGCTCGCGCTGGGCGTCGCGGGAGTCGGCGTATTCCTGGCTGAGTGCGCTGGCGAGATCCGACAGCGGATCCGAAGGTTGGGTCATGGATCATTCTCCTTGGACAGTGGGTATCGGCGGTGATACGGGCTGCGTGGCAGCCGACGACGCCGTATGGATGAGTTGGCTGAACCAGTGTCGGTCGTGTTCGGTGGGTACGCGGGTGGCCTCGGCCAGCAGCGCGTCATCCAGGGTTACGCCCAGTTGCTGGAGGCGGAGTGCCGTCGGCGGGTGTGTATCGAACGGGTGCGCGATGGTGTGGTTCAGCGCCGCGTCGTTCAGGCGCAGTGGCGTGTGTCGCAGGTGGTCGGCCAGGGCCTGGATCAGGTTGGAGTGGCGCTCGGCGAGCAGCGTGTTGATTTCAGCGTCCAGCGCGATCACCCGCAACAGCGCCTGGCAGAACAGGCGCTCACCGCCGATGTTGCCGCCCACCCGATCCGCCGCCAATTCCTGAGCGCGGCCCCAGTGATGCACCGCCAGTTGAAAGTAATGCAGGAAACGTTGCGTCATCCAGATCGCCGGGCGCTCGATCCAGGCCGGGTCGGCATCCTCGGCACGGATAAACGCAAAGTGCAGGCACATCAGGCTGAAATGCGCACCGATCTCGCTGCCCCGCTCGGTGTCACGGCTACAGAAATGGCCCAGCTCATGACCGATGATCGACGCGGCCTCGGCCTGGCTCAGGGTCGAGAGGTAGGTCAGCGGCAGGTAAAGGGTGCGCCCGCGGAGCAAGTCGCCGGCCGGTTGCAGGGCCACATCAACGCTGGTGACGAAAAACGATTGGTCGATGCCCACCACTATATGGTCGGGCACCGGCGCACCGGTGGCTGTGGCCAGTTGCTCAATCCATGCCCACAAGGCCGGGGCTTTGTCACGCCCCATCCGGTGCCCCAGGAACGCCGAGGACGGGCTATCCAGCGCGTGCCATTGCTGGCGCAGACGCCCGATCAAGAGGCAGCCCGCCCATAGCACGGCAATCAGCGGCACCGCCACCAGCAGTATGAGCCAGCCACCGGCTTTCAAATGGCTCCAGCCCCAGCTCAGCTCATACAACAGACTCAGGGCCAACGCGCCCATCAACAGCCCGGCGTAAGCCGACAGCCAATGGCCCAAGGCACGCCAGCAGAGGAACAGGCGGTCGTAGAGAAAATCCCTGGACTTCAGCGCACGCCAGGCATCCAGCCTCAGCTTGAGCCACGTCGCAGGCCCGGCCACCAACGCGGCGAGGGCCAGCCAGTAGGCCAACCCTGCCAACACCTGACGCACGCGGAGCCAGGCGTAGTAGCCGCCGATATTCTGTGCTTCGCGCAGCACGTCATCGACGCGTCCGCTTTGCACACTGGCCCAGGTCATGAGCACCACCGGCAGCAGCAATATCGTCAGCGGCCACGACCACCGCGCGAACCGGCTCATGGCTCAATTGGCCTGCAAATAATCGGTCAAAAACGCCTGTGCATTGCCTTGGCTGGACAGGAACTCGTCATAGCCGACATTCAGCGCCTGCGATTCGCCAGGCAGGTACAGCTCGCCCCAGCCTTGTTGCAGCACCAGTACCACGAATTTCTGGCCGTCCACGGTGGTGGAATAGCGGGTGTCCTTACTGGTCTTTTCTACGGTCATCTTCTGGATCTTCATGTTCCAGTCGTGGTCGACACCCTCCAACTGCACCAGCGCCTGATTGTCATTGCGCGCACCGATGCGCAGAGTCCAGACTTTCACGCCGCCTTCGCCGGCATAGGCCAGCACTTTTTCTGCGACTTCCGGGCGGTTTTCAGCCTGGACGCCACCCGCGATCACGGCCAGAGCCAGGCACAGCAGCGCTGCCCACTTGCGATACATCAACATTTAGGGTTTCCTCGGCAGTTCAAAGGCCACCATTGAAATCAACGCTCAGGCGCCTGCCAAGCGGCGTGGCCGTGGCGCACAACAATAAGGCCGTGACGCACAACAAATGATCGGGCTGCCCAATGTCGATATCATGCAACGCTGCCCACCAGCCCTGACGGACACTTTGCCAATGGACCGCCGCAACCCCTATCTGGACACGCACTTCTGCTTCGATCACCCAGAGGCCCTGAACCAGGCCGGTGTATTCGATGACAGCGCGCGGCAGGTCATGGGCAGCGCGATCGGCCATTACCGCGCGCAGACGCTGCGGTCGCAGCTGCAGTATTTCGACTGCGATCTGCAATTCCCCGAACCGTTGCGCATCCACAAGGTGCTGCCCGACAGCGTGTGCATCGTGCAGGTACTGGGTGGGCAATGGCAGCATCGGGTTGACGGTCGGCTAAATGAATACACGCCCGGCGCGCCGCATGTGCTGGGATTGAGTGAAAGTATGGAAGCCATGGACCAGATGCCTGCCGGCAGCCGTGCGCGCATGGCCGGGCTGCGCATCGGCGGCGACTATCTACGCGAATTGGCTGAAGAAGACCCGTCACTGCAATCGCTGGCCAGGCTGCTCGACGATGGCATGCACTTTTCCGAACTGCGCGGCTGTCGCGCCATCGGGAGTTTGTTCGAGCGCCTTTATCACTCACCCTACCAGGGCGCCTTGGAACGGCTGAATCAGGAGAGCCTGAGCCTGGCCGTGCTGGTCGAGCTGGCGATGCACCTGGCGCCACAGCCAGCTGAGCAGGTGGCCACGTCGCGCAGCCATTCGGACCTGGCACACGAAGCACGCTTCAAGCTCGACGCCAACCTGATGAACCCACCTGGCACTCCGGCGCTGGCACGGGAACTGGGCGTGGGTGAAACCACCCTGAGACGTGCCTTTAGCCGGGTGTACGGCCAGTCGATGCTCGATTACGTGCGCCAACAGCGCCTGGAACTGGCGCGCACTCTGTTGCGCCAGCGCAAATGGCACGTGGCGCAGATTTCCCACCGCCTGGGCTACTCCAATCCTGCCAATTTCAACCATGCCTACAAGGCGTATTTCGGCCATCCGCCAGGGGCTGAAGTCTGAGGTCGGCGACACTTGCTCTGTCGCCCTGCATCCATACGTCCGCTTTTGGCCGGTTAGCGACCGTCGCTCTGATTAGCCATCCTTTTCTTTCCACACGTGGAGGGCTTGTCATGAACATCATCGCTACCTGCAGCCGTCAGTCCTGGAACCCGAGCTTGTACTCCTCGCGAGTGAGTCAGGATCAGCGTCACCGCCCACACGGCCCAGAGACCATCGCCTAAGCTGATACTACGCGAATGAGTGACCGGACCAGCGTAGCCGAAAGATGCCAGCGCTTATCCCTTTCCATCTCGGCGCCCTACTTGCCCAGTACGTACTGACCGAAATTATTGATGTGATCATCCAGGTTATCCTCAAGCATCATCCGGTACTGATCACAGAAATACTTCAGCAATGCCTCCCTCGCATCGGCCATTTCCGCAGCAGATTTGAAGTTCTGCGCGCTGGCCCAGGCGTTGAAACGCGATGTGCCAAACAGCATTGACGCGCTGATCTCGCCGAGGTTTCCATAGGTTTTCAGCTGTTCGTTGGACAGCTCAATATGGGCGTCTGCGCGGTCGTAGAAGGCGTGGTCGGTGGCGTCGGCCATGATAAGGCTCCGATAAGCAAATGAGGGGCGTCATTGGAGCATATCCAACGGCTGGATTGCAGATGCCTGGCCTCTACGCGAAAGAGCGGTGAAGCCCGCCTGATTTAAGTGGGCCCCCTCTCCTGCCTTCCATGCAGCCACATCAGAAATCAACAGTGGCCGATACCTTCAGCGTGCGCGGCGCACCTTGAGTCAGATAACCACCGTTGGCCGAGGCCCAGTAATTTTCGTCGGCGACGTTCTCCAACATTGCGTTCAAGGTCAGGGCGCGGCCATCCAGGTGGGTCCGGTAGCGGGCGCCCAGGTCGACGCGGGTCCAGGCGGGGATGCTGTATTCGTTGGCGCTGTCCACGAATTGGCCGCCCGTGCGCAGTAGCAGGCCGTTCAGGCTCACCCCGGGCAAACCGGGCACATCCCAGTCGGCGCCCAGATTGAACTGGAACAGCGGCACACCCACCGCCTGGTTGCCATCGTCGCGACCGCCAGCGGTGCCGCGCAGCTCGGCTTTGGTCCAGGTGGCGCCGCTCAGCAGGCGCAGGCCGTCCAGCGGCTCGCCGAACACGCTCAGTTCCACGCCGCGATTGCGCTGCTCGGCATCCACCCGGTAGTAGCCGTCGCCGCCGAGCACGCCCTGAGGCTGCTCGATGCGGAACAGGCTAAGACTCCCGCCGAAGGTGCCCCAATCCAGCTTGGCGCCCACCTCCGTCTGCTTGGAGCGATAGGGCGCGAACATCTCGCCGTTATTGAGCGCGGCGACCGGCGCGGTCGGCCCCTGTTGCAGAGACTCGACGCGGTTGGCATAGAGCGACAAGTACTCAGTGGGCTTGATCACCAGGCCATAGGCCGGCGTGGTGATGCTTTCCTGGTAGCTGGCGGTGCGGGCACCGCTGGCCGCGCTCCACGCATCAGCGCCGATGGATTGGCGGCGCAGGCCCAGGGTCAGCAGTACGCGGTCGTCGAGAAAGCCCAGGGTGTCGGACACCGCCAGGCTGCGGTTCTGCACCTTGGCGACGGTGTCCGGGTCGTGGATGTCGCCGGAAACGCTGGTGGCCGGCGGCTCGGCGACGGGCTGGCCCTCATACAGATTGCCGAAGCCACGACTGCCCGCCGCGGTGGACTCGAACGCGTTGCGCTTCTCCTGCCAGATGCCGTTGGCGGCCAGGTTGATGCGATGGCTGACCGGCCCGCTCATGAGTTCGCCGCGCAGCCCCGTGACGGCGCTCAGGGTCTCTTGGTCCAGCGGCGAATAAAGGCGGCCGATACGTGCGTCGCCATTTTCGCCGTAGACGTAGTTGGAGGCGTAGACCCCGTTCTCCCGCGTGTATTTGCCGCCTGCGCTCAAGTAGGCGGTCCAACTGGGCGACAGGTCGTATTCGGCGCTGAACATGCCATAGGTGTCTTCCAACTGCGACCAGCTCCAGGGCTGCGCGTAGTTGTGGTCTGAGTCCGGTACCGACGGCGTCTTGCCGTTGAGTGTGCTGGTAGGCCCCGTCGTGGTCAGATAGACCACCGAGCGCCCTTCATTGACCCGTTGCTTCTGGTACCCGACATCGGCAGACAAACGTAGATCGTCACCGCGGTAGTCCAGACCGAGGGTGGCCAGGCTGAAGCGTGAGTGCTCATCGTCCACCGCTGTCTCGCCCTCACGCTGGGCCAGGTTCACCCTCACGCCAAAGCGGTTGTCCTCGCCGAAGCGCTGGCCCAGGTCGAGGTGCCCGCCCACTCGGCTGTCGCTGGCATAGTCCAGGGTGGCGCTGCGGGTAGGAGTGTCCTCGGCACGCTTGGACACCACGTTGATCGCCCCGCCGACACCGCTGCCCGACGGCGATACACCATTGACGAAGGCGTTGGCGCCCTTGAACACTTCGACCCGCTCGACCGACTCGGTGGAAATGATCTGGCGCGGCAAAATGCCGTACAGCCCATTGAAGGCAATATCGTCGCTGAACAGTTGAAACCCGCGCACGACGAACACCTGAGAGAAGTTGCCAAAACCGAACGACTGCCGCACGCCCGGATCGCTGGCCAGCACATCGGCCAGGGTCTGCGCCTGGCGCTTCTCGATCAGCTCGGAGGTGTAGCTGGAGAAAGCGAAAGGCACATCCTGCATGTCCTGGTTGCCCAGCACGCCGATGCGCGCACCCCGCGCCGCTTCCCCGCCGGCGTACTCGGCCGGCAGGTCGACACGGCCTTCGGCGGTCCCACTGATAGTGATCGATCCCAGATCCAACACGCCCTGCTCCGGCAGCGGTACTAGCGTGAAGGTGCCGTCATCGCCGGTCTGGAAGGTCAGGCCGCTGCCCGCCAACAACCGCTGCAGGCCGTCGACCACCGAATAATCGCCCTTGAGCGCCGGCACCACACCGCTGCCACGGGTCAGGCCGGCGTCATAGAGCAGACGCACGTCGGCCTGCTCGGCAAAATCGGTGAGCGCCGCGTCGAGCCGCTGGGCAGGCACGTCGAGCGCGACGGCGTGCGCCTTTGCAGCAGCCATGGCCAGGGGTAGAACGGCTAGCGCCGCGAGGAAGGAAGTCGACCGCATGCTGATGTCCTTGGCTATCAATACGAAGAAGTCGCATTTGCAGGAACGGAAGACGAAGGCGGCGATGATTTCTGAACCATCGCCGCCTAAATATTTGCTTTTTTTCTTGAGGGGCCAGGTGCGACGCGGGTCTCAGTGGCGTGAGGCGACCAGAATCAACCCCGGCAAGCGCACCAGGCGCACAGGCAAGGTGCTCTCCACGGCACTCAATACGGCCTGTGGATCGTCCAGGGCGAATACACCGGTCACCTGGAGTGTGCGAGCGGCTTCGTCGACAAACAGCACCCGTGCAGATTGGCTGCGCTCAAGCTCAGCGAACACTTGCTCCAGGGGGCGGTCGCGCAATACCAGCTTGCCGCGCTGCCAGCCCAAGCGCTGGCGCGCATCCAGTGCCTGCGGCGCCTGCAACTCCGCGCCGCGCCACCGCACCTGCTGCCCGCCGACCACCGGCAGCGGCTCGCGCCCGTCGCTGGAGGCGAGCACTCGGCCCTCGCTGACCGCGAGGTCGACACCGCCCTCCTCCAGCCGCACATCAAAGCGTGTGCCGGTGACGCGTATGCGCGCCTCGCCGGCACTGACAATGAACGGCCGGTTCGGGTCATGGGCGACCTGGAAGTCTGCCTCGCCGCGGTACAGCCTGACCTCGCGGCGACCGTCGACAAACTGCCAGTCCAGCGCCGAATCGCCGTTGAGGGTCAACAGCGAACCATCAGCCAGGCGCAACTCGCGCACCTCGCCCGGTCGGGTGCTGATATCGGCATACAGCCCGATCCAGGTACCGCGCGGTAACCACAACGCGAGCAACAGCATCGCGGCGCAGGCCAGCGGCGTCGCCCAGCGTCGATGGCGACGTACCACGCGTGCCTGAGGTTGCTCCGCCGGACGTTCTATCTGGCCGAGCAACGACCACAGCCCTTCCACCTCACGCGCCGCCTGCTCGTGCTCGGGCGCCGCCTCGCGCCAGGCTTGCGCGGCATTGCGATCGGCAGCGGTGGCACGGCCGGAATGCAGCAGCACCTGCCATTGCCGGGCCTGATCGAGTAGTGAAGGATGAGTCACGGCTGCGGGTCCATTTGCTGCTGGCAGTGTTCAAGGGCCTTCAAGATATAGCGTCCGGCCATGCTTTCCGAGACCCCCAGGCGTTCACCGATCTCACGCTGGGTCAGCCCATCCAGGCGATTCCACAACAACGCCTGGCGCAGGTGCGGCGGCAAATCCTGAACGACGCGCTGCAGTCGCTCCAGGCGTTGGGCGTCGCTTACCGCTCGCTCCGGCCCTGGCTGGGCACTGACCAATTCGATGGATATCTCCTCCTCGATGGGGCGCGCTTTCTGCTGACGGCGGTAGTCAATGATCAGGTTGCGTGCGATGCGATAGAGGAAGGCGCGAAGATTGCCGATCTCCTCGCCGGACGCTCGCCGGCGGAAGCGCAACCAGGTCTCCTGGCGCAGGTCGGCCGCCAGCTCTTCGCACTTCACCTGTCGCGTAAGGAAGCGCAGCAGTTCGCTCGAATGGTTTTCGAACTGGCCGTCGGCAGAATGAGGATCGGAGGGCCGGGACACGCAAGCGACTCGAACTGGAAAGAGCCGCGAGGTTATATAAAATGATAATGATTTGCAATTGCTGCGATGTTCGCGCCTCGCCCTTTACCTGCCGCGATGGGCGAAGCTTATTGCACTTAGGCTGAAAATTCTCGTGCCAACGTCTATGGTAGACAGTTGCAGCTGCGTTCAGCGTCTGAATGGCGCGTCGCAGTGGTGGCACTTTGCGGACTTCACGCCTGACTGGAGCATTTCATGACCCCGCATAGCACGCAGGCAACTCCCAGCGAACTTGCAGCGTTCGTCAACGACCACTTTTCGGGGCGCGGGATCCGGCCGGACGGCGTCATCGCCCAGTCCTGGTACCGCAGCGTCGTTGAGCACCGCCTCGACCCTGGCGCGGCAAGCCGCAAGAACATCCTCAGCGCCGAGGACATCCGTCGCCATCAGCAACACCATCAGCAATACCTGGCCATCGCCAGCCAGGGCGTCAGCGGACTGGCGCGGCGCGTGGTGCCGGCCGGCTTTGCGGTGCTGTTGAGCGACGAATACGGCATTACCCTAGATTCTCGATTGCCTAGCCAGCACGATGCCTACACCCAATCAGGCTTGGTGGTGGGGGCGAGATGGGACGAATCAGTGGTGGGCACCAACGGCATCGGTACCACGCTGGCAGCGACGCAGCCATTGATCATCCACCGTGACGAGCATTTCCTGGCGGCCAATTCCCGCCTGAGTTGCTCGGTAGCGCCCATCTTTGATGCCCAGGGCCTGTTGCGCGGTTGCCTGAATGCGACCTGCATGAACAGCGACGGTCCTCGGGAAAGCCAATACCTCACCTTGCAACTGGTGATCATGTACGCGCGCATGATCGAGAATGCACACTTTCGCCAGAGCTACCGCGACCGTTTGACCCTGTCTCTCGTACCCATCGATGAGATCGCCGACCTGGGCAATGAACAATTGCTCGCCCTGGATGAAAGCGGGCGCGTCATTGGGGCCAACCGGGCCGCGTTTATCGCCCTGGACGCGACCGACACACCAACATTGATCGGTGCCTCCATCGAGCGCCTGCTCTCGATCACCGTGGATGAGCTGCTCCAGCTCACCAACGGCGGCGCCCGTGGCGTGCGTCTGCGGGGCCCTCGGCACGAATCCCTGCTGGACGTCGGCCTGCGTATCCCCTCTGAACGGCACCGCCCGCTCCCCGTCGCCCGCCCTGCTCTTCGGGCTCACCCGGATCTTCAGCAACTCGCCGGCCTGGATGCCCGGCTGCAGCAAAACACCCAGCGCGTGCGCAAGGTGATCGACAAGGGCATACCGATCCTGATCACCGGTGAAACCGGCACCGGCAAGGAGGCGTTTGCCCGTGCGATCCACCATGCAAGCCATCGCCGCGCCGGGCCTTTCGTGGCGTTGAACTGCGCGGCGATCCCCGAGACGCTGATCGAGAGCGAGCTGTTCGGCTATCGCGCCGGCAGCTTCACGGGCGCTAACCGAAAAGGCATGAAAGGCAAGCTGGAACAAGCCAACGGCGGGACGTTGTTTCTCGATGAGATCGGCGACATGCCTGCCCATTTGCAAACCCGCTTGCTGCGGGTGCTGGCGGAGCGAGAAATTTCGCCGCTGGGGGCCGAGGCGCCGGTGACGCTGGATGTTCAGGTGATCTCGGCCACTCACCAGGATCTGCATGCGATGATCCGCGACAAACACTTTCGCGAAGACCTGTTCTACCGCCTGGCCGGCATGAACCTGGCACTGCCGGCCCTGCGCGAGCGCAGTGACCGAGCCGAACTGATCGATACGCTGCTCGCAGCCCAGCCCGGCGCCCAAGGGTTACAGCTTGACGCCGATGCCCGCCAATGCCTGCTTGATTACGCCTGGCCCGGCAACATTCGTCAGTTGCTCAATAGCCTGCGCTACGCAGTCGCCCTGGCCGAAGGCGGCGTGATTGATCGGGAGTGCTTGCCCTGTGAATTGCTGGCGCCGCAAAAGCCGTCGCCGTCAATCAGCGCCGTCGCGCAGGCCAACCACCTGGAGGCGCAACTGGACGGTGAGGAGTCCCGCCACTTGCTCGGTACTCTGCGCCGGCATCGCTGGAACATCAGCGCCGCCGCGACGGACCTGGGCATCTCGCGCTCGACGCTGTATCGCAAGATGAAAAAGCACGGTCTTGTCGCGCCCAACGACCTGCCCTGACAGCGGGTCCCGCGGCCAATGAAAATGCCGGCGCCCGTTGCAGGCGTCGGCATTTTCCAGGGGCAGACTATGGATCAGATCTGAATGTAGACCACGTGGGTGTGGGTGTACTCATACAAGCCGTGTTTGCCGTCCGCGCCGCCAATGCCGGATTTGCGCGCCCCCGCATGGAAGCCCTGCATCGCTTCAAAGTTCTCGCGATTGATGTAGGTCTCGCCGAAATCCAACTCATTGCTGGCGCGCATGGCCGCGCTCAGGCTACGGGTGTAGACCGAGGATGTCAGGCCGTACTCGCTGTCATTGGCCAGGGCGATGGCTTCGTCCAGGTCCTCCACGATCTGGATCGGCAACACCGGGCCGAAGATTTCCTGGCGCATGATCGCCATGTCGCTGCCACAGCCAGCCAACACCGTTGGCTGATAATGAAAGCCCGCGCCCTTGTCCGCCACCGCCCCGCCCGTGACCACTTCAGCGCCCTGCCCTGTGGCGGTCCTGACCATCTGCGCGACTTTGTCCAGCGCGGCCTGGTTGATCAGCGGCCCCATGTCCAGGTCGTCTTCAGCCAGCGGGTCGCCGTACCGGGTCGCGGCCATCGACGCGGCCATCTGCTCGATGAACTGATCGGCGACCTTGCGTTCGACGTACACCCGCTCGGCGCAATTGCACACTTGTCCGGTGTTGATCACCCGCGACGCAGTGACGGCCTTGACCGCCAGTTCCAGGTCGGCGTCCGCGAGCACAATGGCCGGCGCCTTGCCACCCAGCTCCAGGTTGAGCTTGGTGATGTTCGGCGCCGCCGCGGCCATGATCCGCGAGCCCGTATCGACGCTGCCGGTGAAGCTGATCAGGTCGACGCCGGCGTGACGGGTCAGGCGTTGCCCGACCGTCGCTCCCGTACCGCTGACCACATTGAATACCCCGGGCGGCAGGTCGGTTTCGGCCACCAGGCGGGCAAACTCGAAGCAGTTGATGGGGGTTTCTTCGCTGGGTTTGATCACGATGGTGTTGCCGGTCACCAGCGCGGGCGCCATCTTGCGAGCGATCAGGAAGAACGGGAAATTCCACGGCAGAATGCCGGCCACTACGCCCAAGGGCTTGCGCAGCAGGAAGATGTTTTCGCCGACACGGTCGCTGGTCAGCACCTCCCCTTCAAGACGCCGTGCCCATTCGGCCATGTAATCCAGGTAATCGGCGGTGAAGTTCACCTCCACCCGCGCCAGTCCCAGCACTTTGCCTTGTTCGGCAGTGATGAGGTGGGCAAGTCGTTCGGCGTTGTCGCGCACTTTGCTGGCGATCTTGCGCAGGTAACCTGCGCGCTCGATGGCCGGACGGGCCGCCCAATTTTTCTGCGCGTGGCGCGCCGCGGCAATGGCCGCTTCAACCTGCTCGCCGCTGGCTTCGGGCACGCGTGCCAGTAGTTGATTGTTGGCCGGGTTGCGCACTTCGATGCTGGGGTCGCTGGGAACGAAGGCATTGGCGATGAAGTTCTGGTAATGGATGATTTCGGTCATGTGCTTGCTCTCGCGGACAGTGTCGAAAACGATGCAGCGGCGCCCCGCCCCTGCATCACGGGTATTCATTGGGCGCTGAAGGTCTTCCAGACGCCGCCTTCCTGCTGCAGGTCGTGGGCGCGCTTGATCAGGTATTGGTGGATCTGCTCCACCTGCTCCGGCGTGAAGGCGTCGGCAAAGGACGGCATGCCGTCAGGCACCCGGCCGCCGTAGAGAATGCCGAGGAACATCTGGTGTTTTTCCGGCGTCAGCTTGCGCAGGTCCGGCAGCACGCCACCGCTGACCGCATGAATGCCATGGCACTGCGAGCAGTAGCCGTCATAGAGCTTGCCACCCGCGTCCACCGCGACGGTGTCACCGGTCAACGGCGGCGGCTTAGGGGTCTCGGCAAGCGGTGCCGGTTCGTTGAGTTTCGCGGTGCCACCCAGTTTGTAGGTCAATACCTGGGAAAACGGACGGACCCCGGCGCGCAGGGACAAGGCACCGGCAAAGGTCGAGAAGGCTCCGCCCCAGCCGGCCATGAAGGTGACGTATTGCTCACCGTCGACACTGTAGGTAATCGGCGCGGCCATGACGCCGCTGGCCGCCGGTTGTTCCCACAGCTTCTTGCCGGTATCGGCGGCATAGGCTATTACCCGGCCATCGGCGCTGCCCTCGAACACCAGGTTGCCGGCAGTGCTCAAGGTGCCGCCGTTGAAGATCGTCACATAGGGCACTTCCCAGGCCGGCTGCTGCTTGACCGGGTCCCAGGCGATCAGCTTGCCAGACCAGCCCTTGGCCATTTCCAGCAGCCCGTCAGCGTTCTCCGGCATCATCCCGGTGCGCAGGCCCAACTGGTACATGCTCTTGAATGGATTGCGCTTCGGCGCCTCGGGGATGTGCTCGTAATAGGCGGACATGATGTGCGCCGGGATGTACACCAGCCCCGTGTTCGGGTTGAACGACATCGGCTGCCAGTCATGGGCGCCCCAGAACGCAGGCGTCACCAGTTTGCGCTTGCCGTCCTTCCAGTAGGCGGCGTTCTCGTCATCGACGATGGGCCGGCCCGTCTTCATGTCCATGCCCTTGGTCCAGCTCTGCGGCACGATGCCCTTGGCCGACAACAGCTCCCCCGTGGCGCGGTCGATCACATAGAAGAAACCGTTCTTGGGCGCTTGCATCAACACCTTGCGCGGTTTTCCATTGATCGGCAGTTCCGCCAGGATCATGTGCTGGGTGGCGGTGTAGTCCCAGGCATCTCCCGGCGTGGTCTGGTAGTGCCAGACGTATTCTCCCGTGTCGGCATTGACCGCGACGATCGAGGACAGGAACAGGTTGTCACCCTTGGCCTGGCTGCGCCATTTCGGGTCCCACAACGAACCATTGCCCACGCCGATGTACAACAGGTTCAGCTCAGGATCGAAGGCAAAAGAGTCCCAGGCGGTGCCGCCGCCACCCTGCTCGACGAACGCGTCGCCGTGCCAGGTCTTGGCGGCGATGGCCATGGCCTTGTCTTCCGGCGGCAGCTTGGGGTCGCCCGGTACGGTATAGAAGCGCCAGGCCTGCTTGCCGGTTTCTGCATCGTAGGCGGTGACGTAGCCACGCACGCCGAATTCAGCGCCGCCGTTGCCAATCACCACCTTGCCGTTGACCACCCGAGGGGCACCCGTGATGGTGTAGCTGCGCGAGTGATCGGCCCGGGTGTCCACCGACCAGGCGCGCTGGCCGGTCCTCGCATCAATGGCTTCCAGGCGCCCGTCGAGCACGCCCACGTAGACCTTGCCCTTCCACACCGCAACACCGCGGTTGACCGCATCACAGCAAGCCTCACCGGCGCGGTTGCGGTCGGACTGTGGGTCATACTTCCAGATCAGCTTGCCATTGCGTGCATCCAGGGCGTACACCACCGAAAACGGCCCGGTGGTGTACATCACGCCGTCGACCACGATGGGCGTGGCTTCGACACCACGGTCAAGATCCAACTTGTAGCTCCACGCCAGGCCGAGCTGGCTGACGTTCTGGTCGCTGATCTTGTTGAGCGGGCTGTAGCGTTGCTCATCGTAGGTACGACCGGTGCTCATCCAGTTACCGGGTTCCTGGTTGGCGGCAATGATCCGCTTGCCATCGACATTGGCCGGCATGTCCTGCGCCCAGGCCGGCATGACGCTCAGGTTCAGAGCTAACGCGACGAACAGGCTCTTGAGCGGAGCGCCGATGGGCGCGGTTCGGGGGGCGGGAGGCACGGCGAGACCAAACTGTGTCATGGGGAACTCCTGATTCTTATTAGTAGCGAAGCCATTGCGCTGCGCAGGGGGACAAGAGCAACCCCTGTGCCAGCCTTCGCCAAAGACCTGCAAGCCACGCCCTACAAGGCTTGCAAGCCGGATCGCTGACTGCGTCAACCTGCGACAGGTGTCGCACCCATGGGGCATCTGTCCCACCCTTGGCACACTTGGGTTTTATTAATAGGAATGTGGTTAAAATCCGATCGCCCCACGACAGTCGCCACAGGAACCCGCTAAATTAGCGCCTCCAGACCTGATGAGGTTCTGCGTCATGCCTTTAGAGTCCGATGTCTTTCTCAACCGCCGCGGGCAACGCGGCGCAGACCTGTTCGTAGAAGTGCTTCGCAGCGAAGGTGTGCGCTACGTCTTCGGCAATCCGGGAACAACCGAGCTGGCTTTGCTCGACGCCCTCTCAGGCGCCCCGGACCTCCAATACATCCTCGGCCTGCAGGAGGCCTCAGTCGTCGCGATGGCCGACGGTTATGCGCAGGCATCCGGTCGCCCCGCCTTCGTCAACCTCCATACGGCCGGTGGACTGGGCAATGCCATGGGCGCCATGCTCAACGCCAGGATGGCGAACACCCCGCTTGTCATCACCGCCGGTCAACAAGACACGCGACATGGCGTGACCGACCCGCTGCTCCACGGAGACCTCGTCGCTCTCGCCCGACCGAGCGTCAAATGGGCGGAGGAAATTCATCATCCCGAACATATTCCGATGCTGCTGCGCCGTGCGTTTCAGGACTGTCGCACGGGGCCGGCCGGCCCGGTTTTCCTTTCCCTGCCGATTGACGTGATGGAGCAACACACGGATGTCACGGTCGGCCCGCCATCGCGAATCGAGCGCGGTGCCGTGACCGGGGCGATTGAGGAATTGGCCGCTGCCCTGGCGAACATCACCCCCGGTCGCCTGGCGATTCTCGTTGGAGAAGAAGTGATCCAGTCGCGCGCGGAAGTTGAAGCCGTGAGGCTTGCCGAGGCACTCGGCGCACCGGTCTACGGGCCTTCCTGGCCCGGGCATATTCCGTTCCCGACGGCCCATCCGCAGTGGCGGGGAACGCTGCCTGCAAAAGCTTCCGACATCAGGGAGACGTTCTCCGACTTCGACGCGGTCTTCCTGCTCGGCGGCCATTCGCTGATCAGCTATCAATACTCCCAGGGCCCCGCTATCCCTTCTCACTGTCGCCTTATCCAATTGACCAGCGATGGACACCAACTGGGCAGAGTCCACGAGACCGCGCTAGGGCTGATCGGCGATGTAAGACTTTCCTTGCAAACGCTGTTGCCGATACTGGACAAGCGATTGGCCCCACACCGGGAGACCATCGCGACGCTGCGACACGTCGCGAGCCAAGCACGCGATGCACGTCGCGCCGACGTCGCCGCTCGCTTCAGTCGCGAATTCAGCGCGCCGGTGACAACACCTTTCGTGGCTGCCCACGAGGCCGTCCGGGCCATCGGGCCAGACGTCTGGATTGTCGACGAAGCCCCCGCCACGATTCCCCATGTCCGCGCCTGCCTGGATTCCCATTCGGCCCGCCAATATCTTTTTACCCGCAGCGCCATCCTCGGCTGGGGCATGCCGGCGGCTGTCGGAACATCGCTTGGCCTGGACCGAACCCCGGTCGTTTGTCTGGTCGGTGATGGCTCTGCCATGTACTCACCGCAGGCACTCTGGACGGCGGCGCATGAACGGCTGCCGGTCACGTTCGTTGTGATGAACAACGGCGAATACAACATTTTGAAGAACTACGCTCGTGGCCAGGCGCACTACCTGAATGCGAGCACTGACCAGTTCATCGGCATGGACCTGCGCGATCCGGCGATCGATTTCCTGGCCCTCGCCTCCTCCCTGGGGATCGCTTCGCGCAGGATCGAGCGCGCCAGCGATATTGCCGGCGCGGTGGAAGAAGGCATTCGTTCAGGCGTCCCGAACCTCATTGAATTGCCGATCATGGCCTGAAGATTGCCCAACCTCGAAGCGAATCCACCGCTGAAGAAAACGACATCAAGCGGCAGGCGGCGCACCCCGACCTTTATTGGTGAAGCCCTTACGGCCCTCAGCTATCCCAAAAGTGAGTCGATTTCCCTGGGGGATGGGAGCTGCGAGATGCCCCAAGCACCGCGGCTTCGAACTCGGCGATCATCCGGTCGCGATTATCAGTGACCAGCTTCTTGACCATGGCCGAGTAGGGTTTCGAGGGTGCAGCCCGGGCTTGCAGTTCAGCGAAAATGGTCTTGGCTTCATTGCGCAGGTGTTGGAAGAATGGTTCCCTGTGATCCATTGGGGCTGCTTTCCTGAGCGCGTTTTCCGCCTTCATCAACTGGTTCTGAACCTCCAGCATCAGCTCGGTGCGCGCCTCCACCAGGTACACTCGGTTCAAGCCAAATATTTGATAGGTGGCAAGTCCGTAAGGGTCCCAGTCATTCCCCACTTTCAGCGGAGCAATCAGACTCAGGCCCCGTTCGACGATCCATTGCAGGTGCATATCCGGGTTGCGTTGAGTGGGGTCGATGAGGCAGGCATCCTCGGCCTTCAGATCATCGCCTTTAGCCATGGCACGCTGCCCACGAATCGGGAAGGCATCATATTTGCCGAGCTTATAGGCGCTCCCCTGCATTTTTTGCGTGTAGGGCTGTTCAGCCGTGAAGGTTTGAACTTCATGGTACTCGGAACTATTGCAGTGGATACAGCTGGGCAGCAGATTGGTCCAATCGGACGCCAGCCACCAGTAGCCCGTATGGCCAGGATGGTCGATCACCCGGTTCTTGGGCCGAAAGTGTTCGACCTGGACGGGGCCCACCGCTTTGTAACTGGATTCGCAATAGGCACATTTTTTATGGAACAGCGTATTCAACGCCTGCCTTACGTCTTTTGCCCCATAGGCCTTGAAGTTGAATTTCTTGGTTTTTTTAGCTGGTTTGGCCGTCTTCCCCTTGGCTTTGGCATTCGTTTTCGGAGGCGCCGGCTGAGTGGCTCGGGCCGCATAAAAAGCGGCCGCTCGGGTACGCTCCTTGGCCGCCGGGCTGTTCAATTCGGCAAGCGATAAGGGCTCGTCGACATCCTCGCGCTTAACATAAATCATTGTCCGGCCTCGCCAGCTTCGCGAAGCGTCTCCAGGATCAGGCGGACCGATTCCTCACGCACTTCTGCCCGGTCAAGCCGATTGGAGTGAAACTGTTCGACGATGTGCCGGCGCAACGCTTCATTCACGACCTGGCGTTCCGGGGTGTCGCCAATCATCGAGAACGCGTCCAGCCGCTCGGAAAACTGCTCTTGTGGCTCAAGGCTACGGGATTCGGAAAGCAGCAACCGATCGATACGCCGAAGAGTCTCGGGCTCGGCGGTACTGGCGAGGCCGAAGTATTCGGACGTCAACAGTTGCTCGGCCCGCATGGCACTGACATCGGGCAACCCGGTCATTTCAACGACGGCCCGGTCCTCATCGCGGACCAGTACATGCACTTCACCATCGAGCATCCCCCTCAAACAAAGCGGATCGTGGGTGGTGAAGATGAACTGGACCTGCGGCAACGCACGACGCAAGGCGCCGACTACCTGCATTTTCCAGCGTGGGTGCAGATGGATTTCGATTTCGTCGATCAACACGATGCCCCGTGAGTTCTCCAGGTCACCCCATCGCTTCACCATGTTGCGGATGATGTCCAGCGCCATGGCGAATAACGATCGGTAGCCATCGCTCAACCTCGACAGTGGTATGTCTTCGCCGTGCTTGCTGATCATCAGCCCGGAGCGCTCCGTGCGGATGATCTCGTCCTCGTCCGTCAAGTTGAGGATTTCCCGAAGTGCTCGGGCCACCGTTGGAAAGATTTTCTCGTCAAGTGATTCGAGCCAATCGGCCGAATGTGGTAGCACGCGTTGTTTGTTGAATAACGAAACGATGCTCGAGACTGGCTTGATGTTCTTGTAGTTCGTCGGTTGTTCGCTGAACTGTCGATGGGCCCCATAACCAAGCACCAGCGCACTCTCGAAAGACACGTCATGGATCTCGCCACCCCGCAGGATGTGCACTTCATTGAAGCTGCCGTCGTCAAATTCGATCCGA
This sequence comes from Pseudomonas chlororaphis, assembly GCA_001023535.1. Taxonomy (NCBI): domain Bacteria; kingdom Pseudomonadati; phylum Pseudomonadota; class Gammaproteobacteria; order Pseudomonadales; family Pseudomonadaceae; genus Pseudomonas; species Pseudomonas chlororaphis. Next base: position 6,117,536 of record CP011020.1, read on the forward strand.
ATACTGGCCTGAGTCGCGCCTTTGTTGCCGGAGAGCTGTTGCCAAACCTGGTCTGCGCGGCCTTGCGGCTTTCGAAGAAAGGCATCGAAGTCTGTCTTGACCTGGCTGCGCAAATGCCGACCCATTGTGCCCAAGGCAATGGCCTGGAGCAGAGAGCTTTTGCCCACCGAATTCTCCCCTAGCAGCACCACCGCCGGCGCGATGCCCTGCTCGGCCACGGACCGACTGGAAAAATCCAGGGTAAAGCGTTTGAACCCTTTGAAGTGTTTGACATCGATCGAGCGGATACGGGCGAACTTGGTCGTCTGCACCTCGCCCACCGCGTCGACGAGATCCGACCGCAGCATGCGCCGGGGCACGTGTTCACCCTTGAGGTGATCGATGAACCGGCGCCACATCGGCGGATTGCAGAGGCTGATGAAACCTGCCAGCTCACTGAAAAACTCAGCCTCGCGTGGCGGTGTGCTCCTCTCTGAGGTCGCCAGCAACGAGTCACTGATCCAAATCCTGACCGCCCCGACATGAGCACGGCGATCATCCAGCCGGTTCTCGATCTCGCTGAGGATTAGTGCATAGTCCTTGCCGCGCAGCTTTTCGAAGAAGACCACCCATTCAGAAAAAATGGCGGCACGTCGACCGACCAGTTCGCTTCGATTGAGCTTCAAGACGTCGATCGTTTCCTTGCCGCGGTCGTTTTTGCCCAGGCAGATCCCTTCGACGGTGAATGCCAGGTGCTCAAAAGGCTGGTCGTTCGAGGGGTCAATCAGGACGGGGCGTTCTTGATCGGCCAGCGCCAGCGGGGTAAAGGGCGCGACACGCTCGTGTTGCGTGGGGAACTGTGAACTCTTGTAGCGCGCACACACGGAACAGGCCAATACCAGGTTGGCCCATTCATAGGCATACCAGGCGTAATGGTCAGGGCTCGGAGTGGCCGAATAACCCAACCGATTCTTGGCGTTGAGCATTGGACGGTGGTGATGGACTTCGAAATCGAAGGGGCCGGTGTCCTTCTCGCAGTAACCGCACTTCTCCTGGAAGGCCGCGACCAGCGCTGACTTTACTTCCCGGGAACTCCATTTTCGTCGGTTCAGCTTTGGGCGTCGGGTCAACCGGGAGGCAGTTGCCATATCAAAGTGCTCCCGCAGGAGCGCCATTTCATCGACCAACGCCTCGGCTGTGAGCGAAACAGGTGTACTGCTGGGATCCCGCCATACAAATCTCAAAGTCAGTTCCTTTTAACTTTAGAAGGCATAAAGATCCATCAGCCATCCAGCCAACGCTGAAAATCGCTCTGGACCGCGAGCTCTGGCTCGCACCGCCGAGTGAAATCTAGCACGTTTGATGAATGGAAAGCAGGCACAACGACATCATTGATCCCGTCGCAAAAAACGCCCCTCCCTGCTCCATCCTGGCGAGGCGTACCGAATATGACGGCCCTTCTAGAACAAGCCACCCAACCTGGACAGGCTTGCCGCCAGCTCATCCTTGCGAAACGGCTTGTTAAGGCGCGGGATATCCGGGTCAAGTCCTCTGCGTTCGGCGTAACCAGAAACGAGCAGGATCGGAGTACCGGGCCGCGAAACGCGGACCGCCCGGGCCAGTTCAGTGCCGCTGATACCAGGCATCAGGTGGTCGGTGACAATGAGGTCGAATTGTTGCCCCGCCTCCAGCAATTGCAGAGCCTCTTCGCCTGATGCGGCCTCGATGACGTGGTAACCAAGGTCTGCCAGCATGTACGAGGTCGTTGCGCGTACCAGTTCCTCATCGTCGACTAGCAGCGCAGTGCCTCGCACCGATTGTCGATCCAGGGCCTCGGTATAAGGCAAGGCCGCTGTCGGCAGGGTCATGCTGCGCTGGAGCCAAAGCTCGACGTTTGTCCCTAAGCCGGGTGAACTCTGAATCGTGAGCGCGCCGTTCAGCTGGGATGCCAGGCCATGGACCATCGAGAGGCCGAGCCCCGTGCCCTTTCCGATCCCCTTCGTCGAAAAGAACGGCTCCACCGCCCGGGCCAGTGTGGTCGCGTCCATGCCAATGCCCGTGTCCGCCACCGAAAGGCAGACGTAGTGACCTGCAGGAAGATGCGAACGGTGGCCGTTACCCACCACCTCGGTGCTCGCCGATATCCTCATCGTTCCACCTTCCGGCATCGCATCGCGCGCATTCACGGAGAGATTGAGAATCGCCATTTCGAGCTGGTTCGGGTCCGCCATTGCCGCCGGCAGTTCCATTGGCGCTTCGACGACCACCTTGATCTGTGGCCCGGTCGTGCTGGCCACCAGATCACCCATTTCGCCAACCAGCTTTGCCACGTCCACGGGAACGGCTTGGAGTGGTTGGCGGCGGGCAAAGGCGAGCAATCTCTGCACCAGGGTTTTTGCGCGATCAGCCGATTGCAGCGCGCCGCCAATCAGCCTCTGTTCCCGATCCCCGCCCACACCTCTGCGCTGGAGCATGTCGAGCGTGCCGACGATCGGGGTCAGCAGATTGTTAAAGTCATGGGCCACACCGCCGGTGAGCTGTCCCATCGCTTCCATTTTCTGACTTTGACGCAATGCCTGTTGGACCTCTTCCCGCTCGGCGATGGCATGGGCCACCCTCAATTCAAGCGTGGCGTTGAGCTCGCGCAGTTCTTCTTCGGCCACCTTGCGAGGGGTGACATCTACCGCCGTACCGGTGAAGCGCAAGCAGCGGCCGGACGCATCGAATACGGCTCGGCCCTTGGCCGCCACCCAGCGAACGATGCCATCCTCGCGACCAATCGTGCGGTAGTCGACTTCATAGAGTGCACGCCGTTGCGGATCGATGGCCGCCGCGAATGCTTCGATCGTTGCCTCTCGGTCCGCCGGGTGCAAGCCGTCATAGAAATCCTGCAACGTGACTGGCACATCAGCAGAGATGCCGAACATCGCCTTGGTTTGAGCGGGCCAGATCAGCGTGTTGTGAACGATATCCACGTCCCAGAAGCCGATATCGGCGTTCTCGACGGCCAGTCGCAGTCGCTCCTCGCTCTCACGCAAGCGCATTTCGGCGCCTACCCGCTCCACGTGCGCCCAGCAACGTTCGGCCACCTCCCTCACCCACGATATTTCGGACTGTGACCAATCCCTGGGCGAATTTTGATGAACGGCCATCATCGCGGTCAGACGACCGTCCTTGACCAACGGGCAGCAAATAATCGCGTGAATGCCAATGGACAGAAAGGTCTCCAGCCCTTCGCCGTGAGTCAGCTCCGCGGCGACGTCACGTATGATCAAGGTCCGCCCGGCGCGCATGTCGGCAGCAGCCCGTGGTCCGAAAACATCGAGGCTGTACGTCCCGACCGAGCTCTCGATGCCGGGCGCGCTGTAGTCACTGCGAATCCAGAAACGGTCATGATCGCCATCGACATCTGCATAAGCGCAGCGCGATACGTTGAGCTTCTCGCCCAGCAAGCCGGTCGCGGCGATCATCGCGTCTTCGGCCTGGTGGACGTGAAAGAGACGGCCATCGAGTTCATCGAAAAAGCGCAGTCGCGACGCGCTCTTCTCCAGCGCCGCTTCCGCTTGATGCTCGACCGTACGGTCGCGGAAGATCTTTACAAAACCGCCGTGATCCAGGGCCAATGGCATCATCAGCCCCGAACCCCAGAAACGCGTACCGTCCTTGCGCACGTGCCAGCGCTCGTTGACAGCCCGGCCGTGATCCTGGGCGATGTGGAGTTCGCCGTAAAACACCCGCTCGGCCTGGTCCAGGGCGGTATAGAAGAGGTCACCCTTACGCCCCACTACCTCCTCGGCGACGTAGCCGACGATGCGCTGTGCACCGGTGCTCCAGCTCGTGACCGTGCCTTGCGCATCGAACGTGATAATTGCGAAGTCTTCCGCGCCCTCGACGATCTGGCGATAGCGCGCCTCGCTAATGCGCATCTTGGCTTTTGTTTGCTCACGGTCCAGGACCAGCCCGACTGTCTGGACAATGAAGCCGAGGATCTCGACATCCGTCGATAAAGGCTCATGTGGTTCAGGGTGATACAACATGAAAACACCCAGCACAGCGCCTTGGGCTGAAAGAATCGGGAATGAGGAGCACGTGTGCAGGCCATAAGCGGTAGCCAGCGCCTGTAACTTGGCCGAAAGCAGATCGTTGAGTGCCCCAGGTAAAAGGCCGATATCGCTCGGCAACGGCGAGATACGGGTGGCGCCACCGCTCAAGCCCGCGATCAGTTTTTTTACCTCGTCATTGTAGGCGCGGGGAAGACTGGGACCTGCGCAATACCGCAGATTCGGGTCATCGTCGTTGAGAACCACGATGCTTCCCAGAAATCGGGACATGGACAACGCCTCGACCTCGCGAACGATCGCATCCAGCGCGACGTCGAGGGGGGTATCTTCAACAGACAGTTTCAAAATGCGGTTCTGTGCCTCCCCAAGCGCCGCCGCACGATTGCGTGCCTGGGTGAGGCGCGCGTTCTCGAGCGCAATCGTCGCCAGGCTCGCCAGGCTTTCCAGCCGCTTGATCGTATCGCGATCGGGGGTGTGAACCTGCGACCAGTACGCGCCCAGCGCTGCAACCGCAACGGGCCGGCCAATGGGCACCATGATGAGGCTACGGACGAACGTCGCGGCGTAAGCGTCCTTGGGAACGCGCGGATCCAGTAGCACGTCACGGATGACGACCGTCTCGCGATGGTGCATCGCCCACCCTGAAACACACTGGTCGGCGGCAAAGCTCTGGCCCTGCCAAAGCGCAGAGACCGCATCCTCCGCGACGTAATGACAACGCCCGTCATGCTCAATGACGACCGCGATGCCCTCAGCCCCGACGGCGGCACGTGCGGTGTCGCGGAGCACTGCAACCACGTCCTCTACCGATCCAGCGGCAGCCAATCGCTCACTGGCATCGAGCACATGAAACAGGCGGTCCTCGCCTTCCAAATCAACCGGTACAGTAGACAAACTGAGTCTCCAAATGCCGGCCAAGTGTTCTCTTCCCGGACTGGCTGAAATAAATGTGATTCATTGAGGCAATGTAAGCCATGACATCCGGAGTCGGTTCCCGTTCGATTTTGTAGACGCGTAGCACCGCGCCTCATATCGAATCGAAACCGTTCACCAGCTTGTCCGCTTGCATATTCAAACCGCTGTATGTGGGGGCTGGGCGCGGTCTACAGCATTGTAGCTGAGCCGCTCCGCCTCCAGCGTGACAGGTAGAAAGCGTGATCACTCAGAGTTTCGAGTCGCCAGGGCAACGTTGTGAGGACGTTTACCCCCTCACATCAGTCATTCAATCCAACAGCGAAGCCTGTTTGAGCAGCTCGAAAAGCCCCTCAGGTACCAGTGGGGATGTCGCGGTAAAACTGGAGCCCAGGCACCATTTGGCTCTGAACGGAGCACCATTGCTTTCATGGCCATCCAGCCAAGGACGTTCATAGACGCTTTTATCATCGAACCTTGCATCGAAGACCTGGACGATCTCATGCCCTGGTTTGCCTGCGTAGGTGAAGATACTTTCCAACGTGCCGATCAATCGAACATCACTGATCGAAAGCGCCAGTTCTTCCTGCACTTCTCGGGCAATGGCTTCGATCCCTCTTTCACCGAACTCAATGCCGCCGCCAACAGGGCGAAAGAGCGTCTGCTGTGCAACGGCGTCGTAGAACTGGTTGACCAGTATCTTTCCCTGGTGATGGAAGATACACAGAGCGAGGGGGCGAATGCGTGGTTCTGACACGAGTGAAATTCCCTTTTGATTGGACGATACGTTTCCCTCCGCGCAAAAGGCATTCAATGCTGCGTATGGCGGCCAATTATGCGATAGGAGCTCGCCCATTTCACCTCAACTGTCACGAATAGGCGTAGCACCAGCCGTGCCCGATTTTCTCAATAGCATTTAATCGCTCCGCCTTGCAGAAACGCCAACATAATGGCGTCGATTTTGACCAAATCATCAACGCAGACAATAAGTGACATTTTTCCGACGGAAGGCATCGCCGTGCCATTGCTGGAGGTTTGAGGGAAGGCTCATCATCCGCTTGTCATTGCTTCTCGCCTGGGCCTTTCGGGGCCAATGCAAGGTGCATCAATCGCATCGTTTCGATGGGAGCAATATCAGGATGATGACCGTCTACGTTATGGTTATGACCATCTGCACCGGCGGCGAAGGCTGCGTGGAAGAACGCAAGCACGAGCCCACCTACGCCACTAAAGCGATGTGCGTGGAATCGGCCAGGCACATGGCGGCGCGCAAAGGCGTGAAGTTCAAATGCCGCAGCGAGCGGTCGTGGGTGCCGAGCACTGCGTCGGGCGCGAGCGGCCAGGAGCGTGTCGTCTCGACCGACGTCAAGGCGCACCCGTGATCGTTCCTCAGGAGCCCGGCATCTCCAGGTCCAGCAACGCCGCCCCCAGTGCCTTCCCATGCGCATCGAGCGCCAGCGAACGGGTAACCCCACCCCGCAAGATGCCAGGCAGGACAAAGTTGAGCGCCCGCACATTGGGCAGTTCATAGCGACGGATCATCGGCCCTTGCGGGTCCAGCAGCCCGGCAAAATGCTCGGCAACGCGCTCCACCGTGAGCCACTCACAGAGGCGCGGATAATCTTCGGCGTTGAACGCAATCACGGAGATATTGGAGGTATCGCCCTTGTCCCCTGTGCGGGAATGGGCCAGGTCTCGCAGTTTGAGGCGACTCATTGCAGGTCCTCCGAATGAATCTTCACGCTGACCGCGTCGCGCGGCAGTAACAACGAAGCCACCGCCACCACCTGACGCACCGATTTGTTCGCCCCGCCACCGCCGTAAGGCCCATTGGTGTAGAGGGTTTCCACTTCGTTGCCGATGCGCACGGCCGCGGCGCGGTCAGCGCAACGGGCCGCGACCCGCAAACGCACTTCCCAAGGCTCGCTGTCCGAGCGTGCGCCCAGCTCGGTGCCGTGCAGCGCGTCGACCCCGATCAGCTCGGCGCGGATCTCTTCATAGACCACGCCGGTCAGTTTCAAGCGCTCCAGCACCACCTCCCGGGCCAAACGGCCGCGCGCCAGGGCCCCCGGCCCGCCATAGGAGATCTGGCCCTCGCCGATCCAGCCATCGAGGTAACCCACCGATACTTTGAGATCGGCGGGTCGCGCCTGGCCATCAGCCCCCTGGACGGCGACCTGGTCCGGCCCGGGCGCCGTGAACGAGACACCGGAAAAATCGGCACTGACATCGGGGGTGAGGTACGCGGCGGGGTCGTGCACTTCATAAATCATCTGTTCGGTGCAGGTCGCCGGGTCGATGCGCCCACCTGAACCTGCGACCTTGCTGATCACTGCATGGCCCGTCGCGTCCACTTCAGCCAAGGGAAAGCCCAGGCGCGCCAGGTTAGGCACGTCCTTGAACCCCGGATCGGCAAAGTAGCCTCCGCTGAGCTGCCCCGCGCATTCGAGCAGATGCCCCACCAGGGTGCCGCGACCCAACCGGGTCCAATCGTCCGCCGCCCAGCCGAACTCGAACACCTGCGGCGCGAGAAACAACGACGGATCGGCCACCCGACCGGTAATCACCACGTCGGCGTCGGCCTGCAATGCCTCGATGATGCCGTCCACCCCCAGGTACGCGTTGGCCGATATCAGGCGCTTGCCCAATGACGCCAAGGTCTGGCCGTTATCCAGGGTCTGCCTCGAATCTTCCAGCACGGTGGCCAGCACATCGTCGCCGGTCACCGCGACCACCTTCAGCCCCGACAAGCCCAACTGCCGGGCGATGCGCCGTACTTCCCGGGCCGCGTCCAAGGGATTGGCCGCGCCCATGTTGGTGATCACCCGCAATCGGCGACGACCCTCGGTGCCACGGCCGACAAAGGGCAGCACCCGGAGCATCCGCTCACTGAGCAACGGATCGTAGCCGGCCTGCGGATCAGCAAGCCGCGCTTGTTGGGCCAGGGCAATCGTGCGCTCGGCCAGGCATTCGAACACCAGGTAATCCAGCTCGCCGTGCTCGGCCAGCTCGATCGCCGGCTCGATACGATCGCCCGAATAACCGGCACCGGAGCCGATGCGTAAGGTTCTCATTCAAAAGACTCCAATGAGCAGCGCCGTCACGGTCATCAGCACCGAGGCGGCGAACAGGAAGGGAATGGTGAAGCGTTGGTGATCGGCCAATTCGATCTTGCACAGCCCCACCAGCAGGAACGTCGCTGGGGTCAGCGGACTGACCGGGAAACCGGTGGTGTGCACGCCCAGCAGTGACGCCTGGGCCACTTGCAATGGATCAACGCCCAGGGCGCGCCCGACTTCGGCCACCACCGGCATCACGCCGAAATAGAAGGAATCGGGGTCGAACAGCAGGCTCAGGGGCATGGAGATGAACCCCACGACCATCGGGATCAATTTGCCGTGCCCGGCGGGAATCTGCGCCACCGCCACCTCAGCCATGGCCTTGAGCATGCCGCTGCCCTGCATGATGCCGGTGAAGACCCCGGCAGCCAGCAGAATGCTCGCCATCGTCAGGGCGGTTTTCGCATGGGCGTCGATGCGGGCGCGTTGGGCATCGACGTTCGGGTAGTTGATGCACAACGCCAGGACCGTGCCGAGCATGAACATCACCACCGGATCCACCACGCCGGCAATCATCACGCCCATCACCACCACGGTCAGGACCAGGTTGAGCCAGAACAGGCGTGGCTTGCGCAAGGCGACTTCCGCCTCGCTGAGCACCCGCTGCGCGACCACCTCGACGGTTGCCCCGGCGCCCAGCCCCAGGCGCTTTTCTTCGCGACGCCCCAGGTACCAGGCGCAGGCAAAGACGAAGACCAGACCGACGAGTTGCACGGGAATCAGCGGCTGGAACAGATCGGCCACCGGCACATGCAAGGCCGCCGAGGAGCGCAAGACCGGGCCGGTCCAGGGCAGGAAGTTGACCCCGGCGGCCATGGCGGTGACGCAGGCCAGGATGCGCTTGTCCATGCCCAGGCGGGTATACAGCGGCAGCATGGCCGGAATGGTCACCAGGAAGGTCACCGCGCCGGAACCGTCCAGGTGCACCAGCAGCGCCAACAACGCGGTGCCCATGACGATACGCGTCGGCCGGGTGCCGACACGCTTGAGGATACGGTCGATGATCGGGTCGAGCATGCCGGCGTCGGTCATGACGCCGAAGAACAGAATCGCGAACACGAACATCCCGACCACCGGGGCGACGTTCTTGATGCCGGTGATGATGAATGCGCTGGTTTGCAGGCCGAAACCGCCGATCAGCGCGGCGATGATCGGCAGTGCGATCAGGGCGACCAGGGGGGACAGGCGTTTGCTCATCACACAGGCGAGCAGACAGAGGATGGTGACGACACCGAGTATGGCGAGCATGGGGAGGTCCTGTTCGGCATCTCTGTTCGCGGTGGCGATGAGATGCGCTGTTGTTGTTTTCCCCGAGTATTGGAATTGCCGGTATTCTTTGTAAATTGAAATGTTCGGTGACCTGCATTCGGAAAAACAAAATGAAGAACTCGATCCAGCACATCCGCGCCTTCCTTGCCGTGGCGCAAACCGGCAGTTTCGCCAAGGCCGCGGCGGCCCTGAACCTCTCGCCTTCAGCGCTGACCGTGCAGATCCAACAATTGGAAGACTGGCTCGGCGTCGCCTTGCTCGAACGCAGCCCGCGTCACCTGGCCCTGACCAGTGCCGGGCAGAACAACCTGCTGCCGATGGAGAAACTGCTGCTGGACCTGGACAACATCGTCAACACCTCCCGGGACCTGGCGGCGCTGCGCCGAGGCGTCGTCACCCTCGCCGCCCTGCCCTCGCTGTGTGCCGGTGCGCTGCCGCCGTTGTTGAAACAGTTTCGTGAGCAGTTTCCGGGAATCGAGGTGCGCTTGCGGGATGTCGTGGCACGCCGGATCGACACCCTGGTGCGCGACGGCGAAGTGGACTTCGGCCTCGGCGTGCGCGCGCGGACGAACCATGGGTTGGCGTTTGAAACGGTGTTGGAAGATCGGCTGTGCCTGTTTGTACCGGCCGGTCACAGGTTGGCCCGGCGACGCACGATCAAGCCTAGCGAATTGACGAACCAACCGATCATCCTCACCGGACGCGACAGCAGCGTGCGCGAGTTGGTGGAGCAACTGTTCGCCGACGCCAACCTGACACTCATGCCGGGACTGGAGGCCAACTACATGTCGACGGTCCTGGCGTTGGTGCGCCAGGGCCTGGGGGTGAGCCTGCTGCCGGAATCGGCGGACGATGACCGGGCGGGACTGGTCAAGATCCCCGTGGACCACCCGGACGTCACCCGCCAGCTTGGCCTGATCACCCGCACCGGCCAGGCGCTGTCGCCGGCCGCCGAGCAGTTCATCGCGATGGCCAAGGCGTTTTTCTAAAGCCTAGGCATGCAGGCGTAGGCTCACCGCTGCACCACCGTTTGCAACGCGCCACTGGCTTCAGGCTTTTTTGCGAACAACCTCTGTGGCAACAGGAAGTACGCCAACGCCGGCAGCAGGATCAGCGCGCCGAGCATGTTCACCAGGAACATGAACGCCAGCAGGATACCCATGTCGGCCTGGAACTTGATCGGCGAGAACGCCCAGGTCGCCACGGCGATCGCCAGGGTAATGCCCGTCAGCAGGACCACCTTGCCGGTGAACAGCAGCGCCCGGTAATACGCCTCGGACAGCGAGGCGCCGGCACGCATGTGCGTGAGGATCACGCTCAGCACGTAGAGGGCGTAGTCGACGCCGATGCCCACCCCCAGGGCGATCACCGGCAGCGTGGCCACCTTGACGCCCATGCCCAGGCCCACCATCAAGGCCTCGCAGAGGATCGAGGTGAGCATCAGCGGCAGCACGGCGGCGAGCACCGCGCGCCAGGAGCGGAACGTCACCCAGCAGAGCAGGATGACCGCGCCATAGACCCAGAACAGCATTTCGCGCATGGCTTTCTTGACCACGATATTGGTCGCGGCCTCGATCCCGGCGCTGCCCGCGGCGAGCATGAACTTCACCTGCGGCAGTTGCTGTTGTGCAATGAAGGCTTCGCTGGTCTGCACCACCCGCTCCAGGGTATCGGCCTTGTGGTCGGCGAGGTAGACGTACAGCGAAAGCAGCGAACAGCCCTGGTTGAACAGCTCCCGTGGCGCCCGCGTCTGCACCGCGCCCAGGGCACCGTCGTTGGGAATCAATTCGTACCACTTGAAGTTGCCTTCGTTGTAGCCGGCGGCGGCGATCTTGCTCAGGGCGGCCATGGAGTTGGTCGACTCGACGCCCGGCAGTTGCTCCAGTTGCCAGGCCAGGGCGTCCACGGCGGCCAGGGTCGAATAGCGGGTGCACTGGTCTTCTGGGGTTTTGACCATGACCACGAAGATGTCCGAACTGGCCGCGTAGTTTTGCGTCATGAAGGCCGCGTCGCGGTTGTAGCGTGAGTCGGGACGTAACTCCGGGGCACCCGGGTCGAGGTCGCCGATCTTCAAGTGCAGGCTGATCGCGAACCCGCCGACCGCCAGCAGCAGGCCTACCAGGCAGGCTACATAAGCCCAGGGCCGTTGGGTGAACAGGTCGAGGAAGCGCCACAACGGGTGCTTGACGTTCGCCTGCACCTCGGCGGTTTCCGCCCGCAGGCTGCGCGCCGCCGCCTGGCTGCCAACGCCGATGTAGCTGAGCAGGATGGGCAGCAGGATCAGGTTGGTGAAGATCAGCACCGCCACACCGATGCTGGCGGTGATCGCCAGGTCCTGGATGACCCGGATCTTGATCACCATCAGCACGGCGAACCCGACCGCGTCACACAGCAGCGCGGTCATGCCGGCGGCGAACAGGCGGCGGAAGGTATAGCGCGCAGCGACCACCCGGTGCGTGCCGCGACCAATGTCCTGCATGATGCCGTTCATCTTCTGCGCACCGTGGCTCATGCCGATGGCGAACACCAGGAACGGCACCAGCGCCGAATAAGGGTCCAGGTCATAACCGAGCGTGGCCAGCAAACCCATCTGCCAGAGCACCGCCACCAGCGAGCACAGCACCACCAGCGCGGTGCTGCGGGCGCAACGGGTGTACCAGTAGAGCACGGCCACGGTCACCAGCACCGCGACCACGAAGAACAGCATGACCTGCAGCAACCCGGCGACCAGGTCACCGATGATCTTGGTGAAGCCAGTGATGTGGATCTGGATGCGCTCGTTCTGGTACTTGTCGCGCAAGGCCTCCAGTTGCCGCGAGAACGCGCCTGCGTCCAGGGCCTTGCCAGTCTCCGGGTTGATTTCCAGCAACGGCACGAAGATCACGCTGGACTGGAAGTTGCCGGCCACCAGTTGGCCGATCTCGCCGGAGCGGGCCACGTTAGTGCGCACCTGTTCCAGGCTGGCCGGCGAACCGTCGTAGGTGTCGGGGATGACCGTGCCGCCATCCAGCCCTTCTTCGGTCACTGAGGTCCAGCGCGTGGTCGGCGTCCACAGCGACTTCATGTAGGGCTTGTCGACGCCGGGCAGCAGGTAGATTTCGTCGTTGAGCCTGGCCAGGGTGTCCAGGTAGTCCTTGTCGAAGATGCTGCCCTCGGTGACCGCCACGGCGATGCGGACCGAGTTGCCGAGGCCACTCAGTTCGCTGCGCTGTTCCAGGAAGTTGGCGACGTAGGGATGGGAGGTCGGGATGGTCTTTTCAAAACTGGCATTGAGGCCGATCTTGCTGGCCTGGTAGCCCAGCACCAGGGTCGCCAGCAGGCAGAGCAGGATCACCCAGGGACGGTGATTGAAGATCGCCCGCTCGCCCAGGTTGCCGGAACGCGGATCGAAATCCTCCAGGCGGGCGATCACCACTTGCTGTTCGAGGGCAGGATTATGCTCGTTCACATCGGACTCCGAATACGGCCACAGGGGGCGCGGGTACAGTGCGCGCTGGCGAGTTGCTCAACGTTGCGCCGAAGAAAAAAGGACATGGTCGAGGCGGGTCGGACCGTTCAGGCCGACGCATACCAGGCTGCCGTCCGGTGCCGCCACCACGCCAGCGATGGAGGTCGCGGCCGGGGCCGGTGAACGTCGAAAGTGACGTCCCGGGTCAAGACTGAGCAGCACGTCGCCGGCCTGGCTGGCCAGGACCCAAGTGCCATCCGCCAATCGGGTGGCGGCGGACAGGGCCACTTCCAGGTCGGTGTCGATCGGTTGCCAGCGGCCGCCTTGGTCCCCCGACCAATAGGCGTTGCCACGCAAACCGAAGGCCACCACCTCTCCCGTCGAACTGCCTTGCAGGCCGAAGAAGCTGCCCTCATAGGGTGATTCCAGTGCCTGAAAGCTGTGCCCGTTGTCCTGTGAACGCAGCAGCAACCCGCGCTCGCCGACGATGAACAGCGCACTCCCCGCCGCACGAATGCCGTACAGGTTGAGGTCCTCGGGGTTTTCCAGCTGCCGCATCCACGGCTGCCAGTGACTGCCGCCGTCACGGGTGTGCAGGATCAGGCCATAGGCACCGACCGCGTAGCCGGTGCGCCGGTCACTGAAGTACAGGTCGAGAAAAGGCTTGTCCGGCCCGTCGGCCACCAGCCGCTCGGCATCCTTCAACGCCTTGGGATCATCCCCTTCGCGAGCCTGGGCCAGGGCCAACTGCGCGGCGGCGACGCCGTCCAGTTGCTTGGTCCACGATTCGCCGCCGTCGGTGCTGTGCAGGATCACACCCATGTGGCCCACGGCCCAACCTTCCTGCGCATCCACAAACTGCACCGCCGTAAGACTGACGCTGACCGGCACCTTTGCCTGGCGCCAGCTCACGCCGGAGTCATCCGACAGCAACACGATGCCGCGCTCGCCGACCGCCACCAACCGTTCACCGGCCCGGGTCACCGCCAGCAACACCGAATGGGCTGCCTTGGCACTTTGCAGCGCCGCCTGGTCGAGCAACGCAACCCGTGGAGTCGCCATCGCCCAGCCCGGCATCAGCATGACCGCCAGCAGCAGGGCCGCCGGCAGCGTGCGCGTGAGTGAAAATTTACCGATCATTGTCCGCTCCAACCGCCCAAGAAGAGTGATCCAACTGCCCGCCCGCGAGCGCCGAAGCCGCAGCCTCGGCGCCCTGCCCCAAGGCTCAGCGGCTGCTGTCGTTGGCCATGGCGTCCGGGGTGAAGAACGCCGCTGGTGGACGCGGATAGCTCTGGTACTGCACGTTCAGGTCGTTGGCCGACGAGTTGAGGAAGTAGGCCCCGGTTTCCAGGTTGTAGCTGCCCCACGACATCTGGGCCGTCAGCGCCGGCATTTCCGGTGCCAGCAAGGTCAGCGAGTAGTTGTGGCGGCCCAATTTGCCCTGGGCGTCGTAACCGTCGACCAGCAGCACCTGCCAGGAATCCTCATCCACGTAGTAGGTGCGCTTGGGCACCACGTGGCGCTTGCCGTCCTTGAGCGTGGCACTCACCACCCAGACCCGGTGTTTCTCCCAGCGCACCAGGTCCGGGTTGAGGAAGTTCGGCTTGACCAGGTCGTCGCTTTTCGCCGCCGCCGCACGGTTGTTGTTGTAGGGCACCAGCAACTCTTTCTTGCCCACCAGCTTCAGGTCGTGCCGGTCGGTAGGACCGAAGACCATGAACGCCTCATCGAAGAAGCCGACGCCCGAGGTGACGAAGTCCGGGGTGTCGTAGGCGATGTTCGGCGCCCGCCGTACCCGACGCTGGCCAACCAGGTACTGCCAGGCGGCACGCTTGCCCGGGTCCATGTCCCAATGGGTCATCAGGCCTTCGCCGGCCTTGGAGGACGGCAGTTCCGTCGCCAGTTTGCCGATCAGGAACTTGCTCCCGAAGGTCTCCAGGCTGCCTTCCTTGAAATAGTAGGGATTCTGGTACCAGAACCGCGCCCGAGTGGCCTGGATCTTCTTGCCGCCCGCGGTCATCAGCCAGGTGTCGAACGGCGAGTAGAACGTGTCGGCGCCCTGCCAGGACAGGCGGTAGTTCCACAGCACCTCGGCGCCGTTCTGCGGCAATGGGAAAGGAATCCCGCCATAGGCGCCGCTGACTTTTTCGGTCTCCACTTCAAGGCTGGCACGGGTCGCGTTCTTCAGCGTGTTGTCGTACACCCACTGCGGCGCGGCGGCACTGCGGTGGGTCGGATAGACATCGAGCCGGTAGCCCGGATACTTCTGCAGCAAGGCCTTGGTGCCATCGGCCAACTGGTCGGCGTACTGCGCCATGTTGGCGGCGGTCACCGAGAACAATGGCTTGTCGGCGGCGAAGGGGTCGGCACGCTTGTCGCCGTTCTTGTAGCCTGCCGGCACGGTGGTGTAGCCCCCGGTCCACGCCGGAATGCTGCCGTCCTTGTTGCCTGCACGCTCGGCGCCCATGGGCGTGAGGTCACTGTTGAGCCGCGCGGCCTGCTCGGGGGACACCGCCGCCTGCACCAGGCCGGCACTGAGCAAGGCAATGGCCAGGGCCGAAATACGCAAGGAAATTTTGCTTTGCATAGCGGATGAAACCTCTTATTAGAATGTGGTTTTCACGTACATGGAAACGAAGTCGCGGTCCGCCAGCGATTGCGCATAGCTGAAGTTGCCGTCTTCGCGCAGACCCGCCGCGGCCTTGCCGAAGAAGTTCACGTAGTTGATGCCAAAGTCCCAGCGCTGCAGGTACGTGGCCTTGACGCCGACACTCCAGTCACCGGCATGGGAGTTGCCGAAACCGCCTTTGCTGACGGCCGACGAACGCCCGTCAAGCCCGACGCCAAACCCCACCGGCACGCTCAAATCGAGGCCGTCGGCCACCTGGAAGTACGCCGGCTCGGCCAGCACTCGCAGCGCGGTGGCGTCGCGGGTGGTGTTGGGGTCCAGGGCAGCGCGGTTGTCCGTCACGCTGAGGGTGCGGTTCCAGGCCAGTTCGGCGAGCACCGATCCGCCGTCCCAGAACGTGCCGGGCGACAGCAGGTAGATCGTCGACAGGTTGACGTGGGCGGTCTTGCCCTTGGCGTAGAGCGCGTCACCGCTGTTGTCCGCCGCAGTGCCCGGGGTCACCACCTGCAGGTTGCTGACCAGCGGCGCGTCCCAGCGCACCGACGTTTCACCGGCGAAGTTGAACGGGCCATAGGCCGTGGAGAAACTGGCGCCGACGGTCTTGATGTCTTCGGCGTAGACCTGGCGATAGGCATTGAGGATCGGCAATCCGGTGGCCGCCGCCGCGGCGCCGTCGAGGTAGGCGTACAGCGCACTCGGCGTCTTGTCGTGGTACTTCGCGGCGTAGAAGCCCAGTTCCAGCTCGGTGCCTTCAGGCTTGAAGCGCAGCTGCATGCCGCCCTGCCCCGAGTTCCTGGCCTCGATGTCCGAAGCGTGCACGGTGGTGTTGCCGAACACCTCGGTCCAGTCACCCGCGCCCTTGCCGATGCCATCGTTGTCGCTCAGGTAACTGCCCGCACCCGGGACGTTGGAGCGTTCCCACTCGAACTGGTAGTAGGCGCCGACGGACAATTGTGGGTTGATCTGCAATTGCCCGGACACTTGATTGACCGGGCGCAGGATTTCCTTGAACTGCGTCCCCGGCACGCTGAGCAACTTGACCACGTCGGTGGGCCCTTGGGCCGCGGCGATGCCGTTGCTGCCGTAGAACAGGCTCTCGCCGTAGATCAGGCTGTGCCGGCCCAGGCGCACCGTGCCCTGGCTGGTGTCTCCCACGTCGCCGCGCAGAAACACGAAGGCGTCCAGCAGTTCGGCGTCACGCCCGTGCAGCTCACGGGTGTCGTCGAGGAAATGCGGATTGGCGCTGTCGTCGGTGTCCTTGTTGTAGACATCGTCGTACCAGGCCGCGCCGCTGATGCGCAGGCCGTAGTTCTGCCGGCTCAGGTCCATTTCACTGAACAGGTCCAGGCGGTTGGAGACCAGGCCCCGGCTGAAATTCCTGTCGCCCTGGCCCTGGATCGAGGGGTACAGGCCGCCTGCCGTCGACGCATTGGTCAGGTGGTTGTCGGCACCTTGCAAGCGCCAGGCCTGGCTGTACTTGATGGTGTTGTCCCAGCGCAGGCGCCAGTCACTGTCACCGAGGTCGATTTGCGCAGCCTGGGACTGAGTGGCCCAACCGGCCAGACACACCGACAGGGCCAGAGCGTTGCGTGTAAAGCCCGGATAGCATCGAGAATTGTGCATGGTGTTCCTCATTGTTCTTGTTGTGGGAAGCCTGTTCTGTACGCGGGTCGCCCGGGACACGAGCGGCAGCGGGTTACACGAAAATGCGCGGGGTAGCGTTCTCCCTCAGATGTAAGTGGACGCCAGGCCGCCATCGACCGGTAGGTTGATGCCGTTGATCCAGCGAGACTCATCGGCACACAGAAACGCGATGGCAGCCGCCACCTCATCGGCGTAGGCCGGCCGCTTCATGCGATGGGCATCCGCCTCGACGCGCGCTTGGCCGAGCATGCTGACGAAGTCGCCGAGGATGGGCGTGAACACCGGGCCCGGCGCCACGCAGTTCATGCGCACCGAGGTTTGCAAGAACCACGGCTGGGCCTGCTGATAGCTCCAGACGATCAGCGCCTCTTTGAAATACTGGTAGCAACTGTCTTGCGGCACCGGATGCTGGTCCAGCCAGGCCTGGGCCTGGGCAAAGCCATCGATGGCGGCCAGGGTCTTGTGCAGTGCCAGCCGCTGCGGCCATTGCGCCCCCAGGATCGATGCGACGTTGACGATGCTGCCGCCGGCCCGGATGCGCGGCAGCAGCGCGGCGCACAGGTGCCGCACCCCGAGGTAATTGACCTGGGCGACCAACTGCGGGTCGGCGGTGCCCGGAACCCCGGCGATGTTGCAGAGCCCATCGAGGGACGCCGGCAGTGACTGCACGGCGGCGTCGATGGCATCCGGGTGGCTGAGATCGGCCTGGATGAACTGGTCCAGGCTCAGGTTGGGCGCATTGCGATCCATGCCGATGACGCTCGCTCCGTGAGCACGCAGGGTTCGCGCCGTTTCAGCGCCGATGCCCGAGGAAACGCCGGTCACCACGATCGTCTTGTTGGTCAACTTCATAGCAGGCTCCCGATTCGTGCTTGTGCTGCCCGTACGGGCGGAGGCAGCCAAGCCATGTTGTTATTGTGCCGAATTAGTTAATCTCGGTAACTAGTTGTAGCAAGCGATATGCCATCTCCTGACAAACGACCGCCGACCGCTCAAGCACGCGGCATCCAGGCAATTCAGAAGGATCAAGGCTCAGGTGGGCAGGGATGAGGACGTTAGAAAAGTGATGATTTCAGCAATTTCGTGCTGCACTATGCGCAATATGATTAATCGAATTAGGGAATTGCGATGGCAGATAAGCTGATCTCCCTGGCCGAACTGTCCCGGGGCACGCAAAAGCAACCAGCGCGCGGCGCCAGTGAACAGTTGCCGCCCGGCGCCGCGCCGACGCTGCAGGATCTGACCGAATGCCTGATGTTCAGCCCCGGCGACGGACGCATCTGGCTGAACGGCGCGCGGATGCTGCTGATGCACAACAGTGGCGTGGGTGCCTTGCGCCGCGAACTGATCGAAAGCATGGGCCTGGCCCGCGCCCGGGGCATCATGCTGCGTACCGGCTACCATTGCGGTGCCCGGGACGCGGCGCTGATCAAGGAGCGCTTCCCCGAAGCAGACATCCTGGCGCTGTTCGCCGCTGGCCCGATCATCCATGCCATCGAGGGCGCGGTGAAGGTCGAGCCGGTGCATTTCGAATTCGACATGAACCTGGGCACCTACTACGGCGAGTTCCTCTGGCATCACTCCAGCGAAGACGACGAACACATCGCCCAATACGGCATCGGCACCGAACCGGCCTGTTGGATGCAGACCGGCTACGCCATCGGCTATACATCGGCGATGGTTGGACGGCTGATTCTCTATCGGGAGGTCGAATGCCGTTCCACCGGATCGAGCATCTGCCGGCTGGTGGGCAAGCCCGCCGAAGAATGGGACGACGCCGAAGAGGACCTGGCCGACCTGAACGCCGAACCCTTCGTCAGCACCGGCGGACGCAGCGCGGCGCCCCAGGGCCGGGGCGATAAAGGTGCCCTGCCCGCTCGCCTGCTGGCGGACCCGACACCGGCCCAGGACAGCGACATGGTCGGTATTTCCTCAGCCTTCAACGCGGCCTGCCACATGCTGCGTCGGGTGGCGCCGACCCAGGCGACGGTGCTGTTCACCGGTGAGTCCGGTGTTGGCAAGGAAATGTTCGCGCGGATGCTGCACCGCATCAGCCCGCGCCACGACGAGCCCTTCGTGGCCATCAACTGTGCGGCCATCCCAGAAAACCTGATGGAGTCGGAGCTGTTCGGCGTCGAGCGCGGCGCCTACACCGGCGCCACCCAATCGCGCGCCGGCCGCTTCGAGCGCGCCAATGGCGGCACGCTGTTCCTGGACGAGATCGCCACCCTCAGTTTGGTGGCCCAGGGCAAACTGCTGCGCGCCTTGCAGGAAGGTGAAGTCGAACGGGTGGGCGGCAGTCGCACCCTCAAGGTCGATGTGCGGGTGGTTGCCGCGACCAATGTCGACCTGCGCGCCGCGGCACAGCGTGGCGAGTTCCGCGAGGACTTGTTCTTTCGACTGAACGTGTTCCCCATCCACTTGCCGCCGCTGCGCGAACGCAAGGAGGACATCCCGCTGCTGATGACCCATTTCCTGCAGCGCTTCACCCAGCGCCATGGCCGTCAGATCAGCGGCTTCACCCCGCGCACCGCAGACACCCTGCTGGCCTACGATTTTCCGGGCAACATCCGCGAATTGCAGAACCTGGTGGAGCGCGGCGTGATCAGCGCCCCGGACGGCGGCGCCATCGACCTGTCGCACCTGTTCACCAGCGGCGAACGCCTGGCTCTGCCGATGTTCTCCATCGGCACCCGCGGCCAACTCGCGGCTGCACCGAACGCTCAAGCGGCGCCGCCTCAGGCTCCCGCCGCACCGATCCGGAGCGGCGATGAAGCCCTCCAGCAACTGTTCGGCGGCAAGGATTTGAGCCGGCTGTCGCTGCAGGAAGTCGAGGACGCGATGATCGACCGTTGCCTGAGCGAAGTGAAAGGCAACGTCTCTGAAGCGGCCCGCCGCCTGGGCCTGACTCGGGCACAGCTGTCCTATCGCTTGTCGCGGCGCCCAGCCAGTGACTAAACGTGGCGAGGGCCCTTTATTGCGGGATGAAGCAACGCCCGAACATGCCAAGCGCCACGTCGACCCGTTGGTCGATCTGCTCGTCGGACCAGCTTTGTTGCACGCCCAGGGTGAACAGCTTGAGCGGCTGCGAAATCAGCAGCGCGTCGATCAACTCGATGGCCGGCTCGACATCCTGCTGCGCCAGCAAGCCCTTGCCCGCAGCCTTGCCCAGCCAACCCCGCAACAGGCCCAGGCAACGCTCGGCCCCTTCCTGGTACCAGATTTGCGCAATCCCCGGCGCATGTTCGCGTCCCTGGGCGGCCATGAGGTAAAGCCCCAGCGCCAACGGCGACAGCGTCAACCGTGCCCATAACGTCAGGTACATGCGCAGCTCGCTGAGCAGATCCTCGGCGCTGTCGATGCCACTTTCCAGCAGCAGCTCAAGGGTCGACAGGTCCCGCGCAACCAACTTCGAGAGCAGTTGCTCCTTGCTCGCCACCAGTTGGTACAGGGTTTTCTTCGAAATGCCGGCAGCACGGGCAATGGCGTCCATGGTGACGTTGGCAAAATGACCGCTGCCGAGTATCTGCGCCGCGGCGTCCAGCAACAGGCTCATCTGCTCTTCACGGCTGCGGACCGGCGGACGACCGCGAACGGGCTTGACGGGTTGCGAGGGGGTTGCGGGCATGGTGGGTCCTGGTGAGTGGCAGCGGGTGAGTCTGCCACAGGTTAAATCGGGCACCTAACCTGTGGCGAGGGCGCGTGCTCGCGCCCCTCCCTCAAACAACGGCCCCCTCGCCAGCGCTACCCTCCCGCGCCATCGCCGCTGCGCGAAACGCCTCGCCCAGCGCAGTTTCGATAACCCCCCAGGCCTCCTGCGCTGAAGCCTCCGGGCCGAGGTGGGTGAACATGTGATCGCAGCCTGCGAACATCCGCTCGTTGACTGCCACACCGGCCTGGCGCAATTTCTCGGCATAGGCCTCGCCTTCGGCGCGCAGGATGTCATGTTCGGCCGTGATCAGCGTGGTCGCGGGCATGCCCCGCAATGCCTCGACGCTCGCCAGCAACGGCGACACCAACGGGTCGCGAGCGTGATCGGGATCGCTCAGGTAACAGCCATTGAAAAAGCGCACCAGCCCGGCCCCGAGCAATGGTTTGTCGAGGCTCGAACGCTTCAGGCCGGGGTCCTGGAGCAGGTCCAGGACCGCATAGTCAATCACCTGGTGCACCACCCGCAGCCGCTGATGCCCCCGTGCCAGGTTGGCCACCCCGGTGGCCAGGTTGCCGCCGGCGCTGTGCCCACCGACGGCCATGCGTTGGGGGTCGATGCCCAGGCTTGCCGATTGCCCGGCCAACCATTCAAGCACCGCGAAGCTCTGTCGCAAGCCCGCGGGAAATGGATGCTCGGGCGCCAGGACGTAGTCCAGGTTGACCACCAGGCAATCCAGATTGTGCGCCAGACGCCGACAATAGCTGTCGTCATGCTCCGGCACGCCAGCGACGAAACCGCCGCCGTGCAGGTTCAGGTACACCGGCAAGCGCGCCCCGTCCGAAGTCGCCGGCCAGTAGAACAACGCCCGCGCCGGTCCCCAGGACGTCGGGATGAACCGCGCCTCGACCGCACGCAGCGGGTACTGCGCCGAGTCGTAGACGAACTTGCCTTTCATGCGCTTGGCAAAGGCGCGCAACAGCTTGGCCTTGAGGGTTTGAGGCAACGTCATGATCAGGCTCCCGGCGGCTCAGTGGGCCGTCAACAATTGATCCAGCAGGCCGTGGACCATCGGCCCATACGGCGCGCGCATCGCCAGGTTGGATTCACCCACCGGGCTTTGCACCACCACTGCCTTGGCATGGCTGAACGTGCGGAAACCATGGGCACCGTGATAAGCCCCCATGCCGGCGTGCCCCACGCCGCCGAACGGCAACGCCTCGAACAGCACATGGCTCATGACGTCGTTGATCACCACGCCACCGGAGGTCGTGCGTTGCAGCACCTGCTGGCGCTCGCTGGCGTCCTCGCCAAAGTAATAGGCCGCCAGGGGCCGGGGTTGCCCGTTGACGTAGTCGATCGCCGTGGCGAAATCCTGGTAGGTCTTGATCGGCAACAGCGGGCCGAAAATCTCCTCGCGCATCACCTGCATGTGCTCGTTGGGGTTGAGCACCAGGGTCGGGGCGATCTTGCGGATCTCGCGATCGTTCAGGTCTTCCTGCTCCGGGTTGATCTCGATCAGCCGCGCGCCCTTGGCATGGGCATCGACCAGGTAGCCTTGCAGGCGGCCGAAATTGCGCGGGTTGATGATGGAGGTGTAGTCCGGGTTGTCGCGCAGCGTCGGGTACATCTGGGCGACGAAGCGGATGGCCTCGACGGTGAAGTCTTCCAGCCACTCTTGCGGCAGCAGCACGTAGTCTGGCGCCAGGCAGATCTGGCCGGCGTTCAGGGTTTTCACCGTCATCACCCGCTGGACCACGGTCGCCAGGTCGGCACTGCGCGAGACCAACACCGGCGACTTGCCGCCCAACTCCAGGGTCACCGGCACCAGATTGTCCGAGGCGGCGCGCATGATGTGCCGCGCCACCGACGTGCCGCCGGTAAAAATCAAGTGATCGAACGGCTGCGCACTGAACAATGCGCCGAGCTCGGCCCCACCCAGCACCGTGGTCAGCTCGTGTTCGTCGAAGTAACGGGCGATCAGCTCGGCCAACAGCGCCGAGGTGCGCGGCGTCAGCTCGGACGGCTTGAGCATGGCCCGGTTACCGGCGGCGAAGATGCTGGCCAGCGGGCCGAACGCCAACACGACAGGGAAATTCCACGGGCTGATCACCCCCACCACGCCCAGCGGCTGATACTCGACCCGTGCCTCGCAACCCGGGAACGGCGCCGGATGGGGTTCGGATTGCGCCCACTCGGCCAGGTGCTCCCGGCAATGCTTGAGGCTTGCCACGGAGCCTGCGATATCGGTCAGCAGCGTCTGTTCGCGACTGCGGTGGCCAAAGTCCGCCGACACCGCCGCGACGATGGCTTCGCGGTTGTCCAGCAACAAGGCGATCGCCCGGTCAAGTCGATCACGGCGCAGCGCCAGGCTGGGCGGCCCCTCATCCAGATGGGCACGTTTCATTCGGGCGAGCGCCGCAGCGAGTTGTTCGGCGCTGACGGCCGTATCGTGGTGACCGAGGATGCTCATGGCGTATCTTCCTGCTGGTTAATTGTTATGAGTCAGTACTAAATGCCCGGCAAGACAGCCACCTCTGCTGCCTCGCCGGGCGAGTATGACAAAAAACCAGACAAAGGAAACCATTAAGTTTCCTAACTTTAAAAAAGCGACATGAGGCCTTTAACCCCATAAAACGAAGGCTAATGGCTGGAAGGGATAGCCGCGCGGTTCAGTGGCCGCAGCAAGCAAGAAGCCATCCGGATGGGTTGTGGACAGCGGCGCAATACGCAAGCTCTTGATAAATGATTAATTACATTAATCATAGATGATGACCCAGCGAAGCCAACGAGGCCTCGCCGGGATGGCAGCCCACTAATGCTGCGAGGGAAACACCGGCGCCTGGTCCTGCTGCTCAGCCGTGGCTTCCAACGACCGCCCCGCAAGCGTCTGCAGGTACAACGCAAGCACGAACCCGGGCGCTGTCGCCAAGGCGACGTCGACGGGCGGGCTGACGCTGTCGGGGATCAACTTGCCGCTCGTGTCCTGCTCCTCGTTCAGTTCCTGCTCCACCTTCAGCCCATACCGCTTGAACTGCACGAACCGCGGATCGGTGACCGCGACGGCCGCCAGCGGATCCCAGAAGTACAGGTACTTGCCGATGCCGGGGGCGATGGTCGAACTTTGCAGGACCTGGGTGAGGAACTGCGCGACCGGGTTTTGGATGCGCGAGAGCTGGGCGACGAAATCCTGGCTGATGGGGATCTGGTTGCAGGCGTTCAGCGCAACCAATTGCACCCGGTTCCCGCCGCCAAAGACGTATTGCGCGCCGAGTGGGTCAACGAAAATGTTCCACTCGGCGACTTTGTTGGTGTAGTACGGCGTGTCGCCCAGGGTATCGATGATGTTCCCTCCGGCACCGGGCTGGACGTACTCCGGCAGCAGGTTGCCACCCATCATGACGATGCGCTCGACCTTGCTGGCCAGCAGGTCTCGCAGCGTCCTGTCCGTCCTGGCCTGCAAAAACAAATGCCCCCAGGTCGTGCCGCCGCCGATCATCAGCACGGTAAAGGGTTGCTTGGCGTTCTCCAGGGTTTCCCTGAGAAAGGCCACCGCATCCGTTCTCGTGGGGTTGGGGTTCGCCCGGGGAAACCGTGCGTCGTAATGCTGGTCCGCCGCCTGGCGAGTTTCGAATGGAAAGGTGTTGCTGTAGACCATGGGCCGCTGGAAGCCGGCGACCACGGGGATCCGCTCGACTTCAGGGTCTTCGAACAGCGTGAGGAAGTGGCTGATGTTCGCCACGCCATGGCTCAGGTGCACGGCACCCACGCCGGTGACGGTGATGCCTTCGACCTTGACCGCGTGGTGCTTGAGCAAATAGCCGATGGCCAGGTAGTCGTCGAAGTCGACATCAGTATCGACGAGCACGTGTGTGAGGGGTTGTACCGACATGTTGGCAGGCCTCCTGGCAATGGATGGGATCATCCTGATGTGCCAGCAAATGCTGGCATCGAGTTAAAAGTAGCACCTCCCGAAAAAAGCGAACGCTTAATGGCGTGGATTGCCTGGGGCGACAACCAACGTGACGAGGCACCGGCGTCCTCACCACGCAACGAGCGACCCGACTTACCAGAGCGTCATCGTGTAGCTGACGATCAGGCGGTTTTCATCCAGGTCGTTGCCGAAGTTCGAGCGCACCGATGCGTTGCGCCATTTGAACCCCAGCCCCTTCAACGTCCCGTCTTGCACGACATAGGCAATGTCGGTGTTGCGCTCCCACTCCTTGCCTTCGCCGGGTGCGGCGCGCTGTACGTTGTCGCCGGAAATGTAGCGGGTCATGAAGGTCAGGCCCGGTACGCCCAGCGATGCAAAGTTGTAGTCATAGCGGGCCTGCCACGAACGCTCGTCGATGTTGGCGAAGTCGCCGATCTGCACGAAGTTGACCAGGTACGGGTCACTGCGACTGATGTAGGGGAACGGGTCGTCGCCGCTCATGCGCTGGTAGCCCAGGCCCAGTGCATGCCCGGCGAAGCCATAGGTGAACAGCGCGCCAAAGGCCTGGTTGTCGAGGTTGCGGAAGTTGCCATCTTCGGTACTGCGCGAGTAACGCACATCACTCTTGAGCGACTGGCCCGCCCCCAGGTCCAGGGTATGCACGAACCCCAGGTAGTTTTGCTGGTAGATGTCCTGCAATTTGCCATAGCGGTACTGCGCCGTCAGGTTCGGCAAGAATTGATAATCCGCCCCGGCAAACTGGAATTTGTCGCTGTTGCCGCCGATGCGGTTGGCACTCATGTCCTGGTAATCGGTGGAGTCGACGACATTGATCTGCGTAAACTGCCCGCCCGTCAGCTTCAACCGGTCGATTTCCTGCACGCTGGCCAGTCCCCCCTTGAAGGTTGCTGGCAGCAGGCGCGTGTCGTTGGAGCTCACCACCGGGTCCTTGATCTGCAAGGTCCCCACCTTCAGGGTGCTGTTGGACACGCGCACCTTGGCAGTCAGGCCCAGTTCGCCATAACGGTCTTGAGAACCGCCGGACAAATCCGCAGGCAACAGATTGGTGCCCGCCGTGCCGCCGCCGGAGTCCAGTTTGAAACCCGCCATGCCCAGGGCGTCCAGGCCAAACCCCACGGTACCTGCGGTGTAGCCCGACTCCAGGCGCAGCAAGAAGCCCTGCGCCCATTCTTCGGCCTTGTCCCGCGCCCCTGTCTGGCGGAAGTCGCGGTTGAAGTAATAGTTGCGCGCTTCCAGGCTGCCTTTGCTGTCGGCGATGAAATCCGCGTGGGCGCTTGGCGCTCCGGCCAGGCTCAAGCCCAGCAGTGTACCGACGGGCTTATAGATCCACGTGAGGGAGGTGAACTGTCGCATGGGTGCTCCTTTTGCGGGCACGAACGAACCCGCTCGGGGCGTCGTTTGCGTCCGATGTTTTTATTGTGAAGGCGCTGTGCTGGGAAACGGACGCAGTAGCCTGCGTCGTGGAGCGGATTCTTTGCGCCGCGCTCTGGGAGCGTCAAACGGGAAAAAAGCCGCATCGGACATAAGAAAATTTGATGCCCTGATCAAGCGGTTCTGGAGTAACAATTGCAACCATAAGAACGACAAGTACCAAGAGAGCCTTCATGAACCTCAAATTCCTCGAAACCTTCGTCTGGGTCGCCCGGCTGCAAAGCTTCAGCCTCACCGCCGAGAAAATGTTCAGCACCCAGGCGGCGATCTCCAGCCGGATCGCCTCATTGGAAGAAGAGCTGGGGCTGCGCCTGTTCGTGCGTGACTCGCGAGGGGTGTCGCTGACGCCCGAAGGCTTGAAGGTACTCGACTACGCCGAGCAGATGCTGGAGGTCCAGCGCGCTTTGAAGCAATCGCTGGACACCCGCAGCCCTCAGCAAGGCCTGGTGCGCATCGGCGTGATGGACACAGTGATCCATACCTGGCTCAGTCCGTTGATGTCGATGCTGATGCAGGCCTTTCCCGCCGTCGAAATCGAAATAACCGCCGATGCCGCGCGCAACCTCTGCGAGCAACTGCAAAAGGGTTACCTGGACATCGTGTTCCAGACCGACCTGGTCCGCCACGAAAGCGTGCGCAACCTCGAACTCGCGCACTACCCCATGCACTGGGTGGCCGCCAGCCACTCGATCTACGCTCGGCCCTATGCCTCGCTATTGGAGATGGCCAGCGAACGCATCATCACGTTCGTCAAGCAGTCGCGGCCGCACCAGGATGTGCTCAACCTGTTGTATGCCCATGGCGTTGGCGCGCCGCGGGTCAGTTGCGTCAACTCGGTGTCGGCCATGACCCGGCTGATTCGCGACGGCTTCGGCATCGGTGCCTTGCCCGCGGCCCTGGTGGCCAAGCCGCTGGCCAGCGGTGAATTGATCACCCTGGAACCCGGCACGGCTCTGCCCCAGCTTGACGTGGTGGCGTCCTGGCGCGCCGGGGTGGGGTTGGAACTGATCGAGAATATCGTCCAGATGAGTCGCCAGGTTGTCAGTCAGTACGCTATCGATGTCGGCCCGCAACGCATGGTCGCGGCACCGGGCCTGGCCGGTCATAACGTTTAGTTGTCTGTGGGTACCACTATTCCTTGTTGGACGTCATCGCCCGGCCCCTCTAAAAAATGGGCCACCCATCCCTTGGAGATACCGCGATGAGTCAACCCGCCCCGTCCTTCGAACAACTGCGCCAGTACGACCCGCTCGCCCTGCGCCAGAGCATTGCCGCCGGCCAATACCAAGGCCATACCAGTGGCCTGGGCCAGGGTCGGGTACAAGCCAACATCGTGATACTGCCCGGTGATTGGGCCACCGAGTTCCTGCGCTACTGCACCCTCAATCGACAGGCCTGCCCGGTGCTCGACGTGACAGAGCCGGGTGATCCGTTCTTTCGCAACCTCGGCGCCGCCATCGATATCCGCCATGAGGTGCCCCGCTACCGGGTCTATCGCCACGGCGAACTGAGCGAAGAGCCGCTGGACATCGAACACGTTTGGCAGGATGACCTTGTCGCCTTCGCCCTGGGCTGCTCGTTCTCGTTCGAACAACCGTTGCTCGAAGCCGGCATCTACCTCAGGCACATTGACCTGGGGCGCAACATCGCGATGTTCCGCACCAACATCGACACCCGTCCCACCGCCCGCCTCTCTGGCAAAATGGTCGTGACCATGCGCCCGATGAAAGCTGCCGCGGCGATCCAGGCGATCCAGATCACTGGACGCATGCCCAATGTCCACGGTGCCCCGGTGCACATCGGCGACCCGTCGCTGATCGGCATCCACGCCCTCGACGCACCGGACTATGGCGATGCCGTGCCGGTCGAAGCGGACGAGATCCCGGTGTTCTGGGCCTGTGGCGTGACACCCCAGTCGGTGGTCCAGGCGTCGCGCCCACCGTTGTGCATCACCCATGCGCCTGGCTGCATGCTGGTGACCGATTTGTGGAACCGCGACTTGTAAGCGTCTAGAAGGCCGCACTCACCTGACAGGAACAGACGATGAACACCGTCCAGCAATCGATTCAAGCGTACATCAAGGCCAAGGATGGCAACCGCCCTCACCTGCTGGAGCAAGCGTTCGAGGCGCAGGCGATCCTCGACATGATCGTGCGCACCGGCGCCATCTCGTTTCCTGATCACGTCGAAGGCCGCGCGGCCATCGGCGAGGTGCTGGTCAGTCGTTTCGGCCAGACCTTCGAAAACATCTACACCTTTTGCCTGGGGTCGCCACCGGCAGCGAACCTCGACCAGTTCCAATGCCCGTGGCTGGTGGCGATGTCTGGCAAGGACGGCGGCGAGGCGCGCGTCGGCTGTGGCACCTATGACTGGCAATTCGATCCGGTGTCCAAGCGGGTCGAGCGATTGACCATTACCCTCGAACACATGAAAACCCTGCCGCCGGACAACCTGCCGGCGATCATGGCCTGGGTTTCGCGACTGGACTACCCATGGTGCAGCGTCGAAGCCGCCCTGGGCGACGTCCCCAACCTGGGCGAGCTTGGGGACGTGATCGAGTACCTGGCCAACCGGGAACACCTACGCGCGGCGCAACGGCCGTGACCCACCCAAGGAGCCGCCTCGCGTGAACATCAAGTTTCTTGAAACCTTCGTCTGGGTCGCACGCCTGAAGAGTTTTCGCCTGACGGCGGAGAAACTGTTCACCACCCAGGCTTCCGTCTCCAGTCGCATCGCGGCCCTGGAGGACGAGATGGGTGTGCGCCTGTTCGTGCGTGACGCCAAGGGTGTGTCGCTGACCTCCGAGGGCCAGCGGGTGTTGGAATATGCCGAACGCATCATGGACACCCTGCAAAGCATGAAGGCCGTGATCAAGGACCCGCGCCAGGTGCGCGGGCGAATTCGCATCGGCGCCATGGACACGGTCATTCACACCTGGCTCAGCCCCCTGGTGACACGCCTGATGGACTACTACCCGGCGCTGGAGATCGAGCTGTCGGCCGACACCGCGAGCAACCTGTGCTCGCAACTGGAAAAGGGTTACCAGGACATCATTTTCCAGACCGACATCCTGCGCCTGGACAGCGTACGCAATGCACGGCTGGCCCGTTATCCGATGCATTGGCTGGTGCGCAGCGGCTCGGCCTATGACCGTCACTACGCGTCGCTGGAAGACCTGTCCCAGGAACGCATCGTGACCTTTTCGCGCAATTCCCGGCCTCACCAGGACATCCTCAACCTGCTGCACTCGGCCAATATCGTCTCGCCGCGCATCAACTGCGTGAACTCGGTGTCGGCCATCACCCGCCTGGTTCGCGACGGCTTCGGCATCGGCGCCATGCCGGCGGCGCTGGTCCTGGGTGAGCTGGCCCAGGGCACGCTGAAACGGGTCGATGGCGTGCCGTTGCCTTCGGTGATGGACATCGTTGCCAGTTGGCGAACCGGCGCGGGCATGGAGCGGGTGGAAGAAGTCATCAGCCTGACCCGGGACGTGGTGGCGGAATTCGTCGCCGAACTGCCCACGGAATACCAACTGGCCGCCGACTAACCCATTCATTGTGGGAGCGGGCTTGCCCGCGAAGACGGCTGTACATCCGACACCTTCGTTGACTGACACACCGCTTTCGCGGGCAAGCCCGCTCCCACAGGTTCTTCGGCGGGTCCGGATGGCGTGTCCGACGCCCATTCATTGTGGGAGCGGGCTTGCCCGCGAAGGCGGCTGCACATTCGACACCTTCGTTGACTGACACACCGCTTTCGCGGGCAAGCCCGCTCCCACAGGTTCTTCGGCGGGTCCGGATGGCATGTCTGAGCTGGTCTAATAGCCCCGGACACCTCAATGGGTGAAACTACACTCATTGAGGAATATTCCATGACTAAGAAGTACAGAAAATTCGACGCCGAGTTCAAGCTGAAGGTCTGCAAGATGGTTGTTGATCAAGGTCTGAGCGTGAACTCGGTTTGTACCGATTTAGGCCTGAGCGATACCGCCGTGCGCCGCTGGGTTCAGCAGTATCAAACCGAGCAGTCGGGCGGTACGGGGATTGGCAAACCATTGACCAGCGACCAGCAGCGTATTCGCCAGCTTGAACAGCAAGTCCGCGAACTGAAGACGGATAATGACATATTAAAAAAAGCTACGGCCTTCTTTGCCCGCGAGTTGAAGTGATCCACCAGTTGGTTCACCAAGTCCAATGCAAGGCCTACCCGGTGGCGCGTATCTGCCGGGTGTTGCGGATCAGTCGTTCGGGGTTTTACGAAGCTCGTCAGCGGCGTTTGAAGCCAAAACCTGTGTGCTCGGTTTCCGCTCAGCTCAAGGCTGCCTTCGTGTCCAATGAACACTGTTATGGCAGCCGTCGTTTGGTGAAAGCGCTGCGTGACACTGGCGTCTCCGTTGGACGGAACAAGGTCCGCCGCCTGATGAAACAACAGGATTTGCGTCCGATTTGGAAGCGCAAGTTCGTTCATACCACTGACAGCAATCACAATTTTCCGGTGGCTGAGAACCTGCTCAATCGCCAGTTCAATCCCGAGCGCATCAACCAGTCGTGGGTCGCTGACATCACCTACATCCGTACCCGCAGCGGCTGGCTGTACCTGGCGGCCGTCATGGACCTGTACTCACGCAAAATCGTGGGCTGGGCCATGGCACCCCACATGCGAGCAGAGTTGGTATGCAGTGCGATGCAACTGGCCATCGCGCAGAGACAACCTGAACCGGGCTTGATCGCTCATTCGGATCGAGGCAGCCAGTATGCCGGTACGGATTACCAGAACTTGCTGACGCGACATGGAATGCGTTGCAGCATGAGTCGCAAGGGCAACTGCTGGGACAATGCGGTCATGGAGCGCTTCTTCTTGAATCTGAAGATGGAGCGTGTTTGGCGCAAGGATTACGCCAACCATGGCGAAGCGATCAAAGACATCACGGACTACATCGTGCGGTTCTATAACGGAAGGCGAATCCATTCATCCTTGGGCTATTTGCCGCCCAATCAGTATGAGCGGCAAGCAGCCTGAAAAACACCGATTGAGGTGTCCGGAAAAAATTGACCACCTCAGTCCGACGCACAATCATTGTGGGAGCAACTGTCTTACCTCTACCACCCGTCACCGCCATTCAGTGCCGTCTCGAAGCATGGCATTCAGTCTGATTAGCAATATTCGCATGCAGGCGATGAGCGCGACTTTCGCGCTCTTGCCTCGCCCTCGAAGTGCTTCGTACCGGGCCTTGAAGTCGGCGTGATAGCGGATGACAACCCAGCACGACATATAAAGCGCACGTCTGACCCGCGCTCTTCCTCCGTAAATCTGACGTTTGCCGCTGTGATTGCCACTGTCGTCGTTGTAGGGGGCGATTCCCGCCAGGGACGCGATCTCTCTGCGATCAAGCTCACCGAGCTCAGGCAGGTAAACCAACAAACTAGCAGTCGCCACAGTGCCGATCCCTTTAACTGATGTGAGTCGGTCGGCTTTCTCCGCATCCAGCTTACGCATGCTTTGATTAATGGCTTTGCCAAACTGCTTGATTTGGATTTGCAGGTAGCGAATATGATCTTTGATCACCTCGATAACCGCCGGAAGCTARGCCTGCTGTAGCCGGCCAATCGCCTGGCCCACAAGCTCATCGAATTGGGCGTTGGCCCGGAAGTCCGCGTCGGCGTGGCGATGCCGCGCTCCGAGCAGTTGCTGATCGCCTTGCTGGCGGTGCTCAAGGCCGGCGGTGCTTATGTGCCTCTCGATCCGGATTATCCGGCCGAGCGGGTGGCCTACATGCTCGACGACAGTCGTGCGCGGGTGCTGCTGACCGAACAGGCA
The DNA here is from genome assembly GCA_001023535.1 of Pseudomonas chlororaphis. Classification (NCBI taxonomy): domain Bacteria; kingdom Pseudomonadati; phylum Pseudomonadota; class Gammaproteobacteria; order Pseudomonadales; family Pseudomonadaceae; genus Pseudomonas; species Pseudomonas chlororaphis. Next base: position 6,149,449 of record CP011020.1, read on the forward strand.
GTGGCGGCGACTTTGTCGGTGCCTGAGGCCACGGCGGTGCTGATGCTCGATCGTCTCGACCTGGACGGTTATTCCCTCGCTGCCCCCCGCACCGGCGTGACCCCGGACAACCTGGCCTACGTGATCTACACCAGCGGTTCCACCGGCCTGCCCAAAGGCGTGGCGATTGCCCATCGCAACGTGCTGGCGCTGATCGATTGGTCGCGCGCGGTGTACCGTCGCGAAGATATCCAGGGCGTGCTGGCGTCCACCTCGGTGTGCTTCGACTTGTCGGTGTGGGAGCTGTTCGTGACCCTGGCCAACGGCGGTTCGCTGATCATCGCCCGCAATGCGCTGGAGCTGCCGCAACTGCCGGCCCGGGATCAGGTGCGCCTGATCAACACGGTGCCGTCGGCCATCGCCGCGTTGCAGCGCAGCGGCGGGATTCCGGCCAGTGTGCGGATCATCAACCTGGCGGGAGAGCCGCTGAAGCAAAGCCTGGTGGAGGCGCTGTATGAGTCGCCGACCCTTGAGCATGTCTACGACCTCTACGGTCCTTCCGAAGACACCACCTATTCCACTTGGACCCGGCGCACTGTCGGTGGCACGGCGAACATCGGCCGACCGCTCAAGCACACCGCCAGTTACTTGCTGGATGCCGACCTGCAAGCGGTGCCCCAAGGCGTTTCGGCGGAACTGTACCTCAGCGGTGCCGGCATCACCCGGGGTTACCTGGGTCGGGCGGCGCTGACCGCCGAGAAGTACGTGCCCAACCCGTTTTCCACCACGGGCGAGCGGCTGTACCGCACCGGTGACCTGTGCCGTTATCGCGTCGATGGCGTGCTCGAATACCAGGGCCGTATCGACCATCAGGTGAAGATCCGCGGGTTCCGCATCGAGCTGGGGGAAATCGAAGCGCGGTTGTTGCAGCAATCCCAGGTGCGCGAGCTGGCGGTGCTGGCCCAGGACAGCGAGCAGGGCCAGCAACTGGCGGCGTTCATCGTGCCGAGCGACGCTGCCGTGCTGACCCAGGCCGAAGCCCAGGTGCACCTGCGCGAAACCCTCAAGGTTGCCTTGCGCGAACACTTGCCGGACTACATGGTGCCGACGTACCTGGTGTTCCTGGAACGCCTGCCCCTGACCCCCAACGGCAAACTCGACCGCAAGGCGCTGCCAGCCGTGGACGGCAGCGACCAGCAGCGCGCGTTCGTGGCGCCGCGCAGCCCCGTTGAGAAAACCCTGGCGGCGATCTGGCAGTCGGTGCTGAACCTCGCCGAGATCGGCCTGGACGACAACTTCTTCGAGTTGGGCGGCGACTCTATCGTCTCCATGCAAGTGGTCAGCCGCGCGCGGCAGGCCGGAATCACGCTCAACCCCAAGGCGCTGTTTCAACATCAGACCCTGCGTAGCCTGGCGCAGGTGGCAGGCGCGGGCGACCCGCAAGTGGTCGAGCAGGGCCCGGCCACGGGCGTGGTGCCGTTGACCCCGGTGCAGCATTGGTTCTTCGAGCGTGACATCCCCGAGCGCCAACACTGGAACCAGTCGCTGTTGCTGGTGCCGAGCCAATGGCTCGACGCACCTGCACTGGACATGGCCCTGACTCACCTGGCCGGGCATCACGACGCCTTGCGCTTGCGTTTCACCCAGATGAATGGCCAGTGGCAGCAGGCCTATGTCGAACCGTCGGCGGCCAGCCTATTGTGGCAACGCCAGGCGAGCTCGGTGGAACAGCTCAACGCCCTGTGTGACGACGCCCAGCGCAGCCTGGACCTGGAAGACGGGCCATTGATGCGGGCGTTGTTGGTGGACATGGCCGACGGCAGCCAGCGCCTGTTGCTAGCAATTCATCACCTGGTGGTGGACGGTGTTTCCTGGCGCGTGCTGTTGGACGACCTGCAACGTTTCTACGCCCAGCTACACGCCGGCCAGCCGCTCCAGGCGCCCGCGAGGACCAGCGCCTACGGGGCGTGGTCGAGCCGGCTGCACGGCGACCTCGACCGGTTCATGCACAGCCTCGACTACTGGCGTGCCCAGGCGAGCATCGCCAATGACTTGCCGTGTGACTACCCGCAGGTGGCCCTGCAGGCTCGCGACGAGCGCAAGGTCCAGGTGAAGCTGGACGCCGAACAGACGCGCCAACTGCTGCAACAGGCCCCCAAGGCCTACCGTACTCAGGTCAACGACCTGTTGCTGACCGCCCTGGCGCGCACTCTGTGCCGTTGGACCGGTCAGGACCACGCGCTGATCCAACTGGAAGGGCATGGCCGCGAAGACCTGTTCGACGGCGTTGACCTGACCCGCACCGTCGGCTGGTTCACCAGCCTGTTCCCGGTCAGCCTGCGACCGGCCGCCGAACTGGGCGCCTCGCTCAAGGCCATCAAGGAGCAACTGCGCGCCGTGCCGGACAAGGGCCTGGGTTATGGCGTGCTGCGCTATCTGGGCGAACCGGCGGTGCGCGCCGAGCTGGCGGCCCTGGCGGCGCCGCGCATCACGTTCAACTACCTGGGCCAGTTCGACCGTCAGTTCGACGACGGCGCGCTGTTCGTGCCGTCCAGCGAAGGCAGCGGTGCCGCCCAGCATGCCCGGGCGCCGCTGGCGAACTGGTTGACGGTCGAAGGCCAGGTCTACGGCGGCGAGCTGACGCTGAACTGGGGCTTCAGCGAGCGAATGTTCAAGCACCAGACCATCGAAACCCTGGCGGCGGCGTATCGCGCCGAGCTGAGCGCGCTGATCGAGCATTGCTGTGGCCTGCAAGCGCCGCAAGCGACCCCGTCGGACTTCCCCCTGGCGCGCCTCACCCAGGCGCAGCTCGACAGCCTGCCGGTGGACGCCGGGCAACTGGACGATCTCTACCCGCTCTCGCCGATGCAGCAGGGCTTGTTATTCCACAGCCTGTACGAGCAGACGGCGGGGGCGTACATCAACCAGTTGCGGGTGGACGTGCACGGCATCGATCCGCAACGGTTTCGCCAGGCCTGGCAGGCCACGCTCCAGGCCCACGACATCCTGCGCAGCGGCTTTGCCTGGCAGGGTGACCTCGAACAGCCGGTGCAGATCGTCCTGCGCCAGGTCCAATTGCCGTTCACGCACCTCGACTGGCGCGGGCACGAGCGGCTGGCCGATGCCCTGGATGAACGCGCCGAAGCCGAACGCCGGGAGGGTTTCGACCTGGCCCAGGCGCCGTTGCTGCGCCTGGTGCTGGTGCAGACCGCTGCCGATCGTTGGCACCTGATCTACACCCATCACCACATCCTGATGGACGGCTGGAGCAACGCCCAATTGCTGGGTGAAGTGCTCCAGCGCTACAGCGCTCGCCCAGTCGTGGCCAGTGGCGGACGCTATCGCGACTACATCGCCTGGCTGCAACGCCAGGACGCGCACCAGAGCGAAGCGTTCTGGACGGCGCAACTGGCCACCTTGCAAGAGCCGACGCGGTTGGCGCGGGTGCTGCCCGGTGCTGAAGCCGAGAGCGGTCATGGCGATCATTACCTGACCCTGGATGCCCCGCGAACCCAGGCCCTGGAACAATTCGCCCGCGCGCAGAAAGTTACCCTCAACACCCTGGTGCAGGCGGCGTGGCTGTTGCTGCTGCAGCGCTACACCGGCCATGCCAGCGTGGCCTTCGGCGCCACCGTGGCCGGACGTCCGATGGAACTGCCGGGCATCGAGCAGCAGGTCGGCCTGTTCATCAACACTTTGCCCGTGATCGCCGCGCCGCGCCCGGACCAGTCGGTCGCGGCCTGGTTGCAAGCCGTGCAGGCGCAGAACCTGAGCCTGCGTGAATACGAGCACACGCCCCTGGCCGATCTCCAGCGCTGGGCCGGGCAGGGCGGCGAGGCCCTGTTCGACAACATCCTGGTGTTCGAGAACTACCCAATTGCCCAGGCCCTGCAACAAGGTGCCGGAGACGGTGTGGTGTTCGGCGAGGTCAGCCACCTGGAGCAGACCCATTATCCGTTGAGCGTGGCCGTGACCCTCGGCCAGACGCTGGCGTTGCACCTGTGTTTCGACCGCATGCAGTTCAGCCTGGCCGCCATCGAGGGCATCGCCGCCCAACTGGTGCACCTGCTGGAGCGCTTCGCCGAGTCAGCCGTGCGCCAACTGGGGGACATTGCCCTGGTCAGCGCCGAAGAGCAGGCCCGACAATTGGCGGCCAATGCGCCACAGCCGTACCCGACCGACGTCGCCGTGCACCAGCGCATCGCCCAGTGGGCCGCGTTGAGCCCGCAGCGTACGGCAGTGAAGTTCGACGGCGAATCGTTCAGCTACGGCGACATCGATCGCCGGGCAAACCAATTGGCCCATGCCTTGATGGCTCGTGGCGTCGGCCCGGAAAGCCGGGTCGGTGTTGCCTTGCCGCGCAGCGAAGGGGTGATCGTCGCACTGTTGGCGGTGCTCAAGGCCGGCGCTGCCTATGTGCCGCTGGACACCGGTTATCCCCGTGAGCGCCTGGCCTACCTGATCGAGGATTGCGGGCTGGCGCTGTTGCTCACCGATTCCCGGGTGTCGGCGCAACTGCCCCTCGAAGGCGTCGCCCAGGTGCTGGAACTCGATGGCCTCGACCTGAGCCGGCAACCGATGGACGCCCCTGTCGTGTCCATCGATCCGCAAAGCCTTGCCTACGTGATCTACACCTCCGGTTCCACCGGCAACCCCAAAGGGGTGAGCGTGGCCCATGGTCCGCTGGCGATGCACTGCCAGGCCATCGGCGAGCGCTATGAGATGCAGGCCAGCGATTGCGAGTTCCACTTCATGTCCTTCGCCTTCGACGGCGCCCATGAACGCTGGCTCACCAGCCTGACCCACGGCGCTTCGCTGCTGGTTCGCGACGACAGCCTGTGGACCCCGGAGCAGACCTACAACGCCATGCGTGAACACGGCGTGACGGTGGTGGCGTTCCCGCCGGTGTACCTGCAACAGTTGGCCGAACACGCTGAGCGCGAAGGCAACCCACCGAAGGTGCGCATCTACTGCTTCGGCGGCGACGCGGTGCCCAACGCCAGTTTCGAGCGGGTCAAGCGCGCCCTGGACCCGGACTGCATCATCAACGGCTACGGCCCGACCGAAACCGTGGTCACGCCGCTGATCTGGAAGGCCGGCCGCGAGGTGAGCTGTGGCGCCGCTTACGCGCCCATCGGCAGCCGCATCGGCGATCGCAGCGCCTACGTGCTGGACGCCGACCTGAACCTGTTGCCCCAAGGCCTGGCCGGTGAGCTGTACCTGGGCGGCAGCGGGCTGGCCCGGGGTTACCTGAACCGTCCGGGCCTGACCGCCGAGCGCTTTGTCGCCGATCCGTTTGGTGGCCGCGGCGGCCTGCTGTACCGCACCGGTGACCTGGTGCGCCAGCGCGCCGACGGGACCTTCGATTACCTGGATCGTATCGACAACCAGGTGAAGATCCGCGGCTTCCGTATCGAGCTGGGCGAGGTCGAAGCCCGCCTGCAAGCGTTGGCCGGCGTGCGCGAGGCGGTCGTGGTGGCCCAGGAAGGCACCGCCGGCAGCGGCAAGCGCCTGGTTGCCTACGTGGTCGCCGACGCGCCAGCCCCTCGGGACGAAGCGTTCGCCGAACATCTGCGCGCGCAGCTCAAGGCGAGCCTGCCGGCGCACATGGTCCCGGCCTATCTGCTGGTGCTCGAACGCCTGCCGCTGACCCCCAACGGCAAGCTCGATCGCAAGAACCTGCCCAAGCCCGACGTCAGCCAACTGCAACACGCCTACGTGGCGCCGCGCAGCCTGCTGGAACAGCAATTGGCGTCCATCTGGCAGGACGTGCTCAAGCTGGGGCAGGTGGGCCTGCGGGACAATTTCTTCGAGCTGGGTGGCGATTCCATCGTTTCGATCCAGGTGGTCAGCCGCGCCCGCCAGCTCGGGATTCACTTCACGCCCAAGGATTTGTTCCAGCACCAGACCATCGAAGCGTTGGCCGCGGTGGCGCGCCAGGGCGAAACCGCGCAAGGGGTCGACCAGGGACCGGTGACCGGCGAGCTGACGCTGCTGCCGGTGCAGCGGCTGTTTTTCCAGGAGTCGATCCCCGAGCGCCAGCACTGGAACCAGTCGGTGTTGCTCAAGCCGACCCAGCTTCTGGACGCCCGTGCGCTGGAGCAGGCCCTGGACGCCCTGGTGGTGCATCACGACGGCCTGCGCTTGAGCTTTGTCGATGACGGCAAAGGTTGGCAGGCCAGCTATCGGTCGCTGGCCCAGCAGCCCGAGGGTCTGCTGTGGGTGGCGGAGGTGGCCGATGCCGCGGCGTTGGAACACCTGGCCAACGAAGTGCAACGCAGCCTGGACCTGCAAGCCGGGCCGTTGTTGCGGGCCGCGCTGGCGACCCTCGCCGATGGCACCCAGCGCGTGCTGCTGGCGATCCATCACCTGGTGGTGGACGGTGTGTCGTGGCGGATTGTGCTGGAAGACCTGCAGAGCACCTACCGCCAATTGTCTGCCGGCCAGGCGCTGCAACTGCCGGCAAAAACCACCTCGGCACAAGCCTGGGCCGACCGTTTGCAAGGCTACGCCCGCAGTGCCGCATTACAGGAGGAACTGGCGTTCTGGCAGGCGCACCTCGACGGTGCTGACGGCCGGTTGCCGCTGGACAACCCCCAGGGCGGACGGCAGAACCGCCTTGCCCTCACCGTGCGTACCCGCCTCGATGCGGCGCTGACCCGCCAATTGCTGCAGGACGCGCCCAAGGCGTATCGCACCCAGGTCAACGATCTGCTGCTGACCGCGTTGGCCCGGGTGATGGTGCGCTGGACCGGCACCGACAGCGCATTGATCCAGCTCGAAGGCCATGGCCGCGAAGCGGTGTTCGCCGACGTCGACCTGACCCGTACCGTCGGCTGGTTCACCAGCCTGTACCCGGCCCGACTGACGCCGACGGCGGACCTGGGGGATTCACTGAAACAGGTCAAGGAGCAACTGCGCTCGATCCCGAACAAGGGCCTGGGCTTCGGGGCCCTGGCTCAACTAGGGGATGCCACGGCGCAAGCCTGCCTGGCCGGGCTGCCCACGCCGGGCCTGACCTTCAATTACTTGGGCCAGTTCGACGCCAGTTTCGATGAGGCGCACGGGGCCTTGTTCGTGCCGGCCAGCGAAGGCGCCGGCGACGAGTTGCACGCCGATGCGCCGTTGTCCAACACCCTTGCCCTCAACGGCCAGGTGTTCGGCGGCGAACTGAACCTGGGCTGGACCTTCAGCCGCGAGCAGTTCGACGCGGCCACCGTGCAGGCCCTGGCCGATGACTACGCCCGGGAGCTGCAAGGGCTGATCGAGCATTGCTGTGACGGCACCCATGGCGGCGTCACGCCGTCGGACTTCCCGCTGGCTCGCCTGGACCAGCGACAACTGGACGGCCTGCCGATGGCGGCGGCGCAGATCGCCGACCTCTATCCGTTGTCGCCGATGCAACAGGGCATGCTGTTCCACAGCGTCTATGGCCAGGCCAGCGGCGCCTACATCAACCAGTTGCGCCTGGACGTCGAAGGCCTGGACCCGGACCGCTTCCACCAGGCATGGCAGGCGGCAGTGGACGCCCATGACATCCTGCGCACGCGTTTCGTCTGGCAAGGCGACCTGCCTGATCCGGTGCAGGTGGTCAGCAAACACCTGGCATTGCCTTACTGCCTGCACGACTTGCGCAACGATCCGCAGCGCGATGAAACCGTGGCGGCCCTGGCCGAGGCCGAACGCCGGCAACTGGACCTGGGCGCGCCGGCGCTGCTGCGGCTGGCGATCGTGCGCCTCGACGCACAGCGCTATCACCTGATCTACAGCCATCACCACATCCTCATGGACGGCTGGAGCAACTCGCAATTGCTCGGCGAAGTGCTGCAACGCTACAGCGGCCAGGACGTGCCCGTGCCGGTCAGCCGCTACCGCGATTACATCGCCTGGCTGCAACGCCAGGCCGTGACGGCCAGCGAGGCGTTCTGGACGCCGGCCCTGCGCCGCCTGGAGACGCCGACCCGGCTGGCCGAGGTGCTGGCAAAACCGGCGATGGATGAGACGGGGTATGGCGATCACGTGCATGGCCTGGACGAAGCGCTGACCCGGCGCCTGGAGGCCTTTGCCCGCGCCTCGAAAGTCACCGTCAATACACTGGTGCAGGCCGCCTGGCTGCTGCTGTTGCAGCGTTACACCGGCAAGGACACCGTGGCCTTCGGCGCCACCGTGGCCGGGCGTGCGGCGCAGTTGCCCGGCATCGAGCAGCAGATCGGCCTGTTTATCAACACCCTGCCGGTGATCGCCAGCCCACGGGCCGAGCAGACCCTGGACAGTTGGCTGCACGCGGTGCAAGAGCAGAACCTGGCCCTGCGCGAATTCGAGCACACGGCGTTGCTGGACATCCAGCGCTGGGCCGGGCAGGGCGGTGAGGCGTTGTTCGACAGCCTGCTGGTGTTCGAGAACTACCCGATTGCCCAGGCCCTGGAACAGGGCGCCCCGGACGGCTTGCGCTTCGGCCCGGCGGCCACCCGGGAGCAAACCAGCTACCCGTTGACGCTGTTGGTGAGCCTGGAGCGGCAACTGTCGGTGCACCTGAGTTACCAGCGCTCGAGTTTCGAGCCGGCCGCCGTCACGCGACTGGCCGCGCACCTGGCGCAACTGTTGGCGCAGATGGTCGATGGCGGCGAGCGCCGGCTGGCTGAGCTGACACTGCTCGAAGCCGACGAGTACCAACGCCTGATCCACGACTGGAACCCGGTCGATGGGTCGTTCGAGCACAGCCTGTGCATTCACCAGGTGATCGCCCGTCAAGCGGTAGCCACGCCGGATGCCTTGGCCGTGACCTTCGCCCACACGTCACTGAGCTACAGCGAGCTGGATGGCCGTGCCAATCGCCTGGCCCACAAGCTCATCGAATTGGGCGTTGGCCCGGAAGTCCGCGTCGGCGTCGCGATGCCGCGTTCCGAGCAGTTGCTGATCGCCTTGCTGGCGGTGCTCAAGGCCGGTGGTGCTTACGTGCCTCTCGATCCGGATTACCCGGCCGAGCGCGTGGCTTACATGCTCGACGACAGTCGTGCGCGGGTGCTGCTGACCGAACAGGCAGTGGCGGCGACTTTGTCGGTGCCTGAGGCCACGGCGGTGCTGATGCTCGATCGTCTCGACCTGGACGGTTATTCCCTCGCTGCCCCCCGCACCGGCGTGACCCCGGACAACCTGGCCTACGTGATCTACACCAGCGGTTCCACCGGCCTGCCCAAAGGCGTGGCGATTGCCCATCGCAACGTGCTGGCGCTGATCGATTGGTCGCGCGCGGTGTACCGTCGCGAAGATATCCAGGGCGTGCTGGCGTCCACCTCGGTGTGCTTCGACTTGTCGGTGTGGGAGCTGTTCGTGACCCTGGCCAACGGTGGCTCGCTGATCATCGCCCGCAATGCGCTGGAGCTGCCGCAACTGCCGGCCCGGGATCAGGTGCGCCTGATCAACACGGTGCCGTCGGCCATCGCCGCGTTGCAGCGCAGCGGCGGGATTCCGGCCAGTGTGCGGATCATCAACCTGGCGGGAGAGCCGCTGAAGCAAAGCCTGGTGGAGGCGCTGTATGAGTCGCCGACCCTTGAGCATGTCTACGACCTCTACGGTCCTTCCGAAGAAACCACCTATTCCGCTTGAACCCGGCGCACTGTCGGCGGCACGGCGAACATCGGCCGGCCGCTCATATCTGCCCCGACCAAGGGTGCACGCCCGAAAACCGGATCCGGGTTCTGTACGTCAAACTGTCGACCCAGGAAGCGTCCATGCCGCCAAACCCGGACTGGAGTCGCCGGTTGTCGAACTGCGATGGCGACAATGACTTTTCCTGCGAAGCGGTCTGGCTCTACCAGCAGGGATTGTCTGCGTGCAAACACCAATGGCAGCCGCGCAAGCTGGGGCAATGACATGACCGCTTAACCTGAACCGGGCTTGATCGCTCATTCGGATCGAGGCAGCCAGTATGCCGGTACGGATTACCAGAACTTGCTGACGCGACATGGAATGCGTTGCAGCATGAGTCGCAAGGGCAACTGCTGGGACAATGCGGTCATGGAGCGCTTCTTCTTGAATCTGAAGATGGAGCGTGTTTGGCGCAAGGATTACGCCAACCATGGCGAAGCGATCAAAGACATCACGGACTACATCGTGCGGTTCTATAACGGAAGGCGAATCCATTCATCCTTGGGCTATTTGCCGCCCAATCAGTATGAGCGGCAAGCAGCCTGAAAAACACCGATTGAGGTGTCCGGAAAAAATTGACCACCTCAGACCTTGGCCTTCGCGAGCAAGCCCGCTCCCACAATTAATGGGGGATGTTTGAGCTGGTCTAATAGCCCCGGACACCTCAATGGGTGAAACTACACTCATTGAGGAATATTCCATGACTAAGAAGTACAGAAAATTCGACGCCGAGTTCAAGCTGAAGGTCTGCAAGATGGTTGTTGATCAAGGTCTGAGCGTGAACTCGGTTTGTACCGATTTAGGCCTGAGCGATACCGCCGTGCGCCGCTGGGTTCAGCAGTATCAAACCGAGCAGTCGGGCGGTACGGGGATTGGCAAACCATTGACCAGCGACCAGCAGCGTATTCGCCAGCTTGAACAGCAAGTCCGCGAACTGAAGACGGATAATGACATATTAAAAAAAGCTACGGCCTTCTTTGCCCGCGAGTTGAAGTGATCCACCAGTTGGTTCACCAAGTCCAATGCAAGGCCTACCCGGTGGCGCGTATCTGCCGGGTGTTGCGGATCAGTCGTTCGGGGTTTTACGAAGCTCGTCAGCGGCGTTTGAAGCCAAAACCTGTGTGCTCGGTTTCCGCTCAGCTCAAGGCTGCCTTCGTGTCCAATGMACACTGTTATGGCAGCGACGCTCTTCCGATCTATCAGAGCCGAACCGATGATGATTGGAGTGTCATCACCTGGGAAGTCGTAAGTGCTCAGCAGGTCGCGCACTTCCATCTCAACCAGTTCCAGCAGCTCAGCGTCGTCAACCATGTCAGCCTTGTTCAGGAAGACAACGATGTACGGAACGCCTACCTGACGGGACAGCAGGATGTGCTCACGGGTTTGTGGCATCGGACCATCGGCGGCCGAGCAAACCAGGATCGCGCCGTCCATCTGGGCAGCACCGGTGATCATGTTTTTTACGTAGTCGGCGTGACCTGGGCAGTCAACGTGTGCGTAGTGACGCACGGACGAATCGTATTCAACGTGAGCGGTGTTGATGGTGATACCGCGAGCTTTCTCTTCCGGGGCGCTGTCGATCTTGTCGAAGTCAACCTTGGCCGAACCGAAAACTTCGGAGCAGACACGGGTCAGAGCAGCGGTCAGAGTGGTTTTACCGTGGTCAACGTGGCCGATGGTGCCGACGTTGACGTGCGGTTTGTTCCGTTCAAATTTTTCTTTAGCCACGACAATTAACTCCTAGCTTAAAGGGCTGAATCAGCCTTGCTTTTTGGTAACAGTTTCGACGATATGCGACGGAGCTGTATTGTATTTTTTGAATTCCATGGAGTAGCTTGCGCGACCCTGAGACATGGAACGAACGTCGGTTGCGTAACCGAACATTTCACCCAACGGAACCTCGGCGCGAATGACCTTGCCGGAAACCGTATCTTCCATACCCAGAATCATGCCGCGACGACGGTTAAGGTCGCCCATGACATCACCCATGTAGTCTTCAGGCGTAACGACTTCAACGGCCATGATCGGCTCGAGCAACTCACCACCGCCCTTCTGGGCCAGTTGCTTGGTCGCCATGGAAGCAGCCACCTTGAACGCCATCTCGTTGGAGTCGACGTCGTGGTAAGAACCGTCGAACACGGTCGCCTTCAGGCCGATCAGCGGATAGCCGGCAACAACGCCGTTCTTCATCTGCTCTTCGATACCCTTCTGGATCGCCGGGATGTATTCCTTAGGAACCACACCACCCACGACTTCGTTCAGGAATTGCAGACCTTCCTGACCTTCGTCAGCAGGAGCAAAACGGATCCAGCAGTGGCCGAACTGACCACGACCGCCGGACTGACGAACGAACTTGCCTTCGATCTCACAGCTCTTCGTGATGCGCTCACGATAGGAGACCTGAGGCTTACCGATGTTGGCTTCGACGTTGAACTCACGGCGCATCCGGTCAACCAGGATGTCCAGGTGCAGCTCGCCCATGCCGGAGATGATCGTTTGACCAGTCTCTTCATCAGTCTTGACGCGGAAAGACGGGTCTTCCTGAGCAAGCTTGCCCAGAGCGATACCCATTTTTTCCTGGTCATCCTTGGTTTTTGGCTCAACGGCAACCGAAATAACCGGCTCTGGGAAGTCCATGCGAACCAGGATGATTGGCTTGTCAGCGTTGCACAAAGTCTCACCAGTGGTGACGTCCTTCATGCCGATCAAGGCCGCGATGTCGCCAGCGCGCACTTCCTTGATTTCTTCACGGGCGTTTGCGTGCATTTGCACCATACGACCCACGCGCTCTTTCTTGCCTTTTACCGAGTTGATCACGCCGTCGCCGGAGGCCAACACGCCCGAGTAAACTCGAACGAAGGTCAAGGTACCCACGAATGGGTCGGTAGCGATCTTGAACGCCAGGGCCGCGAACGGCTCGTCGTCGCTTGCGTGACGCTCCATTTCCTCTTCCTCGTTATCAGGGTTGGAGCCCTTGATAGCAGGAATGTCGGTTGGAGCAGGCAGGAAGTCGATAACAGCGTCGAGAACCAGGGGAACGCCCTTGTTCTTGAAGGAAGAACCGCAAACAGCCAGGACGATCTCACCAGCGATAGTACGCTGACGCAGAGCGGCCTTGATTTCCTCGATGGTGAGCTCTTCGCCCTCGAGGTACTTGTTCATCAGCTCTTCATTGGCTTCGGCCGCAGCCTCGACCATGTTGCTGCGCCACTGCTCGGCTTCTTCCAACAGCTCGGCCGGGATGTCCTTGCGAACAGGGACCATGCCCTTGTCGGAGTCATTCCAGTAAACCGCTTGCATATTGATCAGGTCGATCTGGCCCTGGAAGTTGTCTTCCGAACCGATAGCGAGCTGGATAGGCACCGGAGTGTGACCCAGACGCTGCTTGATCTGACCGATCACGCGCAGGAAGTTGGCACCAGCACGGTCCATCTTGTTTACGTAAACAAGACGTGGAACGCCGTATTTGTTGGCCTGACGCCATACGGTTTCCGACTGAGGCTCAACACCCGAAGTACCGCAGAACACAACGACCGCGCCGTCGAGTACACGCAGGGAACGCTCAACTTCAATGGTGAAGTCTACGTGGCCCGGGGTATCGATGACGTTGAAGCGATGCTCGTGTGGGTACTGCTTCTCGGAACCCTTCCAGAAGGCGGTGATGGCAGCAGAGGTAATGGTAATACCACGCTCCTGCTCCTGCACCATCCAGTCTGTGGTCGCGGCGCCGTCATGCACCTCGCCCATTTTGTGACTTTTGCCGGTGTAAAAAAGGACGCGCTCGGTGGTGGTGGTTTTACCAGCATCCACGTGAGCGACGATACCGATGTTACGGTAGCGGTTAATCGGTGTAGTACGAGCCATAAAGCCCTCGCAAATTGAGTGACGCTAAAATTAGAAGCGGTAGTGCGAGAAAGCCTTGTTGGCTTCAGCCATACGGTGCACGTCTTCACGCTTCTTAACTGCAGCACCTTTACCTTCAGCAGCGTCCAACAGTTCACCAGCCAAACGCAGAGCCATGGACTTCTCGCCGCGCTTGCGGGCGAAGTCTACGAGCCAGCGCATGGCCAGAGCGTTACGACGGGACGGACGAACTTCAACCGGAACCTGGTAGGTAGCACCGCCTACGCGGCGCGACTTCACTTCGACCAGCGGAGCGATGGCGTCGAGTGCTTTTTCGAAGAGTTCCAGGGGATCGGAGTTCTTACGCTCTTTAACTTTTTCCAGCGCGCCATAAACGATACGTTCGGCAACGGCTTTCTTGCCGCTTTCCATTACGTGGTTCATGAACTTGGCGAGGATCTGGCTTCCGTATTTCGGATCGTCCAGAATCTCACGCTTGGCTGCTACGCGACGTCTTGGCATTGATAAGCCCTCAAACGGTCTTCAGGTTAGCCCGGGACAGCTGACGCGTGCCCGACCTTACTCTTATCGACTCAATAAAATTAAAAACTGCAAAAAACGGCCGATTATTTCGGACGCTTGGTACCGTATTTCGAACGACCCTGGTTACGACCTTTAACGCCGGAAGTATCCAAAGAACCGCGAACGGTGTGGTAACGAACACCTGGCAAGTCTTTTACACGACCGCCGCGGATCAGTACCACGCTGTGCTCTTGCAGGTTGTGGCCTTCACCGCCGATGTACGAGGAAACCTCGAAACCGTTGGTCAGGCGCACACGGCATACTTTACGCAGTGCCGAGTTAGGTTTTTTCGGCGTAGTGGTATACACGCGGGTGCATACGCCACGACGTTGCGGGCAGTTCTGCAGCGCAGGTACGTCGGATTTCTCGACGATACGCTTACGCGGCTGACGTACCAGCTGGTTGATAGTTGCCATCTACTAGCTCCACTGTTGTCTTGCGACGCTATTGTCTTGCAAGAAAAGCAAAATGGCAGGAACGAATTCCCGCCAAATTTAGGGGATCAAGAGTCTAAAGAGGATCTTGTCCCCAGTCAAGGCAAGGCCCCGACCTCCCCGCTCGCCGGATCTCGACAATTTGTCTTGATCCGCCGAACGGGGCGACCAGGGCCCGGCACTCAATTACCGCAGAACTCAGTTACCGCTCGAGTTCAGCGCTTCGGTCAGTGCAGCTTCCACTTCACTGGCGCTTACGCGCAACGGCTTGTCTGCATCACGGCGACGCTTACGCTCGCTGTGATAGGCCAAACCGGTACCGGCCGGGATCAGACGACCCACGACCACGTTTTCTTTCAGGCCGCGCAGGTAATCGCGCTTGCCGGTTACCGCCGCTTCGGTCAGTACGCGAGTGGTTTCCTGGAAGGAAGCCGCCGAGATGAACGATTCGGTGGACAACGACGCCTTGGTGATACCCAACAGAACGCGGGTGAACTTGGCGACAAACTTGTCTTCCGTGCTCAGACGCTCGTTCTCTACCAGTACGTGAGTCAGTTCCATCTGGTCACCCTTGATGAAGCTGGAATCGCCGGACTCGGAGATCTCAACTTTACGCAGCATCTGACGCAAGATGGTCTCGATGTGCTTGTCGTTGATCTTCACGCCTTGCAGGCGATAAACGTCCTGGATCTCGTTCACGATGTACTTGGCCAGCGCACTCACACCCAGCAGACGCAGGATGTCGTGTGGATCGCTCGGACCGTCGGAGATTACTTCGCCGCGGTTGACCTGTTCGCCTTCGAAGACGTTCAGGTGACGCCACTTCGGAATCAGCTCTTCGTACGGATCGCTACCGTCGTTCGGGGTAATGACCAGACGGCGCTTGCCCTTGGTTTCCTTACCGAACGCGATGGTGCCGCTGACTTCAGCCAGGATCGAGGCTTCCTTCGGACGACGGGCTTCGAACAAGTCGGCAACACGCGGCAGACCACCGGTGATGTCGCGGGTCTTCGAAGTTTCCTGCGGGATACGGGCGATAACATCACCGATCGCGATCCGCGCACCGTCCGCAACACCGACCAGGGCGTTGGCTGGCAGGAAGTACTGAGCGATAACGTCAGTGCCTGGCAGCAACAGATCCTTGCCGTTGTCGTCGACCATCTTCACGGCAGGACGGATGTCCTTGCCAGCAGCTGGACGATCTTTCGGATCGAGCACTTCGATGTTGGTCATACCGGTCAATTCGTCGGTCTGACGTTTGATCGTGATGCCTTCTTCCATGCCCACGTAGGTCACGGTACCTTTCATTTCGGTAACGATCGGGTGAGTGTGCGGATCCCACTTGGCCACAATGGCGCCAGCGTCGACCTTGTCACCTTCCTTGACCGAAATCACCGCACCATACGGCAGCTTGTAGCGCTCGCGCTCACGACCGAAGTCGTCGGCAATCGCCAGTTCACCGGAACGGGACACGGCAACCAGGTGACCGTCCACACGCTCAACGTGCTTGAGGTTGTGCAGGCGGACAGTACCGCCATTCTTCACCTGTACGCTGTCGGCCGCGGAGGTCCGGCTGGCCGCACCACCGATGTGGAACGTACGCATGGTCAGCTGGGTACCCGGCTCACCGATGGACTGGGCCGCGATAACGCCGACCGATTCACCGATGTTCACCTGGTGACCACGAGCCAGGTCGCGGCCGTAGCACTTGGCGCAAATGCCGTAGCGGGTTTCGCAGCTGATCGGCGAACGCACGATCACTTCATCGATGCTGTTCAGCTCGATGAACTCTACCCACTTCTCGTCTACCAGGGTGCCGGCAGGAACGATGACGTCCTCGGTACCTGGCTTGAATACGTCACGGGCGATGACACGACCCAATACGCGCTCACCCAACGGCTCGACCACGTCGCCGCCTTCGATGTGCGGAGTCATGACCAGGCCATGTTCGGTGCCGCAATCGATCTCGGTCACCACCAGGTCTTGCGCTACGTCTACCAGACGACGTGTCAGGTAACCGGAGTTCGCCGTTTTCAACGCGGTATCCGCAAGACCCTTACGAGCACCGTGCGTGGAGATGAAGTACTGGAGTACGCTCAGGCCTTCACGGAAGTTCGCGGTGATCGGGGTCTCGATGATGGAGCCGTCCGGCTTGGCCATCAGGCCACGCATACCGGCGAGCTGACGGATCTGCGCAGCAGAACCCCGTGCGCCCGAGTCGGCCATCATGTACATCGAGTTGAAGGATTCCTGCTCGACCTCGTCGCCATGACGGTCGATGACTTTCTCTTTCGAGAGGTTGGCCATCATCGCCTTGGAAACTTCGTCGTTCGCCTTGGACCAGAGGTCGATCACCTTGTTGTACTTCTCGCCCTGGGTTACCAGGCCGGAAGCATACTGGCTTTCGATCTCTTTCACTTCCTCGGTAGCGGTACCGATGATGCGGGCTTTTTCATCCGGGATAACGAAGTCGTTAACACCGATGGAAACGCCGGAAATGGTCGAATAGGCAAAACCGGTGTACATCAACTGGTCAGCGAAGATCACGGTTTCCTTCAAGCCAACCACGCGGTAGCACTGGTTGATCAGCTTGGAGATCGCCTTTTTCTTCATCGGCAGGTTGACGACATCGAACGACAGGCCTTTTGGCACAACCTGGAACAACAGCGCACGGCCGACGGTGGTGTCGACGATACGGGTGTTGGTCACGCTGTTGCCATCGCGATCGTTCACGGTTTCGTTGATCCGCACCTTGACCTTGGCATGCAGTGCGGCTTCGCCGGCACGGAACACACGGTCAACTTCCTGCAGATCCGCGAACACACGACCTTCGCCCTTGGCGTTGATCGCTTCACGCGTCATGTAGTACAGACCCAATACAACGTCCTGCGACGGCACGATGATTGGCTCACCGTTGGCTGGCGACAGGATGTTGTTGGTCGACATCATCAACGCACGCGCTTCGAGCTGGGCTTCCAGCGTCAGCGGTACGTGCACGGCCATCTGGTCACCGTCGAAGTCGGCGTTGTACGCAGCGCAGACCAGCGGGTGCAGCTGGATAGCCTTACCTTCGATCAGTACTGGTTCAAACGCCTGGATGCCCAGACGGTGAAGGGTCGGTGCACGGTTGAGCAGCACGGGGTGTTCGCGAATCACTTCGGCGAGAACGTCCCAGACCTCTGGCAGCTCGCGCTCGACCATCTTCTTGGCGGCCTTGATGGTGGTCGCCAGACCACGCATTTCCAGCTTGCCGAAAATGAACGGTTTGAACAGCTCGAGAGCCATCTTCTTCGGCAAACCGCACTGGTGCAGACGCAGGGTCGGGCCTACGGTAATTACCGAACGACCGGAGTAGTCAACACGCTTACCGAGCAGGTTCTGACGGAAACGACCTTGCTTACCCTTGATCATGTCGGCCAGGGATTTCAGAGGACGCTTGTTCGAACCGGTGATAGCGCGACCGCGACGACCGTTATCCAGCAAGGCATCCACAGCTTCCTGCAGCATGCGCTTTTCGTTGCGCACGATGATGTCAGGAGCGGACAGATCCAGCAGACGCTTCAAACGGTTGTTACGGTTGATCACTCGACGATACAGATCGTTGAGGTCGGAAGTCGCGAAACGACCGCCATCGAGCGGAACCAGCGGACGCAGGTCTGGCGGCAGAACCGGCAGAACGGTCAGCACCATCCACTCAGGCAGGTTGCCGGAACCCTGGAAGGCTTCCATCAACTTCAGGCGCTTGGACAGCTTCTTGATCTTGGTTTCGGAGTTGGTTTGCGGAATTTCTTCACGCAGACGGCCAATCTCGTGCTCCAGATCGATCGCGTGCAGCAGTTCACGGACAGCTTCGGCACCCATGCGGGCATCGAAATCGTCACCGAACTCTTCCAGCGCTTCGAAATATTGCTCGTCGTTGAGCAACTGGCCCTTTTCAAGGGTGGTCATGCCCGGGTCGATTACGACGTAGCTCTCGAAGTAGAGAACACGCTCGATATCACGCAGGGTCATGTCCATCAGCAAGCCGATACGGGACGGCAGCGATTTCAGGAACCAGATGTGGGCAACCGGCGAAGCCAGTTCGATGTGCGCCATGCGCTCACGACGAACCTTGGCCAGCGCAACTTCAACGCCGCACTTCTCGCAGATCACGCCACGGTGTTTCAAGCGCTTGTACTTACCGCACAGGCACTCGTAATCCTTGACCGGACCAAAGATCTTGGCGCAGAACAGGCCGTCACGCTCAGGCTTGAACGTACGGTAGTTGATGGTTTCCGGTTTTTTAACTTCACCGAACGACCACGAACGGATCATCTCAGGCGAGGCCAATCCAATACGGATGGCGTCGAACTCTTCGACTTGACCCTGGTTTTTCAGCAAATTCAGTAGGTCTTTCAAGGCCTTTCCTCCTGGCGGAGCAGAGAGCGGGCCAAACAGCCCCGCTCTCGATTCGCGTCACGTGTTATTCGGTTTCCAGATCGATATCGATGCCGAGGGAACGAATTTCCTTGATCAACACGTTGAAGGACTCGGGCATGCCCGGCTCCATACGGTGATCGCCGTCCACGATGTTTTTGTACATCTTGGTCCGGCCGTTCACATCGTCCGACTTCACTGTGAGCATTTCTTGCAGAGTGTAGGCAGCACCGTACGCTTCCAGCGCCCAGACCTCCATCTCCCCGAAACGCTGACCACCGAACTGCGCCTTACCACCCAGCGGCTGCTGGGTAACCAGGCTGTAAGAACCGGTAGAACGAGCGTGCATCTTGTCGTCCACCAAGTGGTTCAGCTTCAGCATGTACATGTAGCCAACGGTAACCGGACGCTCGAACTTGTTGCCGGTACGGCCGTCGAACAGCTGCATCTGGCCGCTTTCCGGCAGGTCTGCCAGCTTCAGCATGGCCTTGATTTCGCTTTCCTTGGCACCGTCGAACACCGGAGTCGCCATTGGAACGCCGCCGCGCAGGTTCTTCGCCAGGTCCAGGATTTCCTGGTCGGAGAAGGTGTCCAGCTCTTCGTTGCGACCGCCGATCTCGTTGTAGATCTCGTGTAGGAACTTACGCAGGTCCGCGACCTTGCGCTGCTCTTCGACCATACGGTTGATCTTCTCACCCAGGCCCTTGGCCGCGAGGCCCAGGTGGGTTTCAAGGATCTGACCAACGTTCATACGCGAAGGTACGCCCAACGGGTTGAGGACCACATC
The DNA here is from genome assembly GCA_001023535.1 of Pseudomonas chlororaphis. NCBI lineage: Bacteria > Pseudomonadati > Pseudomonadota > Gammaproteobacteria > Pseudomonadales > Pseudomonadaceae > Pseudomonas > Pseudomonas chlororaphis. The sequence continues at coordinate 6,169,138 of CP011020.1, forward strand.
GACCGGGGTGCCATTGGCATCGTGCGGCATGTCTTCAACTGGCATGATCACCGAGACCACACCTTTGTTACCGTGACGACCGGCCATCTTGTCGCCCGGCTGAATGCGACGACGGATTGCCAGGTAGACCTTGACGATTTTCAGCACGCCTGGAGCCAGGTCATCGCCCTGCTGCAGTTTGCGCTTCTTGTCTTCGAACTTGTCGTCCAGCAGACGGCGGCGATCAACGATGTAGGCCTGCGCCTTCTCGAGCTGCTCGTTCAGAGCGTCTTCAGCCATGCGCAGTTTGAACCACTGGCCGTGCTCAAGACCGTCGAGGACTTCGTCGGTGATTTCCTGACCTTTCTTCAAGCCGGCGCCGCCTTCGGCCTTGTGGCCAACCAGCGCAGCACGCAGACGTTCGAACGTCGCGCCTTCAACGATACGGAACTCTTCGTTCAGGTCCTTGCGGATCTCGTCGAGCTGAGTCTTCTCGATGGACAGTGCACGAGCATCACGCTCGACGCCGTCGCGAGTGAAGACCTGTACGTCGATGACGGTACCCTTGGTGCCAGTCGGCACACGCAGGGAGGTGTCCTTCACGTCGCTGGCTTTTTCACCGAAGATGGCACGCAGCAGTTTCTCTTCCGGCGTCAGCTGGGTCTCGCCTTTCGGAGTGACCTTGCCCACCAGGATGTCGCCTGCGCCGACTTCGGCACCCACATAAACGATACCGGCTTCGTCCAGCTTGTTCAGTGCAGCCTCACCCACGTTCGGGATGTCCGCAGTGATTTCTTCTGGGCCAAGCTTGGTGTCACGGGCCACACAGGTCAGTTCCTGAATGTGGATCGTGGTGAAGCGGTCTTCCTGAACCACACGCTCGGACAGGCAGATGGAGTCTTCGAAGTTGAAGCCGTTCCACGCCATGAACGCGATGCGCATGTTCTGGCCCAGCGCCAGTTCACCCATGTCGGTGGACGGACCGTCAGCCATGATGTCGCTGCGCTGAACCCGATCACCCTTGCTGACCAGCGGACGCTGGTTGATGCAGGTGTTCTGGTTGGAGCGGGTGTATTTGGTCAGGTTGTAGATGTCGACACCGGCTTCGCCCGTTTCAACTTCGTCATCGGCAACACGAACCACAATACGGCTGGCGTCGACGGAATCGATCACACCGCCACGACGAGCCACGACGCAAACGCCGGAGTCGCGAGCAACGTTACGTTCCATGCCGGTACCCACCAGCGGCTTGTCGGCACGCAGGGTCGGTACAGCCTGACGCTGCATGTTCGAACCCATCAATGCACGGTTGGCGTCGTCGTGCTCGAGGAACGGGATCAGCGACGCAGCCACCGAAACAACCTGCTTGGGCGACACGTCCATCAAGGTGACGTCTTCCGGCGCCTTGACGGTGAACTCGTTCAGGTGACGAACAGCAACCAGCTCGTCGACCAGGACTTTCTTGTCGTTCATCGTGGCCGAAGCCTGGGCGATCACGTGATCGGCCTCTTCGATGGCGGACAGGAACACGATCTCGTCGGTCACCAGGGCGTCTTTCACCACGCGGTACGGGCTCTCGAGGAAGCCGTACTGGTTGGTGCGCGCATAGGCTGCCAGGGAGTTGATCAGACCGATGTTCGGACCTTCCGGCGTCTCGATCGGGCATACACGACCGTAGTGGGTCGGGTGTACGTCACGAACTTCGAAGCCTGCGCGCTCACGGGTCAGACCACCTGGGCCGAGTGCGGAGACGCGACGCTTGTGGGTGATCTCGGACAGCGGGTTGTTCTGGTCCATGAACTGGGACAGCTGGCTCGAACCGAAGAACTCCTTCACCGCCGCAGCCACTGGCTTGGCGTTGATCAGGTCTTGCGGCATCAGGCCTTCGCTTTCAGCCATCGACAGGCGTTCCTTGACCGCACGCTCTACACGCACCAGGCCAACGCGGAACTGGTTCTCGGCCATTTCGCCTACGCAGCGAACACGGCGGTTACCCAGGTGGTCGATGTCATCGACGATGCCTTTGCCGTTACGGATGTCGACCAGGGTCTTGAGGACCGCAACGATGTCATCCTTGTTCAGCACGCCCGAACCTTCGATCTCGGTACGACCGATACGACGGTTGAACTTCATCCGGCCGACCGCAGACAGATCATAGCGCTCAGGGCTGAAGAACAGGTTGTTGAACAGGGTCTCGGCTGCATCCTTGGTTGGCGGCTCGCCAGGACGCATCATGCGATAGATCTCGACCAGGGCTTCCAGCTGGTTGCCGGTGGAGTCGATCTTCAGCGTGTCAGAGATGAACGGACCGCAGTCGATATCGTTGGTGTACAGGGTTTCGATACGAACGACCTGAGCCTTGACGATTTTCGCCAGGATTTCGACGGACAGCTCGGTGTTGCACTCTGCAATGATTTCGCCAGTGGCCGGATGCACGATGGCCTTCGCCGTGGTGCGACCCAGGACGTAGTCCATCGGCACCTGCAGCTCTTTGATCCCGGCTTTTTCCAGCTGGTTGATGTGGCGAGCGGTGATACGACGACCCTGCTCGACAATAACCTTGCCTTTGTCGTCCTGGATGTCCAGGACCGCGATTTCACCACGCAGGCGCTGAGGCACCAGTTCCAGGCTGAGGTTTTCACCCTGCACGTGGAAGACGTTGGTGGTGTAGAACGCGTCCAGCACTTCCTCGGTGGTATAGCCGAGCGCGCGCAGCAGTACCGAAGCCGGCAGCTTGCGACGACGGTCGATACGCACGAAGACGCAGTCTTTCGGGTCGAACTCAAAGTCCAACCACGAACCGCGGTAAGGAATGATGCGCGCGGAGTAAAGCAGTTTGCCGGAGCTGTGCGTCTTGCCACGGTCGTGGTCGAAGAACACGCCCGGAGAACGGTGCAGCTGGGAAACGATTACACGCTCGGTACCGTTGATTACGAAGGTACCGTTCTCAGTCATCAGGGGGATTTCACCCATGTAGACTTCTTGCTCTTTGATGTCCTTGATCGCTTTGTTCGACGATTCTTTGTCGAAAATGATCAGGCGCACTTTTACCCGCAAAGGTACGGCGTAAGTTACACCGCGCAATACGCATTCTTTGACATCAAATGCCGGTTCGCCCAGGCGATAACCGACGTACTCCAGCGCAGCATTGCCGGAGTAGCTGATGATCGGGAAAACGGATTTGAAGGCCGCATGCAGGCCCACGTCGCGGAACTGATCTTTAGTCGCTCCCGCTTGCAAGAATTCACGATACGAATCCAGCTGGATGGCCAGGAGGTACGGCACATCCATGACGTCCGGCAACTTGCTAAAGTCCTTGCGGATACGTTTTTTCTCAGTATATGAGTAAGCCATCAGCGTTCCCCAGCTTGGTCACCTGCTTGTTTGGCCTCTCCCGACGGGAGCAGCCAGAAAATCGTGCAAACCCCATGGTTTGCGCCACCACATCGGGTGGTTACAGCTCGTTACCAGCACCAACCCAGTCGGCTGCCAATAACGGAAAAAGGCCGGTGGCAAGAGCCACCAGCCATCAGCCTGTCGCTTAACGCTCGGGCTGGAGACGCAAGGTCGAAATTACTTGATTTCGACAGCAGCGCCTGCTTCTTCCAGCTTCTTCTTGGCGTCTTCAGCAACTTCTTTGGTAACGCCTTCGGAGATGACCTGAGGAGCGGTGTCAACCTTCTCCTTGGCTTCTTTCAGGCCCAGACCGGTCAGCTCACGAACAGCCTTGATCACGTTAACTTTCTTCTCGCCAGCGGCGGTCAGGATAACGTTGAACTCGGTTTGCTCTTCAGCAGCAGCAACAGCAACAGCTGGGCCGGCAGAAGCAGCAGCAGCGGTAACGCCGAATTTTTCTTCGAAAGCTTTGATCAGCTCAACAACTTCCATTACGGACATGTTGCCAACGGCTTCGAGGATATCGTTTTGAGAGATAGACATGAATCTAAATTCCTGGATTGGGGGACGGCCTACGCGACCATCGAAATAAACAAAAAACGCGGAAAGGAGTGTCGAGCCTTAGGCTGCGGCAGCTTCTTTCTGGTCGCGCAATGCCGCCAGAGTACGAGCCAATTTGCTGGTTGCGCCTTGAATCACGCTCATCAGCTGAGAAATTGCTTCGTCACGGGTCGGCAGAGTTGCCAGTACGTCGATCTGGTTAGCTGCGAGGAACTTGCCCTCGAACGCAGCTGCCTTAATCTCGAACTTGTCCTGACCTTTGGCGAATTCCTTGAACAAACGGGCAGCAGCGCCAGGATGTTGGGTGGAGAACGCGATCAAGGTCGGGCCGGTGAACACGTCGTTGAGAACACTGTATTCAGTGTCAGCAACAGCGCGCTTGAGCAGGGTGTTACGTACAACACGTACGTAAACGCCAGCTTCACGAGCCTCTTTACGGAGTCCGGTCATTGCGCCTACTGTTACGCCACGGGCATCAGCCACGACAGCGGACAGAGCAGCTTTGGCAGCCTCGTTGACTTCAGCGACGATGGCCTTCTTGTCTTCGAGTTTAATTGCCACGGGTTTAACTCCTGCTTGTTACCGTTTCATTCGGTCGGAACCGAATGTCGTTTTGGTGTCTGATTCGGTAAGGAACCGGGAGCACCATCTGCGTAGGCTTGTGGTTTAAGACTTGCGTCGCCTACGGTCTTGGACAGCCCCCGCCAGGCAGGGACCCCAATTTTTCGATTGACGCAATTGCTTGCGCCAACCTTAAGTCTTACGCGTCGAGCGAGCTCTGATCGATGACCAGACCTGGGCCCATGGTGGTGCTCAGGGTAACGCGCTTGACGTAGATACCTTTCGAGGAAGCTGGCTTGATACGCTTCAGATCAGCGATCAGGGCTTCAACGTTTTCCTTCAGCTTGACGGCGTCGAAGCCGATCTTGCCAACGGAAGTGTGGATGATGCCGTTTTTGTCGGTGCGATAACGAACCTGACCAGCCTTGGCGTTCTTGACCGCGGTGGCTACGTCTGGTGTTACGGTGCCGACTTTAGGGTTAGGCATCAGACCACGTGGACCGAGGATCTGACCCAACTGACCCACAACGCGCATGGCATCCGGGGATGCGATCACTACGTCGTAGTTCAGGTCGCCGCCCTTCATTTCAGCAGCCAGATCGTCCATGCCTACGCGGTCAGCGCCAGCAGCCAGAGCAGCTTCAGCCGCTGGGCCCTGGGTGAACACGGCAACACGAACGGTCTTGCCAGTGCCGTGTGGCAGCACGGTAGCGCTACGAACGACCTGGTCGGATTTACGTGGGTCAACGCCCAGGTTTACAGCAACGTCGAACGACTCGCTGAACTTGACAGTCGACAGCTCAGCCAGCAGAGCGGCGGCGTCTACAAAGTTGTAGGCCTTGCCTGCTTCGATTTTGCCGGCGATAGCCTTTTGGCGCTTGGTCAGCTTAGCCATTACACACCCTCCACGTTAAGGCCCATGCTACGAGCAGAACCGGCGATAGTACGCACGGCTGCATCCATATCAGCTGCAGTCAGATCCGCGTTTTTGGTTTTCGCGATTTCTTCCAGCTGAGCACGGGTAACGGTGCCAACCTTAACGGTGTTTGGACGAGCGGAACCGCTGGTCAAACCTGCAGCCTTCTTCAGCAGAACCGAAGCAGGGGTGCTTTTTGTTTCGAAAGTGAAGCTACGGTCGCTGTAGACAGTGATGATCACTGGAGTCGGCAGACCTGGCTCAAGACCCTGAGTACGGGCGTTGAAAGCCTTGCAGAATTCCATGATGTTCACGCCGTGCTGACCCAGAGCAGGACCAACAGGTGGGCTTGGGTTAGCCTGAGCGGCCTTCACTTGCAGCTTGATGTAAGCGGTAATCTTCTTGGCCATGAGGCACTCCAATTACGGGTTCGAACGCCTCGAAAGGCTCCCCGGTTACTTGCGCGTTTATCCCAGTGACGACAAAACCCCACAGCCTAGGGCTGCGGGGTTGGGATGCCTGCTCAATCAGACCTTTTCGACCTGACTGAACTCGAGCTCTACCGGAGTAGAGCGTCCGAAAATGAGCACTGCCACTTGGATCCGGCTCTTTTCGTAGTTAACTTCTTCAACCGTACCGTTAAAGTCGGCGAATGGACCGTCGGTGACGCGAACCACTTCACCCGGCTCAAACAGCGTTTTCGGCTTAGGCTTGTCGCTACCATCAGCAACACGACGCAGAATGGCTTCTGCCTCTTTGTCAGTAATTGGCGCAGGCTTATCAGCGGTACCGCCAATGAAACCCATCACCCGAGGGGTATCCTTGACCAAGTGCCAAGTCCCTTCGTTCATATCCATCTGTACCAGCACGTAGCCTGGAAAGAACTTGCGTTCACTTTTGCGCTTCTGGCCATTACGCATCTCAACCACTTCTTCAGTGGGGACCAGAATCTCGCCAAAGCCGTCTTCCATGCCAGCCAGCTTTACGCGCTCAATCAGCGAGCGCATGACATGCTTCTCGTAACCCGAGTAAGCATGCACAACGTACCAACGCTTAGCCACGGGACACCCTTAGCCAACAATCAAGGAAACAAGCCAACCGAGCAGGGAATCAAGACCCCACAACAGCAACGCCATGACCAGGACAACAGCCACGACAATCAGCGTGGTCTGCGTGGTCTCTTGGCGAGTCGGCCATACGACTTTACGAATCTCGGTGCGAGCTTCCTTAGCGAGTACAAAGAAAGACTTGCCCTTGGCTGTCTGCAGACCAACGAAGGCAGCAACGGCAGCAATGGCGAGCAATGCAAGTACGCGGTACAGGATCGGCGAAGCAGAGTAATACTGATTGCCAACAACGCCAACAACCACCAAAGCGACTACCACTAGCCACTTAAGCAGATCGAAGCGAGAGCCTTGAGCTTCAGCTTTAGGAGTCATCTATCAGATCCTGTGAAAAGAAAGCCAGACACACCGAGTGAATCTGGCAGGTCAGGAGGGAATCGAACCCCCAACCTACGGTTTTGGAGACCGTCGCTCTGCCAATTGAGCTACTGACCTAAAACAAAATCAGGCCGACCATTATGCCGGCCCGAAAAAGACATTACAACTGTTTACTCGATGACTTTGGCTACGACGCCAGCGCCGACGGTACGACCGCCTTCACGGATAGCGAAACGCAGACCGTCTTCCATCGCGATGGTCTTGATCAGAGTGACAGTCATCTGGATGTTGTCACCTGGCATTACCATTTCAACGCCTTCTGGCAGCTCGCAGTTACCAGTCACGTCAGTGGTACGGAAGTAGAACTGTGGACGGTAGCCTTTGAAGAACGGAGTATGACGACCGCCTTCTTCCTTGCTCAGAACGTAAACTTCTGCGGTGAACTTGGTGTGCGGCTTGACGGTGCCTGGCTTGACCAGAACCTGGCCACGCTCAACGTCGTCACGCTTGGTGCCGCGCAGCAGCACGCCGCAGTTCTCGCCAGCACGACCTTCGTCGAGCAGCTTGCGGAACATTTCAACGCCGGTGCAGGTAGTTTTCTGAGTGTCGCGCAGACCGACGATCTCAACCTCTTCCTGGATGCGGACGATGCCACGCTCAACACGACCAGTCACAACAGTACCGCGACCGGAGATCGAGAAGACATCGATCATCGTTTCCATGAGCAACAAGCCCGGTGCGCTCCATGAGCTGTTGGTGCCGTTCCATGACAATGGCATCGACCTGACCCGTATCGAGACGCGTCCGTCGCGCAGCGGTAAATGGACCTACGTGTTCGCGGCAACCAATGACTGAATCCTTACCTTGATATCCAGGCTAGTCAGGCGCTGCTCGAGGTACTGCGCCTGCTCCTGACTGGCAAAACCACCAATATACAAACAACCGGCCGGCACCTCTGGGACTCTGGACCGGTCGCGACGCGTCATTGCCTCGCCTGACTCACTCAACAACTGAATATCCTGCTGGGAACCCCGGTATAGCGCCAGGGGCGTTACATCCTTTGCACGCAACGGAGCCTCCTGCTGGTGCCAGACGTAATAGAAGACATTGAGAACCAGCAACAGCAGAAACAACCAACGCATAAAAACCTCAAGACAAAGGGCACGCCATCGCCAAGCCAACAAATACCAAGTCCGGAACGAAGCGAGCGCCCGGCAAAGCATCCACGACCAGCCCCGCATCACCACCCGTAAGGAAAACCGAGAAGTCCTCCCCCCAGTAACTACGGGCCAGCTCCAGCTGCGACTGCGCAAACCCACGAAGCATGAGCGTACAACCTCGCTCAACAGCTTGCGCTGTCGTGCGCCCAGGCACCAGGCTTTCCAGCGCACGCTCAGCAGCAACGTCGTCATACCGTATTTTACGGGTATGGGTTCGCAACTGGTTACGCATCAGCGGCATGCCAGGGCAGATAAACCCCCCAAGATGCTCGCCATTTGCCGCAATGAAATCAGCAGTGGCTGCGGTACCAAAATCAAGCACCAGACATGCCCCAGAGGCTAGCTGGAAGCCCCCAAGCATCGCCAGCCAGCGATCCAGCCCCAGGCGCGCATAATCCTCATACCCATTGCGCACACCCGCCACCTCACGCGATGGCGCTGCACAACTTATAGAGACACCAAAGGCTGCAACCAATACACCTACCAGACGATTCGTCTCTTCCTGTGCGCGCACGCTGACTAATCTGCAGTGCTGCAGCGAAAGACCGACCAGTGAATGAAGGCCACCCAACAACGCCACATCGGAATCAACAACGCCCTCAGCGAAAACGCCTGCCTGACTTGCCTTGAGGACTCGCCATTTAATGAAGCTATTCCCACAGTCGAGCTCAAGAATCATCACGCAACCTCAGGCTTAACTCACCACCGCTGTATTTTTTCTCAATACCATCTACGTCGAGACGTAGCGCGCCTTGGCCGTCGACACCCAACACCACCCCATCGACCTGGTTAACACCTGCGATCAACGACACAGCCTTACCCTGCCATAAATGATTCCGCTCCCACTCCTCACGAATTACCGAGAAGCCGGAACCCCTATGACGCTCCAGATAAACCTGCAACGCTTGACTCAGATGAGCGACCAGATGATTTCGATCTACCGCACGACCTGTTTCGAGCTGTATCGATGTCCACTGCTGATCAACTTGCGCAGCACTCTGCATGTTTGCATTAATACCAATGCCGAGCACTACATGACATACATCAGCAGGATCCCCGACCAACTCAAGAAGGATGCCCGCAACCTTCTTCGCTCCAACAAGAACATCATTCGGCCATTTCAAACCAGAGCCATTGACACCAAGATCGCGCAAGGTTTGCATGACCGCCAAGCCCACGACAAGACTCAACCCCTCAAGCTGTCGGAGCCCTCCATCGATACGAAGTACAAGGCTGTAGTAAACGTTCTGTGCAAATGGACTGACCCACTTACGCCCTCGGCGCCCCCTACCTGCTGTCTGCTGCTCCGAGAGAACCAGGAACGGTGCCGCTTGCCCGGCATCGATTAGGCGCAACGCCTCGGCATTAGTAGAATCGATGGTATCCGATATGAAAACCGAACCCGCACAGACCTGCGACCTCAACGCGATCTCGTCAGCACTCAATAGAACCAGTGGAGACGGCAATTGATAGCCTCTACCCCTGACCTTGTGAATTGTCAGGCCCAGTTCGGCCTCCAGATGCTGGAGCTGCTTCCACACAGCACTACGACTGACACCCAGGGCCGCGCCTAACGCTTCCCCCGAGTGGAATCGACCATCTTTCAGAAGTTTTAACAACGTCAGCATGCAAGTCTCGCCTCACAATGAGGCACGCATGATAGCCATGCATAAAGCCATTGCATAGAAAGCAAGCTGGCAGGTGATAGAGGGACTTCAATCGAACACTCTGCCAAGCCTTTGCGAGACTTTTCGAGCGCCCAAAACAAAACCCCAACTGCTCTCGCAATTGGGGTTTCGGAATTTAATCTTGACGATGACCTACTCTCACATGGGGAAACCCCACACTACCATCGGCGATGCATCGTTTCACTGCTGAGTTCGGGATGGGATCAGGTGGTTCCAATGCTCTATGGTCGTCAAGAAATTCGGGTACTGAGTCGTGACCAAACGGCCTCGCTTCAGCAAATTGGGTATGTAATAGAGTCGGTGTCTTGTGCATTCGAACTTTCGGTTCGTTTCGTCTTCACACACCGCAATCTGGTGCTCTTGGGCTTTTCAGCTTCAGGCAAGCAAATTGCTTGGGTGTTATATGGTCAAGCCTCACGGGCAATTAGTATTGGTTAGCTCAACGCCTCACAGCGCTTACACACCCAACCTATCAACGTCGTAGTCTTCGACGGCCCTTCAGGGAACTCAAGGTTCCAGTGAGATCTCATCTTGAGGCTAGTTTCCCGCTTAGATGCTTTCAGCGGTTATCTATTCCGAACATAGCTACCCGGCAATGCCACTGGCGTGACAACCGGAACACCAGAGGTTCGTCCACTCCGGTCCTCTCGTACTAGGAGCAGCCCCTCTCAAATCTCAAACGTCCACGGCAGATAGGGACCGAACTGTCTCACGACGTTCTAAACCCAGCTCGCGTACCACTTTAAATGGCGAACAGCCATACCCTTGGGACCGGCTTCAGCCCCAGGATGTGATGAGCCGACATCGAGGTGCCAAACACCGCCGTCGATATGAACTCTTGGGCGGTATCAGCCTGTTATCCCCGGAGTACCTTTTATCCGTTGAGCGATGGCCCTTCCATACAGAACCACCGGATCACTAAGACCTACTTTCGTACCTGCTCGACGTGTCTGTCTCGCAGTCAAGCGCGCTTTTGCCTTTATACTCTACGACCGATTTCCGACCGGTCTGAGCGCACCTTCGTACTCCTCCGTTACTCTTTAGGAGGAGACCGCCCCAGTCAAACTACCCACCATACACTGTCCTCGATCCGGATAACGGACCTGAGTTAGAACCTCAAAGTTGCCAGGGTGGTATTTCAAGGATGGCTCCACGCGAACTGGCGTCCACGCTTCAAAGCCTCCCACCTATCCTACACAAGCAAATTCAAAGTCCAGTGCAAAGCTATAGTAAAGGTTCACGGGGTCTTTCCGTCTAGCCGCGGATACACTGCATCTTCACAGCGATTTCAATTTCACTGAGTCTCGGGTGGAGACAGCGCCGCCATCGTTACGCCATTCGTGCAGGTCGGAACTTACCCGACAAGGAATTTCGCTACCTTAGGACCGTTATAGTTACGGCCGCCGTTTACCGGGGCTTCGATCAAGAGCTTCGCGTTAGCTAACCCCATCAATTAACCTTCCGGCACCGGGCAGGCGTCACACCCTATACGTCCACTTTCGTGTTTGCAGAGTGCTGTGTTTTTAATAAACAGTCGCAGCGGCCTGGTATCTTCGACCGGCATGAGCTTACGGAGCAAGTCCTTCACCCTCACCGGCGCACCTTCTCCCGAAGTTACGGTGCCATTTTGCCTAGTTCCTTCACCCGAGTTCTCTCAAGCGCCTTGGTATTCTCTACCCAACCACCTGTGTCGGTTTGGGGTACGGTTCCTGGTTACCTGAAGCTTAGAAGCTTTTCTTGGAAGCATGGCATCAACCACTTCGTCACCCAAAGGGTAACTCGTCATCAGCTCTCGGCCTTAGAATCCCGGATTTACCTAAGATTCCAGCCTACCACCTTAAACTTGGACAACCAACGCCAAGCTGGCCTAGCCTTCTCCGTCCCTCCATCGCAATAACCAGAAGTACAGGAATATTAACCTGTTTTCCATCGACTACGCTTTTCAGCCTCGCCTTAGGGACCGACTAACCCTGCGTCGATTAACGTTGCGCAGGAAACCTTGGTCTTTCGGCGTGGGTGTTTTTCACACCCATTGTCGTTACTCATGTCAGCATTCGCACTTCTGATACCTCCAGCAAGCTTCTCAACTCACCTTCACAGGCTTACAGAACGCTCCTCTACCGCATCACCCGAGGGTGATACCCGTAGCTTCGGTGTATGGTTTGAGCCCCGTTACATCTTCCGCGCAGGCCGACTCGACTAGTGAGCTATTACGCTTTCTTTAAAGGGTGGCTGCTTCTAAGCCAACCTCCTAGCTGTCTAAGCCTTCCCACATCGTTTCCCACTTAACCATAACTTTGGGACCTTAGCTGACGGTCTGGGTTGTTTCCCTTTTCACGACGGACGTTAGCACCCGCCGTGTGTCTCCCATGCTCGGCACTTGTAGGTATTCGGAGTTTGCATCGGTTTGGTAAGTCGGGATGACCCCCTAGCCGAAACAGTGCTCTACCCCCTACAGTGATACATGAGGCGCTACCTAAATAGCTTTCGAGGAGAACCAGCTATCTCCGAGCTTGATTAGCCTTTCACTCCGATCCACAGGTCATCCGCTAACTTTTCAACGGTAGTCGGTTCGGTCCTCCAGTTAGTGTTACCCAACCTTCAACCTGCCCATGGATAGATCGCCCGGTTTCGGGTCTATTCCCAGCGACTAGACGCCCTATTAAGACTCGCTTTCGCTACGCCTCCCCTATTCGGTTAAGCTCGCCACTGAAAATAAGTCGCTGACCCATTATACAAAAGGTACGCAGTCACCCAACAAAGTGGGCTCCCACTGCTTGTACGCATACGGTTTCAGGATCTATTTCACTCCCCTCTCCGGGGTTCTTTTCGCCTTTCCCTCACGGTACTAGTTCACTATCGGTCAGTCAGTAGTATTTAGCCTTGGAGGATGGTCCCCCCATATTCAGACAAAGTTTCTCGTGCTCCGTCCTACTCGATTTCATGACTAAGAGATTTTCGCGTACAGGGCTATCACCCACTATGGCCGCACTTTCCAGAGCGTTCCGCTAATCTCAAAGCCACTTAAGGGCTAGTCCCCGTTCGCTCGCCACTACTAAGGGAATCTCGGTTGATTTCTTTTCCTCAGGGTACTTAGATGTTTCAGTTCCCCTGGTTCGCCTCTTGCACCTATGTATTCAGTACAAGATAACCATCTTATGATGGCTGGGTTCCCCCATTCAGACATCTCCGGATCAAAGTCTGTTTGCCGACTCCCCGAAGCTTTTCGCAGGCTACCACGTCTTTCATCGCCTCTGACTGCCAAGGCATCCACCGTATGCGCTTCTTCACTTGACCATATAACCCCAAGCAATCTGGTTATACTGTGAAGACGACATTCGCCGAAAATTCGAATTTCTCAATTAAGAGAACTCACAAATTTTACCTTAGCCTGATCCGTTACCAGTGAAAGTAACGTTCAGTCTATCTTTCTATCACATACCCAAATTTTTAAAGAACGAACTAGTCAAAGACTAGAAATCAACATTCACCATCACAATGATGGAATGCTCATTTCTAAGCTTTCTACAAACAGAAGCAGTAGTGGTGGAGCCAAACGGGATCGAACCGTTGACCTCCTGCGTGCAAGGCAGGCGCTCTCCCAGCTGAGCTATGGCCCCGTATTTCTACAGGCGTTTCCCACACAAAATTGGTGGGTCTGGGCAGATTCGAACTGCCGACCTCACCCTTATCAGGGGTGCGCTCTAACCAACTGAGCTACAGACCCAATTTCGGGCTGCTTCTTTTCGTCTTCTTCAATGAATCAAGCAATTCGTGTGGGAACTTATGGAGCAGCTGATGTCGTCGATTAAGGAGGTGATCCAGCCGCAGGTTCCCCTACGGCTACCTTGTTACGACTTCACCCCAGTCATGAATCACACCGTGGTAACCGTCCTCCCGAAGGTTAGACTAGCTACTTCTGGTGCAACCCACTCCCATGGTGTGACGGGCGGTGTGTACAAGGCCCGGGAACGTATTCACCGCGACATTCTGATTCGCGATTACTAGCGATTCCGACTTCACGCAGTCGAGTTGCAGACTGCGATCCGGACTACGATCGGTTTTATGGGATTAGCTCCACCTCGCGGCTTGGCAACCCTCTGTACCGACCATTGTAGCACGTGTGTAGCCCAGGCCGTAAGGGCCATGATGACTTGACGTCATCCCCACCTTCCTCCGGTTTGTCACCGGCAGTCTCCTTAGAGTGCCCACCATTACGTGCTGGTAACTAAGGACAAGGGTTGCGCTCGTTACGGGACTTAACCCAACATCTCACGACACGAGCTGACGACAGCCATGCAGCACCTGTCTCAATGTTCCCGAAGGCACCAATCTATCTCTAGAAAGTTCATTGGATGTCAAGGCCTGGTAAGGTTCTTCGCGTTGCTTCGAATTAAACCACATGCTCCACCGCTTGTGCGGGCCCCCGTCAATTCATTTGAGTTTTAACCTTGCGGCCGTACTCCCCAGGCGGTCAACTTAATGCGTTAGCTGCGCCACTAAGAGCTCAAGGCTCCCAACGGCTAGTTGACATCGTTTACGGCGTGGACTACCAGGGTATCTAATCCTGTTTGCTCCCCACGCTTTCGCACCTCAGTGTCAGTATCAGTCCAGGTGGTCGCCTTCGCCACTGGTGTTCCTTCCTATATCTACGCATTTCACCGCTACACAGGAAATTCCACCACCCTCTACCATACTCTAGTCAGTCAGTTTTGAATGCAGTTCCCAGGTTGAGCCCGGGGATTTCACATCCAACTTAACTAACCACCTACGCGCGCTTTACGCCCAGTAATTCCGATTAACGCTTGCACCCTCTGTATTACCGCGGCTGCTGGCACAGAGTTAGCCGGTGCTTATTCTGTCGGTAACGTCAAAATTGCAGAGTATTAATCTACAACCCTTCCTCCCAACTTAAAGTGCTTTACAATCCGAAGACCTTCTTCACACACGCGGCATGGCTGGATCAGGCTTTCGCCCATTGTCCAATATTCCCCACTGCTGCCTCCCGTAGGAGTCTGGACCGTGTCTCAGTTCCAGTGTGACTGATCATCCTCTCAGACCAGTTACGGATCGTCGCCTTGGTGAGCCATTACCCCACCAACTAGCTAATCCGACCTAGGCTCATCTGATAGCGCAAGGCCCGAAGGTCCCCTGCTTTCTCCCGTAGGACGTATGCGGTATTAGCGTCCGTTTCCGAACGTTATCCCCCACTACCAGGCAGATTCCTAGGCATTACTCACCCGTCCGCCGCTCTCAAGAGAAGCAAGCTTCTCTCTACCGCTCGACTTGCATGTGTTAGGCCTGCCGCCAGCGAATCTGAGCCATGATCAAACTCTTCAGTTCAAACATCTTTGGGTTTTGAGAAAACCCTAAACTTGGCTCAGCAATCGTTGGTTACATCTTTGATTTCTCGCGGAGTAACTTGTGATGCTGATAATCTGTTGACTAGCAGTCTGACTCCACAAGCACCCACACGAATTGCTTGATTCAGTTGTTAAAGAGCGGTGGTTGATTCTTTCGTCTCAACCGAGGCGCGCATTCTACAGCGCCCGGTGTTGCTGTCAAGCGGTTATTTAAGAAGTTTTTCAAAGTTTCCCGTGGGAAACACTAACAACTTCAACCACTTGCGCTTTCGATCTCTCGTTAGCGGGAGGCGAATTCTACAGCGTTGTTCGCTGCTGTCAACACCTCTTTTTCACCGCTTTCGATCGGGAGGATCGAACCGCTGATAAAGCCAAACTACAGCGCCTTATCCACGGCTTCCGGACTTCGATGAACTGAAGCCCTGCACTGCCTAAAATCGTTTAACTCATTGAAACTCAAGGAGTTTTTCGTTTCGACTGCGCCGGAAGTGGGGCGAATTATAGACGTCTGGAATCTGCCGTCAACACTTAATTTCACTTTCCTATCAATAAGTTAAGTGAGCCCGGAAAACCCTTATGGGGGTCCCTTTATATAGAAGGACGGTTTCAAAGAACGCCAGCTTCCTTGAGTGCGGTCACCGCGGCCTCGTCCAACCCCAGCACGCGCCGGAGCACTTTCTGGGTATGCTCCCCCAGCAAAGGCGGCGCGCTGCGGTATTCAACGGGCGTCTCGGACAGACGAATCGGACTAGCCACTTGAGGTACTTTGCCGGCCAGCGCATGAGGCAGCTCCACCGCCAGCCCTCGGGCCTGCACCTGTGGATCCGCGAACACCTGCGCCAGATCATTGATCGGCCCACACGGCACACCCGCCTGCTCCAACTGAGCCACCCATTGCGCCGTGGTCTTGAACACCGTCGCCTGGCGAATCAAGGGGATCAGCACCGTCCGGTTCGCCACCCGCAGTTTATTCGTCGCAAACCGTGGATCATCGGCCCACTGAGGTTGCCCGGCCACCTCGGCGAATTTGCGGAACTGGCTGTCATTACCCACGGTGAGAATGAAGTCGCCATCAGCCGTAGGAAAATCCTGATAAGGCACGATATTCGGATGAGCGTTGCCCAACCGCTTCGGCGCCTGCCCCGTGGTCAGGTAGTTCATCGCCTGGTTGGCCAAACAAGCCACCTGGACGTCCAGCAGGGCCATATCAATGTGCTGCCCGCCACCCACCTGATCGCGATGAGCCAACGCCGCCAGAATCGCAACGGTCGAATACAGGCCCGTAAGGATATCCGTCAGCGCCACCCCGACCTTCACCGGGCCCGCCCCCTCGTCACCTTCAGGCCGACCGGTAAGACTCATCAGGCCGCCGAGCCCCTGGATCATGAAGTCATACCCGGCACGCTTGGCATAAGGTCCAGTCTGGCCAAAGCCGGTAATCGAGCAATAGATCAGTTGCGGATTGATCGCTTTCAGCGAGTCATAGTCCAGGCCATAAGCCGCCAGCCCGCCCACCTTGAAATTCTCGATCAGGATGTCGGACTTGGCCGCAAGCTCCCGAACCAGTTGCTGCCCTTCCGGGCGCGTGAGGTCGATCGTTACCGATTGCTTGTTGCGATTGGCCGACAGGTAATAAGCCGCTTCGGTCGTATTCTCGCCAGACGCATCCGTCAGGAACGGCGGGCCCCAGGCACGCGTGTCGTCACCATTGCCAGGGCGCTCGACCTTGATGACCTCCGCCCCCAGGTCCGCCAGGATCTGTCCGGCCCAAGGCCCGGCCAATACTCTCGATAAGTCCAGCACCCGCAGATGCGAAAGCGCGCCCATGACCGCTCTCCTATTAATAGAACGCCTGGATACCGGTTTGTGCACGCCCCAGGATCAGCGCATGAACGTCATGGGTACCTTCATAGGTGTTCACGACTTCCAGGTTCACCAAATGACGCGCGATACCGAACTCATCGGATATGCCGTTGCCGCCCAGCATGTCCCGCGCCATGCGGGCGATATCCAGGGATTTGCCGCAGGAGTTGCGCTTCATGATCGACGTGATTTCGACCGCAGCCGAACCCTCATCCTTCATACGGCCCAGGCGCAGGCAACCCTGCAAGGCCAGCGTGATTTCTGTCTGCATGTCGGCCAGTTTTTTCTGGATCAACTGATTAGCCGCCAGAGGACGGCCAAACTGCTGGCGATCCAGCGTGTACTGGCGAGCGGTGTGCCAGCAGAATTCAGCAGCACCCAACGCGCCCCAGGAAATGCCATAGCGTGCCGAGTTCAAGCAAGTGAACGGCCCCTTCAGGCCACGCACATCCGGGAAGATGTTTTCTTCGGGGACAAACACGTTATCCATGACGATCTCGCCGGTGATCGACGCACGCAAACCAACCTTGCCATGGATGGCCGGAGCGCTCAGGCCTTTCCAGCCTTTTTCGAGAACGAAGCCGCGGATATCGCCCGCGTCATCCTTACCCCAGACGACAAACACGTCGGCTATCGGGCTGTTGGTGATCCACATCTTGCTGCCCGTCAGGCTGTAGCCGCCTTCCACCTTGCGCGCACGAGTAATCATCGCGCCAGGGTCGGAACCGTGGTTCGGCTCCGTCAGGCCAAAGCAGCCTATCCATTCACCGGAGGCCAGCTTGGGCAAGTACTTCTGCTTCTGTGCTTCGGTGCCAAATTCATTGATCGGCACCATGACCAGGGAGGATTGGACGCTCATCATCGAGCGATAGCCGGAATCGACGCGCTCCACTTCACGCGCAATCAGGCCATAGCTGACATAGTTCAGCCCGCTGCCACCGTATTGTTCGGGAATGGTTGCACCCAGCAGCCCCACTTCGCCCATCTCGCGAAAGATCGCCGGGTCGGTCTTTTCATGACGGAAAGCTTCCAGCACCCGCGGCGCCAGCTTCTGCTGGGCAAACTGCTCGGCAGTGTCGCGGATCATGCGCTCTTCTTCGGTGAGTTGCTGGTCCAGCAACAATGGATCGATCCAGTTGAAGCTCGCTTTACCGGCCATGAAAGAGTCCTCGCCAATTAGATGAAAATCGTGGGTTGATCCTAGGCGCGGTTTCCTACAAGGGCAAACGAGGATTACGCATCCTCTTGTGCTAATTTCTCACTCCGTAAATGCCGTATACCCTGTTTACAACGGTAATGAGTGAGGTAGCCGTACATGCGCCGCAAAATCCCCAGTACCGCCGCCCTGATCAGCTTCGAGGCCGCCGCCCGGCATGAGAGCTTCACCAAGGCCGCTCAAGAACTTTCCCTGACCCAAGGTGCCATCTGCCGACAGATCGCGGGCCTGGAAGACTTCCTCAGCGTCGAGCTTTTTCGACGTTCACGGCGAGGAGTCAAATTGACCGAGGCAGGCCTTTCCTACAGTCGGCGGGTGGCCGCTCAATTGGATGCCGTTGAGCGAGATACGCTGTCGGTGATGGGGCATACCGGTGCGAACGTGATCGAGCTGGCTGTGGTCCCGACGTTCGGTACCCAATGGTTGCTGCCCCGCCTCAAGGATTTCCAACAGCAGCACCCGGAGGTCACCGTTAACCTGACGAACCGCACACGACCCTTTCTCTTTGCAGACACGGAATTTGACGCCGCCATCTATTTCGGTGATGCGGACTGGTCCGGGACCGAGTCCCACAAACTGATGGGTGAGAATCCGATGCCGGTGTGCAGCCCAGCGCTACTGGATGGCCGCAAAGGTCTGACGCCAGAAGCCATCGCCGAACTCCCCCTGCTCCAGCAGACCACTCGTCCTTATGCATGGCGCCAATGGTTCAACGCCCAGAACCTGAACATCGCTCGCGACCTGACAGGCCCGCGTTATGAACTATTCTCCATGCTGGCCCAAGCGGCCATGCACGACATGGGCATTGCCCTGATCCCGCCGTTTCTGATCCAGCGCGAACTGGCGGAAAAGCGCCTGGTCATTGCCAATCGCAGCGCGCTGTCGAGCATCAAGGCTTATTACCTGATGATCCCGGAACGCAAGGTGGAGTCGGCGTCGCTCCGTGCTTTTCGTGATTGGCTGGTGGATCAAGCCAAGGACTATCACCTTGAAAAATAGCCATAAATCGATAACCGACTCCGGTAGTCAGCTAATAAAAAGCGCTACAGATATAAGTTTTTGTCGCTTTCAGTCAATCTGTTGGAAATCAGTACGGTAGTCTCGAAAGCGTTTAAATACGTGGCTTTGAGCCATATCGCCATATTCACCAATGCATATTCACCTGATTCATGGCAAAACCTTTGAAAACCCCCTGAAGCCTTACAGGGCAAGGGTTTCAGAGGAACGTCCAGGGGCGCTTGCGACATTCGGTCACAGGGTGACTTGTAGTTAATTTTCCGTCACACGTCATAATCCCTTGAAGGCCTGAATTTTCGCCTGCAAAATGCTGCGCCCCGCCTGAATCAGTGGGGTCGTGCTGATCCGCCGCCCCAACCGCACCATCCGAAGTGCATGGGTTTACTCAATAAGATCACGCAGGAGATTTGACGTGCACATTGGTGTTCCCCTCGAAACCCAACCGGGTGAAACACGGGTTGCTGCTACCCCGGAAACCATCAAGAAGCTGATCGGCCAAGGCCACAAAGTCACCGTCCAGAGCGGCGCCGGCATCAAGGCCAGCGTTATCGACAGTGCTTACGAGGCAGCAGGCGCCACCATTGGCAGCGCCAGCGAGGCATTCGGCGCCGAGCTGATTCTCAAGGTGGTCGCCCCCAACGACAGCGAACTGACGTTGATCAAACGCGGCACCGTTCTGGTGGGCATGCTCAACCCGTTCAACAACGAAACCATCGCCAAGCTGGCCGAGTGCGGCATTACCGCGTTCGCTCTGGAGGCCGCGCCGCGCACCTCGCGCGCGCAAAGCCTGGATGTGCTGTCGTCTCAAGCGAACATTGCCGGCTACAAGGCCGTGCTGTTGGCTGCCCACTACTACCCACGCTTCATGCCGATGCTGATGACCGCGGCGGGTACCGTGAAAGCGGCGCGCGTGCTGATTCTCGGCGCGGGTGTGGCCGGGTTGCAGGCGATTGCCACGGCTAAGCGCCTGGGTGCAGTGATCGAGGCTTCGGATGTGCGCCCGGCTGTGAAGGAACAGATCGAGTCCCTCGGCGCCAAGTTCGTCGACGTGCCTTACGAAACCGACGAAGAGCGTGAGTGCGCCGTTGGCGTGGGGGGTTATGCCCGGCCAATGCCTGCCAGCTGGATGCAGCGCCAGGCGCAAGCCGTGCATGAGCGCGCCAAACAGGCCGACATTGTCATCACCACCGCGTTGATCCCGGGCCGCAAGGCACCGACCCTGCTGAGCGCCGACACCGTCGCGCAGATGAAACCCGGCTCGGTGGTCATCGACCTCGCCGCAGCCCAGGGCGGCAACTGCCCGCTGACCGTGGCCGATCAAGTGGTGGTCGAGCATGGCGTGACCATCGTCGGCCCGACCAACCTGGCCGGTGAGGTCGCCGCTGACGCGTCGGCGCTGTATGCCCGCAACCTGCTGGACTTCCTGAAGCTGGTCTTCACCAAGGAAGGTCAGTTCGACGTGAACCTGGAAGACGACATCGTCGCCGCGTGCCTGATGTGCCGCGATGGCCAGGTCATCCGCAAAAACGCCTAAGCAGGGATTCAGACAATGGAAGAGCTTATCTCCCCCGGTATCTACAACCTGATCATCTTCGTGCTGGCTATTTATGTCGGTTACCACGTGGTCTGGAACGTCACACCTGCGCTGCACACGCCATTGATGGCGGTGACCAACGCCATTTCGGCCATCGTGATCGTCGGCGCCATGCTCGCCGCCGCGCTGACCGTCACGCCCCTGGGCAAAACCATGGGCACCCTCGCCGTGGCCCTGGCCGCCGTGAACGTGTTCGGTGGCTTCCTGGTGACGCGCCGCATGCTTGAGATGTTCAAGAAAAAAGCCCCGAAAGCCGTAAAAGAAGAGGCGCCCAAGTAATGAGCATGAACCTGGTAACGACGCTCTACCTGATCGCGTCGATCTGCTTCATCCAGGCCCTCAAAGGCCTGTCGCACCCGACCACGTCCCGTCGCGGCAATCTGTTCGGCATGCTCGGCATGGCGCTGGCGGTCCTCACCACCGTTGGCCTCATTTATAAGCTGGGCGCTGAGCTGGCAACCGCCGGCATCGGCTACGTCATCGTCGGCCTGCTGATCGGCGGTACCGCTGGCTCGATCATGGCCAAACGCGTCGAGATGACCAAGATGCCGGAACTGGTCGCTTTCATGCACAGCATGATCGGCCTGGCAGCGGTGTTCATCGCCATTGCCGCCGTCGTCGAGCCGCAATCGCTGGGCATCGTCAAGCAACTGGGCGATTCGATTCCGGCCGGTAACCGCCTAGAGCTGTTCCTCGGCGCGGCAATTGGTGCAATCACCTTCTCCGGCTCGGTGATCGCCTTCGGCAAGCTGTCCGGCAAGTACAAGTTCCGCCTGTTCCAGGGCGCACCCGTACAGTTCGGTGGCCAGCACAAGCTCAACCTGATCCTGGGCCTGGCCACGCTGGGCCTGGGCCTGACCTTCATGTTCACTGGCAACCTCGGCGCATTCGCCTTGATGCTGGCCCTGGCGTTCGTGCTGGGCGTGTTGATCATTATCCCGATCGGTGGCGCCGACATGCCGGTGGTGGTGTCGATGCTCAACAGTTATTCGGGTTGGGCAGCCGCGGGCATTGGCTTCTCGCTGAACAACTCGATGCTGATCATCGCCGGCTCCCTGGTGGGTTCGAGCGGTGCGATCCTGTCGTACATCATGTGCAAGGCGATGAACCGTTCGTTCTTCAACGTGCTGCTGGGCGGCTTCGGCAACAGCGCCGACGCGGCAGGCCCGGCCGGTTCGCAAGAGGCCCGTCCGGTGAAGTCCGGTTCGGCGGACGATGCGACGTTCCTGCTGACCAACGCCGACACGGTCATCATCGTTCCGGGCTACGGCCTGGCGGTGGCACGCGCACAACACGCGTTGAAAGAGCTGACCGAGAAGCTGACCCACCACGGCGTAACGGTGAAATACGCGATCCACCCGGTGGCGGGCCGCATGCCCGGGCACATGAACGTACTGCTGGCCGAGGCCGAAGTGCCTTATGACCAGGTGTTCGAGATGGAGGACATCAACTCCGAGTTCGGCCAGGCCGATGTGGTGCTGGTGCTCGGCGCCAACGACGTGGTCAACCCGGCGGCGAAGAACGATCCGAAATCGCCGATTGCCGGCATGCCGATCCTCGAGGCCTTCAAGGCCAAGACCATCATCGTCAACAAGCGCTCCATGGCCAGCGGCTACGCCGGCCTGGATAACGAACTGTTCTACCTCGACAAGACCATGATGGTCTTCGGTGACGCCAAGAAGGTCATCGAAGACATGGTCAAAGCCGTGGAATAAACACTCCCTCGCTTCGTCAAAACGCCCCGCCTCGTCGGGGCGTTTTGATTTGTATCAAGGCCCAGCGTTACCGATCCGGTAATAATGTTTTGCCTGAAACCCCCGTAATAGACGCCTTAAATGCGACTTTTGTAGCGGGTCGGGCATGGCGCGAATTCACTAGACTGCGCACTCCTTGCTTCCAGCCCGAGATAACACACCATGTACCGTGATCGCATCCGCCTGCCTTCGTTGTTGAACAAAGTGATGAGCGCCGAGCAAGCCGCCCTGCTGATCCAGGACGGAATGACCGTCGGCATGAGCGGTTTCACCCGTGCCGGCGAAGCGAAAGCGGTACCTCACGCGCTGGCCCAACGCGCCAAGGTCACTCCGCTGAAGATCAGCCTGATGACCGGTGCGAGCCTGGGGAACGACCTCGACAAAGAGCTCACCGAAGCCGGCGTACTGGCCCGGCGTATGCCCTTCCAGGTCGATAGCACGCTGCGCAAGGCGATCAACGCAGGCGAAGTGATGTTCATCGACCAGCATCTTTCGGAAACCGTCGAGCAACTGCGCAACGCCCAACTCAAGCTGCCCGATGTTGCCGTGATCGAAGCCGTCGCCATCACCGAGCAAGGCCACATCGTACCGACCACGTCGGTGGGCAACTCCGCCAGCTTCGCCATCTTTGCCCGACAGGTGATCGTGGAAATCAACCTGGCCCACAATCCGAACCTGGAAGGGTTGCATGACATCTATATTCCGACCTATCGGCCGACCCGCACGCCAATACCGCTGGTGAAGGTCGACGACCGCATTGGCAGTACCGCGATCCCGATCCCGCCGGAAAAAATCGCCGCCATCGTCATCACCCATCAGGGCGATTCACCCTCGACCGTCACGCCACCGGATAACGACACCCAGGCCATTGCAGATCACCTGATCGAGTTCTTCAAGCAGGAAGTGGCGGCTGGGCGCCTGACCAACAAGCTCGGCCCGCTGCAGGCCGGCATCGGCAATATTGCCAACGCGGTGATGTGCGGGTTGATCGACTCTCCGTTCGAAGACCTGACCATGTATTCCGAAGTCCTGCAGGACTCCACGTTCGATTTGATCGACGCCGGCAAACTGAGCTTCGCCTCGGGCAGCTCCATCACGCTGTCGAGCCGGCGCAATGCCGATGTGTTCGGGAACCTGGAGCGCTACCAGGACAAACTGGTCCTGCGCCCGCAGGAAATTTCCAACCATCCCGAGGTGGTGCGCCGCCTGGGCATCATTGGTATTAACACTGCGCTGGAGTTCGACCTGTATGGCAACGTCAACTCTACCCACGTCTGTGGCACACGGATGATGAACGGCATCGGCGGCTCGGGGGACTTTGCCCGCAATGCGCACCTGTCCATTTTCGTCACCAAGTCGATTGCCAAGGGCGGTGCGATTTCCAGCGTCGTGCCAATGGTCAGCCATGTGGACCATACCGAGCATGATGTCGACATCCTGGTGACCGAGATCGGCCTCGCCGACCTTCGGGGCCTGGCTCCAAGGGAGCGGGCACGCGTGGTCATCGACAAGTGTGTGCACCCTAGCTATCGCGAGGCCTTGAACCAGTATTTCGAAGCAGCATGCAAACTGGGAGGCCATACCCCGCACATTCTGCGTGATGCACTGAGTTGGCACGTGAACCTGGAAGAAACCGGTCGCATGTTGGCGGTTTGACACAGTTGGATCGGCCTATTGGCAATTACAGTTTTGGCCATGCTCGGCAACTCAGCTCACTCTCGGCAAAAACTGTACTGCTGTACCGGTGTTTTCTTACAGTCTTTTCCTAGAAACACTTGCCAGACCTCCAGTTTCGCACCAAGTTGGAGCACATAGGTACAGTTGCCTCAATATCGACCAGTACACCGCTGTTTAACAGTTAACTGGTCTCTCACAATACAGGTGAACTGTATCTAGAGAGACTGGCCAAACGAGAGGATCATGGGCACCAGTCAAACCACTACCTAATCCCGCCACAAGCGGAAGGATGTCACCATGGAACGTACACTCAGTTCCGAGCTGTTCTTCGAAGACAACGCTGCAAAAAACCAGGCTTCCCTGCCTCTTCGCTTTATTGCCAACCTGATGCTGTGGCAGCGCCGCATCGCCAGCCGCCATCAACTGGCTCGTCTGGATTCGCGCCTGCTGGCTGACGCCGGTATCAGCGAAGCACAACGCTACGAAGAGCTGAGCAAGCCGTTCTGGCGCTAACTCAGCGTCGCTGGCCCTGACCCTCCGGGTCCACCGCCAGCACCGAATTGAACAAACAAGACCCGTCGTGGGAAACCACGACGGGTCTTGTCGTTTCAGGTCCTCGATCGGGTAAAAAAGCGGCACCATAACAGTTTCTAGATCAATAAAAATCAACCATAACAGTTACATTAGAGGCGCCACTGAATCAATGACATCAGAACTGATCAGTCATGCAGGGCTGCCAGCCGACTCGTTCTGCCCTAATATCGGTGCAACCGTGGCGAAGCGAGTCGAGCACGCGTCTCCTCCTTCAGCTACACGCACCGACATCACCTCAATGCCCAAGGAGTTCCATCATGACCCGTCTTCGTCTGCTTAGCGCAGTTGCCTTGCTGGCCGTAGCCGCCCAGTCCAACGCCAGCAGCTTCATCGTCACGACCGACTCCCTCGTCGGCGCGTTGAAGGCCACTTCCGACGCGACCTCCGATGCCACTTCGTCACTGCGGGACAACAAAATCGTCCAGGCGGCCCGTGACGACGCCGCCAGCTTCGTGGCCAGCGAAGGTGCCATTCGCGGCGTGAAGCTGGAAAGCGCCCTGGACTACATCCGCCAACAGGCACCTCAGTTGAACGCCACCGACGCGCAGTTGGCCCAGGCCATCCTGGTTATCTGATGCAACATGAAACATCGGGCTTCAAAATATGTTCCGATGTTTCAACGCTGGCTCTGGGCCGGGGGTTTGCGCTAGCCTTCAGGTCCACCGTCAACCGTCGAGCCCCATGCGTTTTTACTCAGATCTGTTCTTAGCAATTGCCTGTGTAGCGGCGTGCTGGTCTGTTCCGGCCCATGCCTTCGATGTGTCCACGCAGCAAGTGGTGGCCAGCGGCTATGCCACGAGCATGGTGACCTCCGCGCCCTTCGACCATAAACTGATCGTCGCCGCTCACGATGACGCCGCGGCGTTTGTCGCCAGTGACGGACAACTGCGAGGTGCACAACTGGAATCGGCCCTGGACTACCTGCGCCGGACCCAACCAAAACTTCACGTCAGCGACCTTGAACTGGCACAGGCAATTCTCGTCCAATAGTTATCTTTATTCTCCGGAGTCGTTCCATGCGTAGCCCGCTGATTGCTGCCGCCCTAGGCCTGCTGGTACTGGCCGATGTGGCCCAGGCACATACCCTGGTAGCCACCAGTAATATCATCGTCCGCGCCTCCCAGCGCACGATCGATTTCACTTCCGACACCACCACGTCGATCCGCGATTCGAAAATCGTCCGTGAAGCCCACGACGATGCCGCCAGTTTTGTCGCCAGCAATGGCGAGATCCGTGGCGCTCATCTCGAGGCAGCCTTCGACACCTTGCGCACCCGCGTGCCGGAAGCGCGTGACGCCAGCGACCAGGTTCTCGCCGAAGCCATCCTCGCATTGTGAGGCGGCTCGCCGCCTGGCTGACGGCCGGGGTCCTGTTGCTCATGGGCAGCATGGCCCAGGCCGGCCTGCAACTGCACCTCAACACCGAAGGGCTCAGCCCCGCACAACAGCAGGCCAGCCAGGCGCTGCTCGATGAGGCCATGCAGGCCCTGCCGCCGCGCTTCATCGAACGTCTGGACCGACGCATCGATGTCGGCTGGACCGACCAGATGCCAGCCAATGCTTACGGCCAGGCTTCGCTGGTGTCGCAACTGGACCTCAACAGCAACCTGCTCGACAGCCTCACCGACGGCAGCGCCGCGACCCAAAAGACCCACCGCCCCCACGGCACTGTGCGGCGAGAGATGCTCGCCACGGTGCTCCATGAACTGACCCACATCTATGACCGTTCGCGTCTATGGCCTGATGCCGAACGCGCGCTGATCCAGCGCTGCACCCGACGCAACGACAGCGCCGGGCTGATCGGCCTTCCAGACGAATGCCGCGGTCAGAACGGCCGCCGCTTTACCCTCAGCGATGATCCACGCTTGCTGGACCTCGCCGGCTGGCCGCAGTACGTAGGTCGGCGCGGCGAACGGGAACAACACAATCGCCAGGTCGCCCGCAGCCCGGACCTCTACGAAACAAGCAGCCCCAAGGAATTCGTCGCGGTCAACATGGAGTACTTCCTCCTGGACTCCAGCTATGCCTGCCGCCGACCCGCCCTGTACCGTTATTATCAGGAACACTTCGGCTGGGCTCCCGCTGCCAAGGACGCCTGCGCCAAGTCGTTCGCCTTCCTCAACGCCGGCAACGACTTCGCGAAGACCCCGCTGGGCAAGGTCGACCCGGAGCGAGTCTACGCCATCGATTATCTGCTGGCCGAAGCCAACCAGAACTGGGTCAGCCGCTGGGGCCACAGCATGCTGCGACTGGTGATCTGTGCTCCAGGCCGCCCCCGTGGCCCCGACTGCCGGCTGGACCTGGACCAACACCTGGTGCTGTCGTATCGCGCTTTCGTGGGCGATGTGCAGTTGTCCAGTTGGGACGGCCTGGTGGGCAAATACCCGTCGCGCCTGTTCGTATTGCCGTTGTCCCAGGTGATCGACGAGTACACCAAGACCGAACTACGCAGCCTGGCGTCGGTGCCACTGAAGCTGTCACGCCGCGAAATCGAGGAAACCGTCGAACACGCCGCCGAAATGCACTGGAGCTATGACGGCAACTATTACTTCCTGTCCAATAACTGCGCAGTCGAGAGCTTGAAACTGCTGCGCAGCGGCAGTAACAACCAGCAACTCACCGGCCTGGACAGCATCATGCCCAATGGTTTGCTGGAAGTGCTCAAGGGTCGGGGCCTGGCCGACACCAGCGTGCTGGACGACCCCAAGGAAGCCTTGCGCCTGGGCTACCGCTTCGACTCGTTCCGCGAACGCTACCAGGCCATGTTCAACGTGCTGAAAAAGTACCTGCCCATCAAGCAACAAACCGTGGAAGACTGGCTGGCCCTGGATGCCGCCGAGCGCCGCGTCTGGTTCGAGCAGGCCGATCTGCGCACCAGCGCGGCATTGCTGTTGCTGGAGCAGGCCAGCTACCGCCGGCAGTTGCTGCTGGCCCAGGACGAGGTCAAGCAACGCTACCTCGGAGCCCGCGAGCTGCAAAACGGCGGCATGGAAAGGGCGAATGCCACGCTGCAACAGATTCTCGCCAACAGCGGTTTTCTGAGCCGCCCCGCCGAGTTGCTGGGCACAAGCGGCTACGGATTGCCCCAACCCAGTGAGTGGCAGCGCCTGGAATCGGAGAGCAACTTGCGACAGAAACAGTTGCAAACGCTGACCGGCGACCTGGACAAGGAAGTCCGGGCATTACTGGAGCCAAGCCGCGCCGCCGAAATTGCAGCGAGCGAGGCCAACGTCAAAGAGATCGGCGAGCACCTGCGAAAACTGCACAAGGCAGGCGGAGGGTTGGAGTTGCCCTGACGCCAGCCACCGACCACGTCATGCACAACAAAAAAGGGTTCAGAACCTGGTTCTGAACCCTTTTTCGTGTCCCGCTGGCTGAACACTCAGCGCGCGTTACGCACACCTTCGGCCAATGCGGCACACAAACTCAGTACACCATCGATTGCCTGGGCCGGGGTATCGGCGCTGGCGATATGGTCGATCAACGCCGAACCGACCACCACGCCATCGGCCAATCGTGCGATCGCCGCGGCCTGCTCCGGTGTGCGGATGCCAAAACCAATGCTGATGGGCAAATCGGTATGACGACGCAGGCGAGTCACGGCTTCTTCGACGTGCTCCAGGGTGGCGGCGCCAGCACCGGTCACGCCCGCTACCGATACGTAGTAGACGAAGCCAGAGCTACCGTTGAGTACGGTGGGCAACCGCACATCGTCGGTGGTGGGCGTCGTCAGGCGGATAAAGTCCAGCCCCGCTGCCTGGGCCGGATCGCACAGCTCAGCGTTGTGCTCAGGCGGCATGTCGACCACGATCAGGCCATCAACGCCAGAATCCAGCGCCTCGCCGATGAAACGCTGAACGCCATAGCGATGGATCGGGTTGAAGTAGCCCATCAACACCAGCGGCGTCTGGTTATTGTCCTTGCGGAACTCGCGCACCATCTGCAGGGTTTTCGCCAGGTTCTGCTGGGCGCCCAAGGCACGGATGTTCGCCAACTGGATCGCCGGGCCGTCAGCCATCGGGTCGGTGAACGGCATTCCCAACTCGATCACGTCGGCACCGGCCGCCGGCAGGCCCTTGAGGATCGCCAGCGACGTGTCGTAGTCCGGATCACCGGCCGTGACGAACGTCACCAGGGCAGCGCGGTTCAGTTGCTTGAGTTCGGCAAAACGGGTTTGCAGGCGGCTCATCAGTGTTTCTCCTGCTGGGACTGTTCCATGTGGTGCATCACGGTTTGCATGTCTTTGTCGCCACGGCCGGACAGGTTGACCACCATCAGGTGATCCTTGGGCAGGTTGGGCGCGCGCTTGAACACTTCAGCCAGGGCGTGGGCGCTTTCCAGCGCAGGAATGATCCCTTCCAGGCGGCAGCACTTGTGGAACGCTTCCAGAGCTTCGGCATCGGTGACCGAGGTGTACTGGACGCGGCCGATGTCGTGCAGCCAGGCGTGCTCCGGGCCGATACCCGGATAATCGAGGCCGGCGGAAATCGAATGAGCGTCGATGATCTGGCCGTCGTCGTCCTGCAACAGGAAGGTGCGATTGCCGTGCAGCACACCCGGCACGCCGCCGTTCAGACTCGCCGCATGTTTACCGGTCTCGATGCCATAGCCGGCGGCCTCGACGCCGATGATGTCGACGCTCTTATCGTCCAGGAACGGGTGAAACAGGCCCATGGCATTGGAGCCGCCACCGATGCACGCCACCAGGCTGTCCGGCAGGCGGCCTTCCTGAGCTTGCAGTTGATCGCGGGTTTCCTTGCCAATGACGGCCTGGAAGTCGCGCACCATGGCTGGATAAGGGTGCGGGCCTGCCACCGTGCCGATCAGGTAGAACGTGCTGTCGACGTTGGTCACCCAATCGCGCAGCGCTTCGTTCATCGCGTCTTTCAAGGTGCCCGTGCCAGCCACCACCGGGATCACCTCAGCGCCCAGCAGCTTCATGCGGAACACGTTGGCCTGCTGGCGTTCGATGTCGGTGGTGCCCATGTAGATCACGCAATCGAGCCCGAACCGTGCGGCCACGGTGGCAGTGGCCACGCCGTGCATGCCGGCGCCGGTCTCGGCGATGATGCGTTTTTTACCCATGCGCCGCGCCAGCAGGATCTGGCCGATGCAGTTGTTGATCTTGTGGGCGCCGGTGTGGTTCAGCTCCTCGCGCTTGAGGTAGATCTTGGCGCCGCCGCAGTATTCGGTCAGGCGTTCGGCGAAATAGAGTGGGCTCGGACGCCCGACGTAATCGCGCTGGAAGTAGGCCAACTCCTCGATAAACGCAGGATCTTCCTTCGCCGCTTCGTATTCACGGGCCAGGTCCAGGATCAGCGGCATCAGGGTTTCGGCCACATAGCGGCCGCCGAATGCACCGAACAGGCCATTGGCGTCGGGGCCACTGCGCAGGTTGAAAGGGGTCGTAGGCTGGGTCATCGGGGCGCTCCAGGCAAATGTGTAGAGAGACAATGAGGCTCACTCTACCCCTGACATTGCCCGCTGAAAACCGATAAGATCGCCACAACCTGTCAGGAAAACTCACAGATAAAATGCGTCACGATCTTCCTCCGCTCAACGCCCTGCGCGCCTTCGAGGCCACCGCCCGACTCAACAGCGTAAGCCAGGCGGCCGAACAACTGCACGTGACCCACGGTGCGGTCAGTCGCCAGCTCAAAGCACTGGAGGAACACTTGGGCGTGAGTCTGTTCGTCAAGGATGGGCGCGGCTTGAAACTCACAGATGCGGGCGCACGTCTGCGCGACGCCAGCAGCGACGCCTTCGAACGCCTGCGCAGCGTGTGCGCGGAACTGACCCAAAGCACGGCGGATGCTCCGTTCGTACTGGGTTGCTCGGGCAGCCTGCTGGCGCGCTGGTTCATTCCCCGCCTGGGCCGGCTCAATGCCGACTTGCCGGACCTGCGCCTGCACCTGTCCGCCGGTGAAGGCGACCTGGACCCCAGGCGACCGGGCCTGGACGCCTTGCTGGTCTTCGCCGAACCGCCCTGGCCAGCCGACATGCAGGTGTATGAACTGGCGGTCGAACGCATCGGCCCGGTGATGAGCCCGCACTACGCCGGGTTCGCCCGGCTGCAAGGCGCCCCGGCCAATGCGCTGCTGGATGAGCCGCTGCTGCACACCACGTCCCGCCCCCAGGCGTGGCCGACCTGGGCACAGCAAAACGCCCTCGAATCCCGGGCACTGACATTCGGGCAAGGCTTCGAACATTTGTATTATTTGCTGGAGGCCGCCGTCGCCGGACTGGGCGTCGCTATCGCCCCCGAGCCGTTGGTGGCCGAGGACGTACGTGCCGGGCGGCTGGTCGCGCCCTGGGGCTTCGGTGAAACCCCGGCGCGACTGGCGTTGTGGCTACCCAAGCGCGCCGCGGACGGGCGCGCTCGTCAATTGGCCCAGTGGCTCAGGCATGAGTTGGGCCAACCGGCTCAGTCACTGCGTTTGCACAACAGGTAAGCGGCCAGCAGGCCAATGGCCCCCACCGCGACACCGGCCGTGGTCCAAGGGTGCTCTTGCGCGTAATCGCGAGTGGCGAGCCCGGTTTCGCGGGTTTTCACCTTGACCTCTTCATACGCATCGCTGAGCAGGTGCCGAGAATGTTTCAACGCACTTTCGGCATTCGCCTTGAGCGTCTTGAGGGTCTTGCGCGACTCATCAGAGGCGTCGTCCTTCAAGCTTTCCAACGACTTGAGCAGACTCTCGATCTCCGCTTCCATGCTTTGCAACGAGGCTTTACGTAACGAATTGCTGGCCATGGTGGCTCTCTCCTGCAGTGGTTGAGTGGTGTGAATTGGGACTCCAGCCATTTCTGAAAGTGCAGTAAATCTGAACTTTCCAGGGGCAAGCGGCGCCAGATGTAAGGCGAAAAATCGCTGCTAGGCTGTTAAAGACCCCTACAGGAGAACGTCATGACTGATCATCACACGTACAAGAAAGTCGAGCTGGTCGGCTCGTCTCCCACCAGCATCGAGGACGCCATCAACAACGCCCTCGCCGAGGCCAGCAAAAGCCTCAAGCACCTGGAATGGTTTGAAGTCACGGAAACCCGCGGACACATCGAAAACGGCCGGGCCGCGCACTTTCAAGTGACCATCAAGGTCGGATTCCGCATCGCCAACAGCTGAGGACAATGAACTTGCGCGCTGGCGGAGTGCCATAGGGACTGGCGATGCGCTATTGTCTGCGTGTCACGTCTTTCCAATACCTGCCCTATTTGATCCGACCAAGGAGTGCAAGCGATGAAAAAGTTAATGGTGGCCGTGGGTTTGCTGAGCCTTGCGGGTGGCGCATTGGCGGCCGGCAAGCCTTGCGAAGAGCTGAAAAGCGAAATCGCAGCGAAGCTGGATGCCAAGGGCGTGTCAGGTTATACCCTTGAAATCGTCGAAAAAAGCGCAGCGGCTGACGCCAAGGTCGTCGGCACCTGCGAGGCCGGCAGTAAGGTGATTACCTACAAACGCGGTTGATCTGATGCATACGAAAAGCCGACGCAATGCGTCGGCTTTTTCATGGCTGCGATTCAGCCTTTCATGACCTGGGCCAGCAGCTCATACGAGTGCAGGCGATCGGCATGTTCATACAGGTCGCTGGTGAAAATCAGCTCATCCGCCTGGGTTTGTTCGATCAACACCTCCAGCTTGGCGCGAATCTTCTGCGGGCCACCGACCATAGCCAGGCCAAGGAAGTCGCCAACCGCTTCTTTCTCATGAGGTAGCCAGAGCCCGTTCATGGACTCCACCGGCGGGCGCTGCACCAGGCTCTGCCCACGCATCAGCGCCAGGATCCGCTGGTACACCGACGTCGCCAGGTAATCAGCCCGCTCGTCCGTGTCCGCGGCCACCAGTGGCACGCCGAGCATCACGTAAGGCTTGTCGAGCACCGCGGACGGTTTGAAGTGGTTGCGGTAGATGCGAATCGCCTCGTGCATGAAGCGCGGTGCGAAATGTGAGGCAAAGGCATAGGGCAAACCGCGCTCACCGGCCAGTTGCGCGCTGAACAGACTGGAACCCAACAGCCACACCGGCACGTTGGTCCCGGTGCCCGGCATGGCAATGATGCGCTGCTCCGGCGTGCGCGGGCCGAGATAGCGCATCAGCTCGGCCACGTCATCAGGGAAGTCGTCGGCGCTGCCAGAGCGCTCGCGACGCAGCGCCCGGGCGGTCATCTGGTCGGAACCCGGCGCCCGGCCCAAGCCCAGATCGATTCGCCCGGGGTAGAGGCTTTCCAACGTGCCGAACTGTTCGGCAATGACCAACGGCGCATGGTTGGGCAACATCACCCCGCCGGAACCGACACGAATGGTCGAAGTGCCTCCCGCCAGGTAACCCAGCAGCACCGCCGTCGCGGAGCTGGCGATGCCATCCATGTTGTGGTGCTCGGCCACCCAGAAGCGGGTGTAGCCATATTTTTCCACGTGCTGCGCCAAGTCCAGGGAGTTGCGCAGGGACTGGGCGGCATTGCCGTCGGCGCGAACGGGCACAAGGTCCAGGGTTGAGAATTTCACTTCGGACAACTGTTTCATGGGCCGGGGTCTCCAACGGCGTTCCGGGCTTTCCTAAGGGCGAAAGCCTGCCGTTTCTAAAGGTGTGTGCTATGCAATGTGGGCATATACCCGAGTTTCAATAGCAACAATGAATTTTCCTACTAAATTGGTCAACTAATCGACAGGATGAACTTTCCTGGCCGGTCTATCCTCACAACCCTGGTAATGACAAACACGGACGCGAAACCTCGCGCCGGACCTTGAGGAGGCAGACATGGCTATCATTAAGAAAGCATCGGCTCACTGGGAAGGTGACCTGAAAACCGGCATCGGCTCCATCTCCACTGAAACCGGTGTGTTGCGCGAAGCACCTTATGGCTTCAAGGCCCGCTTCGAAGGCGGCAAGGGCACCAACCCC
Organism: Pseudomonas chlororaphis; assembly: GCA_001023535.1. Taxonomy (NCBI): domain Bacteria; kingdom Pseudomonadati; phylum Pseudomonadota; class Gammaproteobacteria; order Pseudomonadales; family Pseudomonadaceae; genus Pseudomonas; species Pseudomonas chlororaphis. The sequence goes on from CP011020.1 coordinate 6,202,871, forward strand.
GAAGAACTGATCGGCGCGGCCCACGCTGGCTGCTTCTCTATGGCGTTTTCGATGATTCTCGGCGAAGCCGGGCTCAAGGCTGACGCCATCGACACCAACGCCGACGTCACCCTGGATCAGGTCGATGGCGGCTTTGCGATCACCGCGGTGAAACTGACGCTCAAGGCCAAGATCCCCGGCGCCAGCCAGCAGCAGTTCGAAGAACTGAGCAACAAGGCCAAGGAAGGTTGCCCGGTTTCCAAGGTGCTGAACGCCAAGATCACCCTGGACGCGACCCTGGTGAGCTGACAAACCGAAGATCGCAGCCTCTGGGCCGCCGCAGGCTGCGGTCTTTTTACCCTGTCACCCCATCAGCAATCTGTGGTCGAATGAAGGTATGCAGTGTCTGCGCACAGGCAGTGCGCGCTGCCATGAGGAATTTCGAGCATGAAACGATTTGCCGTGGTGGTCATTGGTTGCGCCTTCGCCACATCCGCCCTCGCGGCGCCCAAACCGTGCGAAGAGCTCAAGGCCGAGATCGAAGCCAAGATCCAGGCGCAGGGCGTAACGTCCTACACGCTGGAAATCGTCACCAATGATGAAGTCCACGACCAGAACATGGTGGTGGGGACGTGCGAAAACGGCACGAAGAAAATCATCTACCAGAAGAACGACCGCTAGCCGCGCTACATCAGGCAATGGGCTTGTCGGTCTTCGGCGACCACTTCTCGCTTGGCGTTGTATAGCCTGGCGCTTGGGCTATAGGCCAGGTTACGGGCCTCCAGGCGATAGCGTTGGCCGGCCTCGAAGCCATCGTAGCGCACGGTCAGGTAGCACAGCCGCTCTTGCGGTTCGGAAAACATCCCCAACCCGCCACCACCGAACACCTCGAAGTCGAAGCGCACTTCCAGTTCGTGGCTGCCTGGTGACACCTGGAAAAATCGCCCATCCCGTAAGCGTTGCCCATCCAGGCTTTGCGCCATCAGGACCTTGCCACCCGGCGATGGCGTGGCGAAATCGACCCAGGCCATGTTCGGGTCAACCGGGGGAAGCGGGGTCATTGCGCAGCCGCCCAGAGCAATGAGCGTCAGTATCGGTATAAGAGCGCGCATGTTCAGCGTCCTGGAAAATCAGGCCCTGAGCATAGCGCCGATCAGCTTTGCTGGCAGCCTGCCGGCGTACCTTGCCCCACCACTTTGCGCTGTTGATCGTAGAGCTTGGCCCACGGCCGGAAACCAATGCTGCCGGCCTGCAACTGGTAACGCTGGCCAGCGTTGAAGTCCTTGAACTTGACGTTCAGCCGGCAATCACGCCACAGCGGCTCGGCATCCGGGCCGATGTTGCCGGGCTCGACGGCAAATTGATAACGCACCGTCAGCTCATGGCTGCCAGGCTGCACTTCGAAATAACGCTTGTCGATGGACGTCTTGTCGTCGACCTCCAACGCTTGCAACGCGGTGTCCTGATGGCTTCCCAGGTCAATCCACGCCTGGGACGGATCGGGGTCCGGCAGCCCGGCACAACCGGTCAGCAGCAAAAGGCCACTTGTCAGCATCAACACGCGCATAGCGAAGCTCCAGGCAAGCGAGATAGTCTTGTGGGCAGACTCTCCCAAGGTGATTCCAATTGATCAGGCCGCGTTCAAGCCATCGGTTACTCGACCGTGTTTTCCGGGTTTTGTTTCCAGGCCTCCTGCTTTTGTTACTCAACGGTTGCTCCAGTGTTGGCTACTACAGCCAGTTGGTCGGCGGACAACTGCGCTTGCTGCAAGCCCGCGAGCCGATCGACAAGGTGATTGCCGACCCCACGCGCGATGCCCAATTACGCACGCACCTGGCCCAAGCCCGCGAGGCCCGCGCGTTCGCCAGCGCCCACCTGCACCTGCCGGACAACAAGAGCTATCGCCTGTACGCCGACATTGGCCGGCCGTTCGTGGTCTGGAATGTCTTCGCCACGCCAGAGTTTTCCCTGGCGCCGCAAACCCATTGTTTCCCCATCGCCGGCTGCGTGGCCTACCGCGGCTACTACAGCCAGGGCGCCGCCCGTGGCGAGGCGGCCTTGCAGCGCTTGCAGGGCATGGACGTATCGATTGGCGGCGTGGAGGCCTATTCGACCCTGGGCTGGTTCAACGACCCGATCCTGAGTTCGATGATGCACTGGGGCGACGAGCGCCTGGCGACGCTGATTTTTCATGAATTGGCGCACCAGCGGTTCTATGTAAAGGACGACACCGAATTCAATGAGTCCTTCGCCACCTTCGTCGAACAGGAAGGCACCCGGCAATGGCGGGCCAGCCGCGGCCTGGCGCCGGACAACGGCAAGCGGATGCAGCAGCGCGACCAATTCACCCAACTGGTGCTCGACACCCGGCAACGGCTGGAGACCCTCTACGCCCAGCCACTGCCAGCCGAGCAAATGCGCCAGCGCAAGGCACAGGCATTCGAACGCCTGCGCAGCGACTACGAACACCTGCGCGACAGCCAGTGGGCGGGCGACAAGCGCTACGATGCCTGGGTCTATGCGCCCATGAACAACGCCCGCTTATTGCCGTTCGGCCTGTACGACCAATGGGTCCCGGCGTTTGCGGCGCTGTACAGGCAGCAAGACGGAGACTGGGAGGCGTTCTATTCGGCGGTCGAGAAGCTTGGCAGGCTGCCTATCGAGGCGCGTAAAGCGGCGTTGAAGGCCCTGGCAGCGCCGAAGACATCGGCTGATTGAACGGGCCTTTTCGCGAGTGGGCTGCACGGCATCCGTGGGGGCGAGCCTACTCGCGAAGTCGGTCAACCTATACGCAAGTGAGCGACCTAGCGCCCCTTCTTCCAGAGATAGGCCCCCACCACCATCCCCAGCCCACACAACACCGCCACATAGTAAGCCGGCCCCATCGGGTTTTCCTTGAGCAGCAGGCTGACGACCATCGGGGTCAAGCCACCGAAAATGGCGTAGGCCACGTTGTAGGAAAACGACAGGCCACTGAAGCGCACCACCGGCGGAAACGCCTTGACCATGACGTAGGGAACCGCGCCGATGGTGCCCACCAGCAGCCCGGTCAGGGCGTACAGCGGGAACAGCCAGTCAGGGTGCTCGGCCAGGCTGTGGTAGAAGGTCCAGGAGCTGGCCAGCAAGGCGGCGCAGCCGAACACAAAGACACGGCCCGCGCCGAAGCGATCCGCCAGGGCGCCGGCCAGGATGCAACCAATGGTCAGCATCACAATCGCCACGCTGTTGGACTGCAACGCGGTGGTCGGTGCGAAGTGGTAGACCGTCTGCAGCACGGTCGGGGTCATCAGGATCAGCACCACGATGGCGGCGGACAACAACCAGGTCAGCAGCATCGACACGACAATGGCGCCGCGATGGTCGCGCAGCACCGCGCGCAGCGGCACTTCCTCGGCCAGGGCCTTGCGCAACTGCAACTCGGCGAACACCGGGGTTTCGTGCAGCCAGCGGCGCAGGTACACCGAGAACAGCCCGAACACGCCACCCAGCAGGAACGGAATCCGCCAGGCGTAATCGGCCACTTCCACGGGCGTATAAAGGCTGTTGATCGCGGTAGCGACCAGCGAACCCAGCAGGATGCCTGCCGTCAAGCCGGAGGTCAGGGTGCCGCAGGCATAGCCGATATGGCGCGCCGGCACGTGTTCGGATACGAACACCCAGGCGCCTGGCACTTCGCCGCCAATGGCTGCACCCTGGATCACGCGCATCAGCAACAGCAGGATCGGCGCCCACATGCCGATCTGCGCGTAGGTCGGCAGCAGGCCCATGATCAGGGTCGGCACGGCCATCATGAAAATGCTCAGGGTGAACATTTTCTTGCGCCCCAGCAGGTCGCCGAAGTGAGCCATGATGATCCCGCCCAGCGGCCGGGCCAGGTAGCCGGCGGCAAAGATGCCGAAGGTCTGCATCATGCGCAGCCACTCGGGCATTTCGGCAGGGAAGAACAATTTGCCGACCACGGTGGCAAAGAACACGAAAATGATGAAATCGTAGAACTCCAGCGCACCGCCCAGGGCAGATAGCGACAAAGTCTTGTAATCGTTGCGAGTCAGTGGACGTGCGGGTTGTGCGGGCGTCGCCGTGCTCGAAGGCGCAGTGGTCATGGCAAGGGCTTCTCTTATAGTCGATTCTGCCGGCCGGAGGATAGTTGGGGCCTGGGCAGGTTCGGCACCATAGCAAATTGTTCGAAAAAGCACATAGAGGCGCGTAATTGACAGTCGAAAACAGCACCGGGTGGTCGTCTCTACGTCTATCGCCCGATATACTCGCAACCTGCAACACTCTGTAAGGGGTTGCTGTGCGAAAACGTCGTTGGCGGTGTAGGGCCAGACAGAACCAGCCGGTTTCGCAGAGTCTCCCTTTGGTACGCCTTTACGAAAAACGTGATGAACGTAGCCTCTTCGGGCTGAATCGTTTTTTACAAGGACGGCTATTCACCTGAAGCACCAGACAGCGTTACGGGTCAGAGGCCCCTCGGCATGATAGAGCTCGAACAAGAAGATCCAATCCCGCAAGGCGACCTGGCCCTGCAAATCACCGCGCTTCCGCGCGAGACCAACGGCTTTGGCGATATTTTCGGCGGCTGGCTGGTGTCCCAGATGGACCTGGCCGGCACCGCCATGGCCAGCAAGGTCGCCGGCGGCCGCGTGGCGACCGTGGCGATCGATCGCATGGCCTTCCTGGTGCCCGTGGCCGTGGGCGCACAGCTGTCGTTCTATACCCAGGCGCTGGAAATCGGCCGTAGCTCCATCCAGATGATGGTTGAGGTCTGGAGCGACGATCCGCTGTCCAGCGAGTGGCGTAAAGTGACCGAGGCGGTGTTCGTCTTCGTCGCCATCGACGGCAGTGGACGCACCCGCTCGGTACCGCCACGCGCGCGTTAAACGCGGCGGCCGTTTTGCGGTCCATCGTAGCCCCTGTTCCAGAGCGAGATTGCACCATGTCCACGCCCAACGTCGAAGCCGTCAAACTGGATGAACTGAACGCTTGGCGGATCCGCCACGGTCAGGCCGAGTTGCTGGTGGCCCAGCAAGGCGCGCATATCCTCAGCTATCAAGTGGACGGCCAGCCGCCGCTGATCTGGCTCAACGACCAGGCGACGTTCAAGGCCGGCAAGAGCATCCGCGCCGGCGTGCCGGTGTGCTGGCCGTGGTTCGGCAACCTGACGCGCAACCCCGACAGCGTGCAAGCCATGCGCGTGAGCAACGACCCGGCCACGGCCCACGGCCTGGTGCGGACGATGGATTGGGAACTGCAAGGCATCGAGGCCGAGGGCGAACGCCTCAAGGTGGAGTTCGTGCTGCCTTACCCCGAGAACGGCCTGCCGGGCTGGCCTCACCAGGTGGACCTGACGCTGACCATCGAAATGGACGAGCAGTTGCACATCAGCCTGACCAGCCACAACCGTGGCAGCGAAACCGTCAGCCTCAGCCAGGCGCTGCACAGCTATTTTGCCGTGAGCGACGTGCGCAACGTGCATGTCCAAGGCGTCGACGGCCTGAGCTATATCGAAACCCTGGACGACTGGAAAACCGTCACCCAGGCCGGCGACCTGCACTTTGCCGGCGAAACCGATCGCATCTACCTCGATACCCCGCCAACACTGAGCATCGTCGATGCGCACTGGCAACGACGGATCGAACTGACCAGCCGCGGCTCGCGCTCGGCGGTCATCTGGAACCCCTGGACCGAACGCGCCAAGGCCTTCAGCGACATGGCCGACGACGGCTGGCAGCGCATGCTGTGCATCGAAACGGCGAATGTCATGAATGACGTGGTGACGCTGCTGCCCGACGCCAGCCATACCCTGGGCGTGAGCATCGGCAGCAAGCCGCTCTAATCCTCACGCCTGCGCCTGTGGGGGCGAGCCTGCTCGCGAAAGCGATCAACGCCGCCCCTCACCACCACAACCTCCCCTTGTTGAAAACATCGCGCAATTGCGCCGCACGGATAGCCCGTCGGCCCGGATCGAACGCCAAGGCCAAGCGCAGCGCCGGCCAGCAGCGCCCGGGAAGGTTGCGCGGTGCCTTGAGTTGGCGTTCCAGGCGAGCAGCGCGGGCCTGGGTGGACGGCAAGCGGCGAAACGGGTGGCTGCCGCTGGCCAGCTCGTACAACAAACAAGCCACGCCATAGATGTCGGCCGACGGCGACAGGGCCGCCCCCTCCAGCAGTTCCGGCGCGGCATAGGCGGGTGTCCAGGCGTTGAGGCGTTTGCGGTCAAGGTTGGCCAAGCGCGTCAACGGCCCCCTCTGTGCCTGGCCCAAACCGAAATCGAACAAACGCAGCTGTGCTTCACCCAACATGACATTGCTGGGCTTCACGTCGCCGTGCAGTACACCCCGCCCGTGGGCATACGCCAAAGCATCGAGCAGCGGCACGGCAATCGCTTGTAACTCGCGCCAGGGCACGCCCTGCGGACGCTCGCAAAGCAGCTGGTCGAGGGTCTGGCCGCGCATCAGCTCCATGGTGATGAACGCCTCCCGGTGAGTCGCATCCACTTCAAAACTGAACGGGCGCAGCACGTTCGGGTGGTGCAAATGCCGGCTCAGGGCAAACTCGCTGAACAGCAGCGCACTGGCGTCGGGGGATGCGTTGAAGGGCTCGCTGAGCATTTTTAGCGCGATGTAGGGCGCGGGGTCACCGAACTGTTCGTGCAGCAGATCCCGAGCGCGGTACACGAGCCCCATGCCGCCCGCCCCCAGTAAACGCTCCAGACGAAAACGCCCGGCCAGGACAAGCGGCGCTTGGTTAGCGTCGCGTTCGGTCGCGACCACCGCCAGCGGGGCATCGGCGAAGGCGAAATAGGTGTGCTGGCCGCTCTGTACACTCACCGCCGGATCACCACCGCCGTAAGGTTATCCCGCGCCGCGCCACCCAGAACCTCGTCGAACAAGCGCTCCACTGCCGAACACGGTGAAGCCAGCCCCAACGCGCCGCCCAAGGCCTCTGCGCCAAGGCCTTGATACAGGCCATCACTGCACAGCAAGAACGTATCACCGGGATACACCGCCAGTTCCAACGTCTCCAGCGTCAATTCTTGCTCGGCGCCCACCGCGCGGGTCAGTGCCTTGCCCGCGGGGTGCGCACAGGCCTCGGCGCGGCTGATGCGTTGGGTGTCGATGAGTTGCTGTTGCAGGGAGTGGTCCTTGGACAGCTGATACAACCGCCGGCCGCGCCAGAGGTAGCAGCGGCTGTCGCCGGCCCAGATGCAGATGCCATGGTTGCCTTCCAATAGCAGCACCACCACCGTGCTGCCCATCATACCGGGATGACGCTCGGTGACGGTCAGCTCCTGGCTAAGCCGCCGATTGCTCCAGCGCAAGCACCGACGCACTGCACTGGCGCGTTCATAGAGGTCTGGATGCATCGGTAACTCGGCCAGGTGGGCAACAATCAGCTGGCTGGCAATGTCACCGCCCCTGTATCCGCCCATTCCGTCGGCAACGGCCCATAACCCCTGTTGCGGACATTCTAGAAAGGCATCCTCATTACGCGTCCGGACCTTACCGGTATCCGTGCGCGCAGCACTGCGCCAGGGGCCATCGGTCTGCATCAGAGTTGCACCGGCATTCGAAATGTCCGCAATGCAGCCATGTCGAAGGGGTTCGGTGTGCGCTGGCTTGTCAGCAGGTAGTTGGCACGTAATCCGCCCAAATCGGTCTTGAGCACAGCCACATCGCGCCCGCTCAGGTATTCGGTTGGCATCAGGTCGAACATGCGAAACAGCGACCAAGGGCCGGTATTCTTTTCGATGCCCACGCCTCGCCCGACCATTTTTTCCAACACCAAAGCCGTTCGTCCGTTCTGCTCGTCGCTGGGCCAGGTGAACGTCCGGGGCAGGATCGGACCATGGCGGTACTCGAGCGTCCTGCCGCCAAAGCTGAATTCAGAGCGGCTCACCGTAGGATCGAGGGTGTAGGGCTCAAGTGTGAACTGCACCTGTGGTTCAGTCGGGTTATGCGCGAAGAAGCTGCGGCGAATAGTGTCCGTCGTCGTCATCTGGTCGAGAAAGCCCCTGGACATCGGCAAACTTTGCCCATCGATGCTGCGCAGCCTGTAGTGCCCCGCAGTCCCACTGACGAAAGGCCGTAGGTAGCGTTCGAAGAATTGATCGACAATGCCATCACTCCTGAAAAACTCCCGGAAATCATCGAGTGCCACGTCACTGACGCTGTGGGCGTTGAACGGGTACCGTTTGTCGATCGCCTTGCCGTAAAAGCTGTACAGCTCGCTCTGATAGCGCTGGTTCAGATAGCGGTACGAATCACTGAGTACCAAGCGCCAACTGTCCTCGGCCAGCCCGTTGAACCAGGCACTGACCGGACGCGGCAGCCGAACTGACGCACTGCGCAAGTGACTCAATGCATCACGGTGCCCTCCCATGCGGCCTCGAGCCAACTCGAATGCGGCGTGCTCCGGCGCACCGGCTCGGGCCAGGCTCGCCAACTGCAACTGCAGGTCATCGAGAGCCCGCAAGGCCTGGTTCAGATCAGCAGTCGGGCCGTTGTCCGCGTCCAGCAGCCGATGCAGTGGTTCGAAACGTCGTTGCAAGGATTTTCGTGCAGTGTCCGGTAGCTTTTCGGTCAGGGAATCAGCGGCTTTCCCCACTGCCACAGCGAGTTTTTCAACAGAGCCGCCTTCCCCTGCCGTTTGCGCCACAGCGACTACTCGTTCGGCCCCCAACTGGATTCGTGTGTTTTCGCGCACCTGCACCAGCAACTGCAAAATGGGCGAATGCGCCGAAGCCAGCCCTGCGAGTTGCTCGGCTCCTGTCCCAGTGCCGGTCATCGGCTGCAAGGTCACTCGACCGATCGCCTCACTCCAGCGGTCGGCATAGTCGCGAAAATACAGTTGTTCCAGCTCGGCCATCAGGCGACGCATGTCCATGTGGCTGAGACTTTCGCCATCACCCAGCACCCAGTTATCTCGCAAGAGTTCAGTGACCAGGACCGTCCCTTGAGTCGAAAAGTACCGCTCAAAACCCTGTCGGGTGTAGAAGCCAGGAATCACATGATCGGTGCCGACCAACAACGCGCCCTGTGAACCCAGATGATGGCTGAGCCGATAGTGCGGTAGATGGCTGGCCTGTTCATGCAACATCCTGTACACGACAACGGCCAGGGATTCACTGCGCAGGACTTCCCTTGCCTGTGCCACCAGCGACTCGTCCAGCGCAAGGGAGAAGGGCTGCTCCAATAAACGCGCAAAATGACTATTCAAGCCCTCTTGAAGCACAGTGTCGCCAGCGTAGCGAAGAGACCAATCCTTGCCCAACCGGTCCTTGAGCCACTCGGTGTCACGACGCTCGCGCAGATTCAGCATGAGGTATGCACGCAAGCTGTTGAACAATTGCTCGCGATCATGACGGTAGTCACGGATATGCTCTTCCAATCGCAATGCGACCCTGGGCAGCAGTTGAGCCTGCAATTCCCGCACATACGCGTCGGTCACCGCTTGATTGCTGGCTTTACCCTGGTACAAACCAATGCGTTCATACAAGGGCACTGCCGTTAAGGGTGGAAAAACCTGGGTGGCTTCGAAACGGGTATCAAGTGATCGAAGCATCGCGACCCAGTCATCGTCTGTCACAGCAGTCGATTGCTGCTGATCCCAGCGCTGCGCCAATGCGCGCAAGCTTTCCAGGCGTTCGTGATTGGTCGAAAAACCGTTCGCCCACAACACCCCAAATACGCCAAGGACCATCAATCCGGCAAGGTACGAAGTCCGCTGCCCCCAGTTGATAAGGCGGCGCTCACGCTGATCGAGGTCGACCCGATCGGCCTCTGGAAAGATCACCCGAGTGACCAGGTGACGGATGAATCGAGGCGAATCGCCAGACGGGGCGTTGCTGGCCCAAGCGCCAGAATTTCCCTGCCCAACGTCCGGTTTCATGGCCAAGCTGGGGCGTGGGGCGCAGGTTAGATAGAAGCCACGCAGGCAACGATTACTTCCGGTGAATGCCTGCTCGACCAGCAAGCAAAGATTGCCGCCGAGTTGCTCAAGTTGGTGCGGGAAATCAAGAATGCAGCTACGACGCCGGGTATCGCGCTCCTGATGCATGCGCAGGAGGACCTGGCTGTTGAGCCGCTGCAGCAACGCTTCGAAGTTGTCGCGCAACTCGGTCACGTCGATTGCATGGTGATCTCGACTGAAACTGGCTCCAAGCACCTGGTCGCGCTCTTCGCGAGCCAGCGAATCGAAAAACTCATTGAAACCAGGCACACAGTCCGCTTTGCTCAGGACCAGATACACCGGTACATCGACGTGCAGCCGTCGCCTGAGTTCCTGTAACCGGCCCTGGATCTGTCGAGCCAGAGCGGTTACCTCCCCCTCGCCGTCCAGCAGCAAAAGTTCGGTCGGAACCATCAAGAGCACACCGCTCAATGGCCGACTCCGGCGACGTTTTTTCAGTAACTCAAGCAGCACGGTCCACGCGCTGCTGTCGACATCGCCGTTGCTTTGGGTGAGAAAGCGCCCGGCTGTGTCGACCAAGACCGCGTGTTCAGTGAAATACCACTCGCAATATCGAGTACCCGACGTATCGCTGGGCGGCGCACGCTCACCTCGGTCGAGAAACTCCAGGCCCGAGCCTTCCAGCAGGCTGGTCTTGCCGCTGGCGGGCGGACCTACCAGCAAGTACCACGGCAGATCGTTGCGCCAGCGTTGACCCTGGCCAGGATAAAAACCTGCGGACTTTAGCGTTCTTAGCGCCTTACTGAAGCGCGAGCGCACTTCGCGCCGCTCGTTATCGAGCCTTGTGCGATGCGAGCCACGTGACTGATCAGTGTTGCTTTCCTGAACCGTCGCGGGCGAACCGACACGCCCATTAGCGAAGACCATACCCAGGCCCCACCCCAGTGTAAGTACACTGACACTCAGCAGCCTGGCGACAGGGCTTGCCCAGAACTTGTAGTCATTGATTGCCAGCAGTGGGCCGACAAACCACACCAGCAGCGACGCACAAAGCACCAGCAGCAGCGACCAGGCCCAGGTTTGACGAACCCAGGTATCGATTTTTCTGTAAAGCAATTTCATGACACATCCCTGTTCAAGGCAGCCGCTTGGCGGTAACCGGTTCCAGCAGTTGGTAAGGTTGCAGCACGCTTTGGCGTTGCTCGGCCAGTACCCAGGCGAAGCTCGAATACATCACGCCCAGGCACAACACCGTAAAGGCCGCCACCGCCCAGACCGGGACAATGCGCATTGGACGGCGACGCATGCCACCTGCGCCTTCCCAGTGAGGTGACAGTTCGCGCGGGGCGTCGCCGCGTACCTGGCGAATCAGCCGGTACAAGGCATCGCGCAGGCCTTCGAGCTCAAGCACCCCGCGAGCTTGAACCCGGTATTTGCCTTCAAAACCCAGGGACAGGCACAGATACATCAACTCAAGCATCGGCAGGTGCTTGACGGGGTTCTTCGACAATCGATCAATCAACTGGAAGACTTTTTCGCCACCGAAGGTTTCATTGTGGAACGTGCTGAGCAGACTCAGCTTCGACCAGTCGCTCCCCTGCCCCCAGGGCGTGGTGACGACCGCCTCGTCAATCACGGTACAGAGTACATAGCGTGCAGCGATCAACTGCGTGCTCTCGACATCCGCCTTTAAGGCTCGGGCCTCGAACCGCTCCAGGTCCAGGCACAACTCGCGCTTGAGTGCCAGCAGGTCCCCACGTTCCTGACCGTACTTGAGCTGCACCACTTGCGATAACAATTCGGAGGCCGCTGCCACCAACGGGTTGAGACTGGCATTGAATACCTGGGACGGCGGCAATTGCGCCGCATAGATCATTCGTTCCTGCAGGTGCTCCATGCGCGGCGACGCGACAGCATCGGTCAAGGGGCCCGAAGCAGGGCGCTGCCCATGATGGTCGAGCAAGACTGTCGCTTCGTCTTGAGGATTTTCCTTCTCCATGTCGTTCAATTCCTGATGGCCCAAAAATTCAGTTCAAGTTCGGAAAAATCACCAGAAACATGGAATGCAAAGCCTGCTGAGCGCCTCAACTGAGCCAGGTCTTCGGTGCCCGGTTCGAGAATGAAATAGGTTTTGTTGGCATGAAATGCGATCTGTCGCGGCGCTACCGGTAGAGGTCTGATCCTGATGCCTGGCAGATGCAGGTTGACCAACTGGCGGATGCGTTCCACCGAACCGATCTTGAGGTGCGACGGCAGTCGATGACGCAGCTCATCACTGTCACAGTTGGCACTTGCCGCCAGCACAAACGAGGCGGAGTCCAGAAGCGAAAGATCCTTCACCGGCGAAACGATGATGCCGTATTGACGCGCCTGCATTTGCAACTCGATTGCATGCTGCTCGAGCACCATCGACAACGCCTGACGAATCGCCTGCATCAAGTGGCGAAAACACATGCCTTGGTTACTGTGCTGATAACGGTTGTTGAACGAGGGGCGTTTACTGTCACCGGAGAATGTCGCCAGTTCGCCCAACAGCGCCAGCAACGTTCGATACAGCGTTTCCGGATGCATATGCTCCAGGTCCAGATAATGACGTAGCAACAGTTCGCTGCGGTTGATCAGTTGCAACATCATGAAATCACCCACCTGGGCGCCACCCGCCTTGCCATGGGCGCCGATTCGCTCGGCGAGGCTATCGCCCCGATGGGCGAGCATGCCGAGGACTTCCTTGAGGCAAGACAGCAGATAGGGCGATGAAGCAGCCAGGATGAAGGTCGGCACGAAGTCCGGATCGAGCCTGATAACGCCATCGGCCGTGGTGTCGAGTACCTCACACAGCTTGAGCTTCACGAACGCGTCATCGCTCTGTTGCTCTCCCAACAGCAGACGCAGGTCCGGACGACCACAGCTGATCTGGCTTGCGCCGGTTTCTCCGGCATTGGAGTCAGCCACCTGTGCATCGTAGACGGTGTAGCGCGCCAGTACGTCGGACTGTTCCGGACGACGGGACTCGATGTGATTACCGGTCACCAAGGGCAAAGCGAGGTAGATGGGTGTATTGCGGGTATTGGAAGGGACTTCCAAGACCAGCGGTTCGGCGTGACCACCCAGCTCGAACAGACTGCCATCCGGCAGGATCCCGCTGGCCTGGCTGACCACCAGTTGGCCCATGTTAAGAAACTGCAGATCGATTTCCAGCCCCAGGAATCCCCACGCATAACGGCTCAACAACCGAGTGCGGACCTTCAACTGGTGATCGAAGTAACGATCGTTATGCTGCAGGTGTTGCGGGCGCAGGAGCATGCCTTCCTGCCAGACGACCTTATCGTGATTCATTGGTCATCCACCTTGGCCAGAGGGTTGGTAATCCCGTCTTGAGCGAGGATCAGGCTCGCCTCGGTCAACTGCGCCGGCGCAACCGGTAATGTGTAGCGCCATCGCGCGTGCGGCAGGTCTCGGTACGCCGCGAGCAGGCCAACGTAACGACCATCGCCGGTAAGACCCAACCTGAGCTCGACGCTGTCGCCCGGGCGCAACTCCAATTCTTCACTGGCCACCAGATCGGGCGACAGCGTTTCCCTCGCGCGCTCATAGAGGCTGAAGAAGTCTGCGTTCTCAAACGCAACCGGCTGCCTCAGTTCAAACAACCGAACCACCACTGGCGACGGCCGCCCATTGAGGTCGGGATTGAGCTGGTCGCTGGCGGCCAGTGTGAGATTGAGTTTGGTCATCGTCGAGAATGGCGACCAGACGGCGCAACCGCTCAACAAAAGCGTTACGACAAAAGCTGTAAGCGTCCTGCAGAAGAACATCGTGAAACGGGGCATGGTCGTCATCCGTGGCGATCGATAGGCGGGGAGGAAATCAGGCGAGCTTGCTCTTCATAGGCCTGGGCAGTTCGCTGGAACCATTGCGCAGCTGTGATCGCCAGGGATTCACGGGCTGCCTTATCCAGGTCATTGAGGTCCATGCCCAACGCGTGGCCGAAGCGTCCCCAGAAACTGTCATCCGGATAGTCGCTTGGCGGATGGCGCTTGAACTCAATATCGGCCGGAGCCTCGACCAGTTCCGGCAACAACAGGTTTTCTACATCGAGACGAGCGGGGTTCAAGCTCCCGAATCTGCTGCGCGTTCGTGCAACAGGATTTATCAGCTCATCGATGTCCAGGGAGGTACGCTCCTGTTGATCGAGAGCTTTAAGTGGGTCCAGATCCAGAAACGCGTCATCCGGGATCAGCCGATCGCCCGACGCCAGGTGGCCTGGTTCGGCAATGCTACGAGTGAGTCCGCAGACCTGCCGCACCCGGATCTGGAAATCCCCCATGATGTAGGTATTAGCGTCCTTTATCCGCACCGGCTTGCCTTTGGGCAGGGGCAGGCCACTCTCGCGGTCGATCGTACCGTTGGCGCTGAGATCGGTCAGGCAAAACGTACCTTCACGAAAGCTCACCAATGCGTGCTGCTTGGACACCACGCGCTGGCAGTCAGGGATGATCCAGTCGCAGTCCTCACCTCGGCCTATGACACCTCCAGCCGGCCCGAAAGCTTTCCGGCGATGCCGTACGGCGCCAGGTCGGCCGGGGTTCAGCATCTCGAGAACAAGTTCCATCTATAGAAGCTCCTCGGCTCATTTGCCGCGGTTGAGCGCTTGTGGATCACCCAGAGGGCGATAAACGCTGTCGTTGAATGTGTAATTGCTGTTGCACCCGACAAGGCTGCAGGACATGACGCAGGACAAAGCAAATGCGGACCAGGAAAAGACACGCATGGAAATGGCTCCAGGGCTAATGGGTGACGCGGCAATGGATACGTCGAGACAAGGAAAGGATCAGTCATCGAAATCACCGCGCTGAATGTTCAGGCGCTCGAGACGGTAAAGCAGAGTGCGCAGTGGAAGGCCCAGTTCACGGGCGGTACGAGCCTTGTTGCCGCCAAATTCGCGCAAACCATCGATCAAAAGATTTCGCTCGATCTGCATCATCCGCTCTCGCAGACTTACACGACCGCGCTCCACCGGGCTCTCGATGCGCAACCCGAAATGCTCGACAAGCAGCTCGTGGCCCTCGCACAACAGCACAGCCCTTTCCACGATACTTTTGAGTTCGCGTACGTTTCCCGGGAAACCGTAGGCGCTCAGATGGTCAAGCGCCGCATCCGACCAGCTCACCGGATCGCGCTGCAAAAGTGCACAAGCCTTGTCGGCAAAGTGTCGCGCCAGCTCGATAATGTCCCCATCACGCTGGCGCAATGAGGGCAACTGGATCGGAAACTGGGCCAGGCGGTAGTACAGGTCCTCGCGAAACTTGCCCTCCTTCATCAACTGCTTCAGGTCGCGATGGGTAGCTGCAATGATCCGTACGTCGACGCTGTGAGTTTCATTGGACCCCAGTGGACGGATCTCACCTTCCTGCAGCACTCGCAGCAGTTTCGCCTGGAGGGACAATGGCATGTCGCCGATCTCATCGAGTAACAACGTGCCTCCGTTGGCGGCATCGAACAGCCCGACACGGTCCCGATCAGCTCCGGTAAAAGCCCCCTTGCGATAGCCGAAAAGCTCACTTTCCAGCAGGTTTTCGGGCACCGCTGCGCAGTTCTGCACAACGAGTGCCTTGGCCCGACGCTGACTGGCGTCATGAATGGCGCGGGCCACTACCTCCTTGCCAGTACCGGTCTCACCCCGCAGCAGGATGGTAAAAGGACTGTGCACGACCTTACTGATCATCGAACAGGTCTTGCGCATCGCGGCACTCTTGCCGATCAGGCCGTAGTCATTGGCGCTCGGCAGGTTTCGATTGATGGATTGGAGTTCGCCGACGGAACGACGCAGGCGTTGCAACAGGCGGAGTTGGCCCAGCGCAAACGTTCCAAGATGCCCCAGGGACTCGGCAAACCCATGGAGGTCGAGGTGGTTTTCACTGGCACACAGCAATACACCATCAGCGGTCCCTCGGGAGTTGACGAGAGGGATGCAGAGCATCGATTGCCACGGCGTAGCCCGGCCTGGCAGAAATCCGGTTTCATGGAGGCTGTCGCTTAACGCATCGAGGCATACGACACGGTTCTGGCGCAGCACAAATTGCAAAAGTGGCTCGTGGTTGTAGTCGCTGGGAAGATTTGTCTGATCACGGCTCCGCAGATGCCCTTCCAGGCATTCGGCGTTCAACCCCAAATGACCACGGGCTGCATCGAGCAAGTACAACTGGGCCAGTTCACACCCGCTGAGTCGAGCAGCACCTTGGATGAAATGCCCCACCAGCACAGCCTCGTCCTCCAGGCGCGAAAGACTGGAAAACTGCAGTAGAAGCGCCTGGGCATAGGCAAGCGGTTGCGGAACACTCTCGAACATGACACTCACCTCAAGTGAACTCACACGCTACGTTGGCTTCGCTGTTGAGCATCGCGTGAACGTGCCGCAGGGGTTCCTCGGCCGCCTTGGAAACAAGCAGCCGATCGGCCACCAGCGGCATCAAGTGCAGATCGAGCAAACGGTCAATTAGCCGCGCGCCACTGTCGCTGCGAGTGCAGTGCCCTACCAGGTGATCCACGAGACGCGCGCAATAGCTGAAGCCCAACTGACGACGACGCAGCCGCTCGCCCAAGCGATCGAGTTTAAGCTCCACCAACTCACGCAGGACTGATCCGCCAACCGGGTAATAGGGAACGACACACATGCGTGCCAACAGTGCAGGTTTGAAATGTTTACTGAGGATTGGGCGAATGCACGCCTCGAGGCGTTCTGTGCTCGGCGGCGCGCCGCTCTCGCACAGTTCAGTGATCCGCTCACTGCCCAGGTTCGACGTCATCAGGATCAGCGTGTTGCGAAAATCAATCTCTCGACCCTCGCCGTCGTTGGCCAGGCCTTTGTCGAAGATCTGGTAAAACAGGTTCATCACATCCGAGTCGGCCTTCTCGACTTCATCCAACAACACCACTGAATAGGGCTTTTGCCGCACGGCTTCCGTCAGCATTCCACCCTCGCCAAAACCGACATAGCCGGGTGGCGCACCGATCAGTCGGGAAACCGTGTGCTTTTCCTGGAACTCGGTCATGTTGAAAGTGGTTAGAAAACGATCACCGCCATACAACAGGTCGGCCAGCGCATGGGCCGTCTCTGTCTTGCCGACGCCGCTCGGCCCCACCAACAGGAACACGCCCACCGGAGCGTCGGGTTTGTTCAGGCCGGCAGCGGCGGCGCGGACTACGCGGTCAAGCGCCTGAACGGCCTGCTCCTGACCCCGTATGCGAGCTCGCAGGTCAGTCGCAAAACTGGCGATGTTTACATCATGCTCTTGCGCCAACTGCGCCAGGGGAATGCCGGTCCACGCACTGATGACTTCAGCCACCAGACGCGGGCAAACCTCGTAGCTGACCAGACGTTCCCGGGCTTGTGCAGCCACCAGGGTGTCGCGGGTTTCGCGCAATGCCGACTCCAGAGTCTCGATGCTCAGGGCTTGATCAGCCACGGTTTCCCGCGCACCGATCAGTTGGCGGCGCAGCGACAGCAGACGCTCCGCAAGGATGCGTTGCTCGGTCCACTGAGTTTCCAGCGCCTGGCACTCGGTTTCGACGGTATCCAGGCGCGCCTCCAGTGCCTCCAAGACCTGAGCATCGATCGAGAGGCCGGCTTCGGCGTCGCGACGCAGCGCCTGGCGCTGACGCTCACCTTCGGCCAGTTCGCTGCGTAACCGCTCAAGGTTTTGCGGTGCGCTGGCCAAGCTGATACGCACGCGAGCGCAAGCGGTATCGAGCACATCGACGGCTTTATCGGGTAGTTGGCGTCCGGTCAGGTAACGGGCCGACCATTGAGCCGCCGCGACCACCGCATCATCGCGCAGGTAGATACCGTGGCTGCTCTCATAGGCCGGGGCGAGACCGCGCAGAATGGTCACCGCTTGACTGACTGTCGGCTCATGCAGTTGCACTGGTTGAAAGCGACGGGTCAGTGCCGGGTCTTTTTCAAAGTATTTTTTGTACTCGACCCACGTGGTAGCCGCGATAGTACGCAGCTCCCCCCTGGCCAAGGCGGGCTTGAGCAAATTGGCTGCATCCGAGCCACCAGCATTGCTACCGGCACCGATCAAGGTGTGGGCCTCGTCGATGAACAGGATGATGGAGCCGGATGATGTCCTGATCTCGTCGATCACGCCCCTGAGGCGTCGCTCGAACTCGCCTTTTATACTGGCGCCGGCCTGTAGCAACCCCATATCCAGCGAAAGCACTTCAACATCTTCCAGTACGGATGGCACTTCTCCGGCTGCAATACGCAGCGCCAGACCTTCGACAATGGCTGTCTTGCCGACGCCCGCATCTCCCACCACGATTGGATTGTTTTTGCGCCGTCGCACGAGAATGTCGATCATCTGCCTAATCTCGCCGTCCCGACACAGCACCGGGTCAAGGCCACCCTCACGGGCCTGCCGGGTCAGGTTATGGGTAAAGCGCTCCAGCAAGGAGCCTGCCGCTTGAATGGACGGACAGTCGCGCGACCGGATTGGCAGTGAAAGGGCGAAATCCTTCAGCCGATCAGTGTTCAACCGGGCCAACAAAATGCTGCAGGAGCGGCCTGTATAGCGAGCGGGGTTACGGAGCAATGCCAGGATCAAGGCCGTCTGGTCGATCAGTTCTTGCTCAAGTTCAAGCGTCGCCACCGACAGCGCATCCTGCAACCATTGCACCAGCTCTGGCGCGAACACCGGATTACAGGACGCGCTATGTTCCATCCGCGGTTGCAAGGTGGCAGACAGCGCTTGGGCGTTTACCTGAGCATCTTGTAATGCGCGTTCGAGCAGGCCTCGGGGCCGCTCCAACAACCTCAGCAGCAGATCTTCCGCCAGGACTTTATCGGCACCACGCGCCACACACTGCTCGGCAGAACGCTCCAGATCATCCCGGGTTTCGGCATCCAATGCCTGTATGAGTCGCTGAAGATCTACGTTGATCATGTCATCCATTTCCTAATGAGTTTTACTGCCTAGGATCACCACGCCGTCCGCGCGCTCATGCCCCAGCCAACTGGTCCATCCCAGGCGACAACTGTTCAGTTCTCCAATGCACAGGGCTCGTATTTCCTGCTGACGCAGGACCAGGCGGATGTCGTACTCGAGGGGATCGCGCAGCGTGAATCGCACCAACGAGCACAGCGGTCGATAACCGAGGCCAATGGGCAGGAATTCGTGGAAGCGTTGCCAATCCAGCTCACAGATATGAATACGAAATTTGCCGCCTCGGTCGCGCACCCGCTGACCGAGCACCAAGTCGTTGCTCAACAGGCTATTGGCACTCCCCAGCCGATTGCGCTGCTCGTCGAGAATCTCCACCCGACGCTCGATGCACTGCTCCAGAACCAGCTCGGCGTGTTTGAAGTAGTAACGCAGCACCGCCTCGATCAGCGCCGCCGAGTGAGCACGCAGGCTCAACAAGCCCAGGTACGGCAGCAGGCGCTTCCAGTTCAGTTGGCTGGCCTTGCGGATTTCTTCGCCACCCAGTCCGATCAAGGCAAACAACTGCTCGGAGAAGGGGTCTCGAGCTCCGCTCTGAAAGCTTGTGCAATACCGGTATTTGCGCCAGATCGGCAGCATCAGTCGCTGAAGACGATGGTGGAATATGTCGAGGAACTGGCGAGTCGAATTTCCGCCTTCCTCACCCAAAGCTTGCTCGCCGTAGAACGCCGGTAGAGGCGAACCTGCACCTATCAGACAGAGCAGGTTCAAGCGCATACGTGCGCGCACCTTCCCCTGCTCCTCGAAAAACTCCACGCGATCGATATCGCTGGCCGGGAAACCCAGGCTTGGATTGGCTTGGAATTCCAATTGATCGTAAAGCGCCTCATCATCCAGGCCCGGATGGGCCTCACGCAGCCGATTCAGGACCAGTAACACGGCTTGGAACAGCGAGTACTCGCGTATTCCTCGTGTCAGCACGTTCATAGAAGCGGCTGTTGGCCCATGCGGGGTGACCATTGATACACCTCTCCCTGTGTGCTGTTCACCCGCAGTTCGTGATACGAATTGAGGCTGGCATAGAGCGCAAAAAACTCGTTGAGAACCGAAGTGAAGACAAATAGGTCGCCTTCACCGATGTAACCTTGTGGGTCGACGGTCAGTTCGGTACGTACACCCCGAACCGGCAGCCCCCGATGCAGCCGATCGACATGCAGGTGCCTGATCGATTTGAGACCGCCCAACAGACGCTTGCTGACCTTCTCGGTTTGCTCGTCGTAGTAACGCGGAAAATCGTAGCTTTCGAGGATTACCTTGAGCGCATTGACGTCCGCCAGCGACAGGTAGTTGAGCGACATGTTGCTGATCAGCTTCCACAGGTAATCGCGGTTCAGTGGCGGCGCGAAGCTGGGTGTAACCGGGCCGATATTGCGGAAACTGAGAGACTCCGGCGTTCTCTCACCGGGTTGATCGATATCGCCGGGCTTGAGCTGGCGTGGCAGGTCCTGGTTGGTGCACGTCAGTTCGATCGACAGCGTTTCATAGGTCTGGGCTGGTTGAATACCAAAGGCCAGGCAGGTATCGAGGCCGCTGTTCAACAACGAGGGGCGCTGGCGAACGCTGTAATACGGACGGCCAGTGGGGACGTCGAAACTTGAATCATGCTCAAACGACTCGAACGGCACATAGGACTGATACCCCAGGCCACCAGGCCGCCAGCCAATGACGCTGTCGACTGAATAGACCGAGCAGTGCTCCAGGTCATAACCGGCCGGCAGCAACGGATACTCGTCTTGTTTGCCATCCAGGCGGATCGGCTGAGCGTCATGCTTGAACAGATTGACGATTGGCGTGCAGTAAAGCTTCACGTTGTCCAGCGTCGGGCGCATGCGCTCGATGCCGCTTTTGCGGATATCAAAGCGCAGGTCCAAACCGCGCACCTGTTTCAGACGGTCCACTGGCAACGTGCTGATCACGTCCAGGCCAATCACGTCGACGAACAAAAACTTGTCCTGGAACGCGAAATACTCCTGCAGGTAGCGATAGCCGCGGAAGGTGTTCAGCGGATACGGGATCAACGCTTCCTCCTCCGCAAATCCCACCGGCTGGACACGCTCAGCCGGAATCCTGAACGTCATCGGATTGCCATCCACGGCGCTGAATGGCTCGCCGGCACCGTTCAATGGGACCAGCTCAATGCCTTCAAGATTACGTACCAGGCTGAGATAGAGCATCTGGCTGATATACCGCTCGCCCGTGAAGTGCAGGCGCAAACGGCTCAACTGCACTTCACCCAAGTGGCCGTCGCAAGGCATCTCCAAGCGCAGGCTCAGCAGCGAGCCGGTACCCTTCACCGAGTAACTCAAACGGGTCAGGTCCAGGGCCAGGACATCGGTTGGATAGCACGTCCGGAAATGGCATCGCACACCTTGGATCGGCTTGCTTTCAACCGGTGTATCGCGCTCTACCCGCAGTGCGGGTCCGGAACGCGACAATGAATCAAATTGCAGAATACTGAAGGCCGGCAATGGCCTCATATAGTTAGGCCACAGCAGCTGCATCAACGAATGGCTCAGCTCCGGCAACTGGTCATCGAGCTTCTCGCGCAGTCGCCCGGTCAAAAAAGCAAATCCCTCCAGCAGGCGCTCGACATCCGGATCCCGTCCAGCCTGCCCCAGAAAAGGAGCCAGCGCCGGGTTTCGATCGGCAAAACGTCGACCCAGCTGACGAAGCGCCGTCAGCTCGCTCTGGTAGTAATGGTTAAATGCCATGCATCGCTATCCTTGTCTGACCTTGACCTGACCGCCGCCATCCAGGCACGCGAGAAAACTAACCTGTCGCTTGAAACCCTTAACATCCAGCAAGCCCTCGATGCTGAAGGACAACCTCAGCTGGCCGTGATGACCCGGCATCGAAGTGACACAAACATTGCTGAGACGAGGCTCGTAAGCCTCAACGAAGGCTTCGATCGCGCGGCGGGCCTGGCTTTTTGCATCATGCAGGCTCAAGCGCATGTCATTGAGGTCCGGCAGCCCGTAATCGGATAGCGTCCGCACACTGCCTGCGCGGACGCTGAGCATCCTGGCCAGATGAGCGGCCACGGATGCCATGATGCAAGCCTCGACATTCAAACCGTTGCGCATCTGGGCTTCGCCGGCCAGGCGCTCGAAAAGGCTGCCATAGGCCATGACCCGTGCTTACGCCTTGTCCAGCTTGCCAACCAGCGACAGGGTGAAATCGGCCCCCATGTATTTGAAATGCGGGCGCACATTCAAGCCAACGCGATACCAGCCTGGTTCGCCTTCCACATCGCTTACAACAATCTTTGCCGCACGCAATGGACGACGACCACGGACCTCGGCGCTTGGATTTTCCTGGTCAGCCACGTACTGGCGAATCCAGTTGTTGAGCTCACGCTCCAGATCCATGCGCTCTTTCCACGATCCCAACTGCTCCCGCTGCAAAACCTTCAGGTAATGAGCAAGGCGATTGACGATCATCATGTAAGGCAGTTGGGTGCCCAGTTTGTAGTTCAGCTCAGCCTGCTTGTCCTCGACACTGTTGCCGAAGAGCTTAGGTTTCTGAACGGAATTGGCTGAGAAGAACGCGGCGTTATCGCTGCCCTTGCGCATGGTGAGGGAAATGAAACCCTCTTCGGCCAACTCGTATTCGCGGCGATCGGACACCAGGACTTCGGTCGGGATCTTGGTTTCGATCTCACCCATGCTTGCGAAATGATGCAAAGGCAGGTCTTCAACCACGCCGCCGCTTTGTGGGCCAACGATGTTGGGACACCAGCGAAACTTGGCGAAGCTGTCGGTCAGACGCGAGCCGAATGCATACGCGGTATTGCCCCACAAATAGTGCTCGTGGCTATTGGCAACGGTCTCCTTGTACACAAACGACTTGACCGGGTTCTCCTCTGGATCATAAGGAGTCCGCAATAAGAAGCGTGGCACCGTCAATCCAACGTAGCGCGCATCTTCCGACTGACGAAAACTTTGCCATTTGGCAAATTGCGGGCCCTCGAAGTGATCTTTCAGGTCCTTGAGGTCCGGTAGGCCGGCGAAGCTTTCCAGGCCAAAGAATTTAGGACCGGCAGCGGCGATGAATGGCGCGTGGGCCATGCACGCAACGCTGGATACATACTGCATGAGCTTCACATCCGGCGAACTTGGCGACATGAAGTAGTTGGCAATGATCGCCCCTACTGGTTGCCCGCCGAACTGACCGTACTCTGCGGTGTAGATATGTTTGTACAAGCCCGATTGCATGACCTCTGGCGAGTCTTCAAAGTCGTCCAACAGATCACTCTTGGAGACATTAAGCATTTCAACCTTGATGTTTTCGCGGAAATTGGTCCGATCCACCAGCAACTGCAAACCGCGCCAAGAGGACTCCAAGGCCTGGAACTCCGGGTCGTGCAGAATCTCATCCATCTGACGACTGAGCTTGGCATCGATCTCGGCGATCATGCGGTCAACCATGGCTTTCTTGACCGGTTCACCGCTGTTCTGCGGTTTGAGCAATTCCTCGATGAATGCAGAGACGCCGCGCTTGGCGATGTCGTAGGCCTCGTCGTCCGGAGAAAGACTGGTTTGAGCGATGATGCTGTCGAGAAGGCTGTACTCGACTGCTTCATTGTTTTTCTGCTGCGCTACGCTGCTGCTCATGGGGTTAGCCTCCTTGGCTAATGGGGTCAGCTTCAAGGCCCAGCTCGCTCAGCACACGAGCCCGGGACTCATCGACGGCGAGCACGCCCTCAATCGCTTTTCGAAATGCAGGTGCGTTACCCAGGGGCCCCTTGAGAGCTACCAGCGCGTCGCGCAGCTCCATCAGTTTCTTGAGCTCAGGTACTTGCTCGACCAGGCTGGCCGGATTGAAATCCCTCATCGAATTAACGCTCAGTTGCACAACTAACGTTTCTGTTTCGCTTTCTTCCAGCAAACGGTTCGGCACACTCAGCGTCAGCTTCAACTCTTGCTTGGCCAGGACCTCATCGAACGTCATCTTGTCGATGCTGATCGGCTTGCGATCCTCAACCTTGCGCTCGTCTGCACGGTGGGTGTAATCACCCATTGCGACTAATTTCAGCGGTAGTTCAATCTGTTCCTGAGCCCCGCCAGTCGTGGGCTTGAACGTAATGTTGATACGTTCCTTGGGCGCTACAGAGCCATCTTTGGCCATGGTTTTTTCCTTAAGATTTTGACCCGCAGGCCTATTCAATGACCCGTTCCAGGTCGAGGTAACACAATCTGCGATAGGTCTCGTTCCTGCACTCACGTACGGCGTGGCTCTGTGGCAGAAGCTCACAGCAGTGATGCAACTGGTGCAGTACCTGAAGCCCAAGATCGGGCTCCCACCCATTCAAGTCGGCGTGCTGAAGGTTCTGATCCAGTGCTTCGAGCTGGATCTTGGCGAGTTCGTATTTCTTGGCCGATATGCACAAGCGAGCCATTGCGAACCGCCAGAGAAATCGCTCACGGGAGCCAAGAGCGCTTCGCATGCCGTGCCTGAGTGACTGGACAGCAGGCTTGAGGCCATCCTCATGCAGAATCGACCGCGCCTCTTCGAGGGCCAGGTCCCACGGCGCGTCGCTGTTGACGACATCGATGCCAAGCGGGGCATTGGAGCATTGCAAGTGAGGCATCACATGGGCGGCGATCCAACCACGAGTCGCCGGATCGGCAAACGGCACGCCGTCATGCCAGCGCAGTTCCAATACACCCGGCAGGCGCTGGATGAACTGCGCAAAATGGACTTCCACTTCCCGCATGGCCTGCTCGGCATTCAAGCCTTGTAGGCATTCCCAGGCGAGCCTTTGACCATCGAACCAGAATGGAGCCTTGGCCAGACTGGCTTCGACTTGAACAAGCAGGTCCGCATAGCGGCCCTGCAAGAAGGTTTCCTGATAGCTCTTGAGTCTGTCCATCGGTACGCCACGCAGTTGAGTAACCTGTTCTGCGTTGCGCTCAGGCATTACATCGATCGAGAGCCATAACAAGGCCCTATTCAACCGCAGGGCCCGAGCGTCGGTTGCTTTTTGCTTGAGCCACCAGGCACACAGTGAACGGGCACCTTCCTGCTGGACGCGCAGGGTTCTACAAGCCTCTTTTTCGCTTTCAATCGGAGTCTCGCAGGCAAGCAATTGAGCGGCCGTCTGTTTCACCTGGGCAACTGCCGCATGGATGACACCGGGTTGCGGCTGGTGCTGGGCGACTCGTTGGATCATGTGTTTGATTCGCCGGCAAAGCGGTAACAGCAAGGGCGCCTCGTCGCCCAGATAAGCGCTGCAAACCGCATCAAGGCCTTCAAGCTGAGCCGCCAGATGATGGAACAACGGCATCTGCTCTTTGAATGCCACGTTATCCCCCAGCACTTGATCCAAGCGCGTGACCAGCCAATTGATGCTGGCGGCACGGGTTCGAAGCCTGGCGGGATGGATCTCGGCCCAATGGCTTTTACAAAGGTGATGCAAGAGACAAAGGCCGGCCAACAGCCCCTGGAAAGATTCACGCTGATACAGCGCCCATGTCAGCCAGACAGCGACCCGTACATCCTTCGACTGCCGGCGCAGTAGCGATTCGCTCTGTTCAAGAACCTTCAGCCAATCGACCTGATCGTGTTCATACATCGATCGAGATTTGATCAACTCGCTTTCCAACGCTTCGTACTCATTGGAAAAACGCACGTCCGCACCCGCAAAGCTGTCCTTGGACACAGGCGACTTGGCGAGAGCCAGGTAATGGGCGGAAAGTTTTCCTGAGTACGACATTCACGACTCTGTTTAGATGAATTCGGTTTATGGTCCGACTATTCAGGACGCAGGCTATCCATAAGCAAGCAATGGATACTTCAGATAACGTGGGTGACAACTGCCACTACACCCCAGCAGCTACCCTCCACTCGAACGCAGCAGAGCATGCCAAGGTTCAACAAATAAAAAAGTAGGAAATTTCGGTTTTTACTTGGAACAAAACGAAAAAGACAAACAGACAGTAAAAACCCAACCCAGATCACATCACTGATACCAAGTCGAACTCCACGTCAACCATCAAGAAAGCTAAATCATTACACAAGTTGACAAAACTTATGGTTAAGAGAAATTTCCTACATACTTTTCTTTTTTTTAATCTATTGAGGTTTTTGTCCTTCAAGGCTGCTTCAATGTCCTCAGGAGCCACTGCAAACCCAAGGACGAATCGATGTCTCACTTCCATGCCCGTTCAAAATCCCGAATCGCCATCACTGGCCTTGAACCTGAATTTCAAGTTCATACATTCAAAGGTAGAGAGGCTATCAGCCAGCCCTATTCGTTCGATGTAGAACTCGTCAGTGAGCGAAAGGACATCGATCTTGAGAAACTGCTCCATAGACAGGCATTTCTTACATTCGGCCAACAAGAAAAACAGACATGCGGTGTGCACGGACTCATCTACCGCGCTGCACAAGGCGACTCCGGCAAGCGGCTCACTCATTACAAGGTAAAACTCAAACCCCAACTTTTCTACTTGGCACATCGCATTAATCAACGGATCTTCCAGCACCTCAGCGTCCCGCAAATCATCACATCGATCCTCAAGGAACATGGCATTCTTTCCGATGCCCATCACTTTCACTTGAGTGAACACTACGCGCCCCGCGCCTATTGCGTACAGTACCGAGAATCAGACTTGCACTTCATTGAGCGCCTGTGTCAAGAAGAGGGCTTGCACTATCATTTCCGGCACAGTGAATCGAGCCATTACCTGGTATTTGGCGATGACCAGACTGTGTTTCCCCGAATCGACCACCTTGGTGTTTATAAACAGCACAGCGGCATGATCGCCGATGAACCGGTGATACGACGTTTTGCTTTAAGGCTGGAAACCCGGACCAGCCAAGTCCGGCGTCGAGACTACGATTTCGAAAAAGCCTCGGTTCTAATGGAAAATAACTGGCAGCCAGACCACGAAAGCGTCCAACCAGACTTGGAGGACTATGATTATCCCGGCAATTTTACCCGGGATAAACGAGGTCGACTGCTGAGCAGGCGCAGCCTGGAACGCCATCGCGCCGACTACCAGCAGGCGGAAGGCCACAGTGGTCAGCCCACGCTGGCGGCCGGACACTTCCTGATGCTGAGTGAACATCCTCGCCAGGAATGGAATGATCTATGGCTGCTGACGGAAGTGCATCACGAAGGCAGGCAGCCGCAAGTCTTGGAAGAAGGCGCCGCTGGCGCCCCCTCCACGCACGCCGGAGACTTCGACCAGGGTTATCGCAATCGCTTCGTCGCGACTCCTTGGGATGTGATCTTTCGCGCACGACGGGTCTATCAAAAACCCTGTATAGCGGGTAGCCAGACCGCCGTGGTTACCGGTCCCAAGGGCGAAGACATCCACTGCGACCATTACGGTCGGGTCAAGGTCAGGTTTTTCTGGGATCGCGCGGATCCTCTGGACGATGGCAGCAGTTGCTGGCTGCGCGTCGCGTCCAATTGGGCAGGCAACGGTTACGGCGCCGTGACGATTCCAAGAGTGGGGATGGAAGTATTGGTGACCTTCATGGAAGGCGACCCCGACAAGCCTTTGATCAGCGGATGTCTGACCAACAGCAGTAACCCTTTGCCCTACCCCCTGCCCGAACTCAAGACGCGCACGGTGCTTCGCTCCCGCAGTTCGCCGGGCGGCAAGGGGTTCAATGAGCTGCATCTGGAAGACCGCGAAGGGCAGGAATTGATCTACCTGCGGGCCCAGCGCGACATGGAACAGAAGATTGAACATGACAGCCGGTTGGAAGTGGGCAACGAAAGGCTGGAAACCGTCATGGGCAACAGCACCACCGTGCTACGTGCCGAAGAACATCGAACCACGGCCTCCAACCGCACGATCCGGGTGGAGGGGGACGATCACCTGCACGCGGCCAACCGACATACCCACGTCGATCAAACATTGATCGTCGAAGCTGGCCAGCAAGTGCATATAAAGGCAGGCGCTCATCTGGTTCTGCACGCAGGCACGACCCTGAGTTTGAATGCTGGAGGTCAGCACATCGTCATAGGCCACGGCGGCATCTACAGCAGCAGTGAAATTCAGATCGGCGGAGCACCGCTAACCGCTGCGCCCGCCTCATCACACACGCACGGTACAACGCTCCCCCTTGTTTCACCGATAGAGTCACCTCGATCGCTCGCCCCTACTCAGCGCGCCTTGATGAGCGCCAGTAAAGCCCTGGGATTGGACTTCTGTCCGATTTGCGAGACTTGCCGCGAAGGGATTTGCTGTACGGAAGCCGTCGCCGCATGACTCAAACCTATCCCCATCAATGGTTGAGTGAGCACCAACACCTTGGCCACAGTTTG
Source organism: Pseudomonas chlororaphis (assembly GCA_001023535.1). Lineage (NCBI taxonomy): Bacteria > Pseudomonadati > Pseudomonadota > Gammaproteobacteria > Pseudomonadales > Pseudomonadaceae > Pseudomonas > Pseudomonas chlororaphis. Next base: position 6,231,044 of record CP011020.1, read on the forward strand.
TGCGTTGTCCTGGACTCGGAAAATGAGGGCCCGGCACGCCAGGCCTTTCTCAAGAACAGCCGACCCGATCAGTACCTAAGCGTCTATGGCCAAACCGAGGCCAGCGACCTCAACGATGCCGGCCCCTTTGTCTTTGGTTTCGATCAACCTGACGACCCGAACGTCAGCGAACTGCTCAGGCGCCCAGAAAGTCACTGGGGATGGCTGGCCAGCCTGCCCAAGGGAAGCCTCTTCCGGCTGGTCGAACACTGGCGTGAGCGAATGATTGTCGGAACGCGCCCTCATCAGGCGTTGTATCGCTTTCATGACAATCGGGTATTGAGCCGGGCACTTGAACACCTGCCCCTTGAGGCCTATCCCGCCTATCTCGGGCCAGCAATCAGCGTATGTTACTGGCAGGGCACGCGCTGGAAGAATGTCGATAACCCGGCCCCCGGTAAGCACCCGGTGCCAGACTCACCGCTTTGGTTAGAGGTGCCCTTCCCACGACCGCAAGCGATGGAGGCCCGCCGGCTCAATGCACACCGGATTCTGTTGGCCGAGCATCTCCAGGCCTATGCCGAACTCGCCGAACAGCAGGCCGCTGATACCTGGTTGCAATCCGTACTCGATCTGGCCGAAACGTGGAACTGGCAGGCGCCTGGGCAGTTGGAATTTTTGCTGACCCAACGCCTGCGCACACTCGAACCGATGCCGCCGTACTGGCACGTACGTCCTGGCGAAGATCCCGACGAGCATTTTGACCGGGTTCGATCGATGGCGGACTTCTGGCAAGGAGGCGCACCGCTATGACGATCCTCCCGATAACGATTCTTGGCTTGGGCCTGGCGATCACGGCTGGCTGCATCTACAAGCCATCCAATACCTTCACATTCACCGCTGATCTGCCACCTGACTTTGCTTATCAGGCCATTGCCGTATATGTCCCTGCCAAAGGACAAACCTGCACTGTACCGGGTGGAAGAAATACCGAAGTTGGGTACAACCTGCACTGGCGAAAGCATTACCAGCCAGATTCGAAAATCGCCCTGTATCGAAGGGTCAGCGGCTGCCAGCTGGTGATTTACAGGATCAAGCTCGAAATCAATTCGGCCTACGGAGACGACTGGGGAGATATCAGCGGGGATGCCGCAACCGTTGCCATACGTGATGAGCTGGAGCCGCAATACAAGGGCACTTTCAGCGAAACGGGTGAAAGTGTCTTTTATGGTCAATGCCAGTGGCTGTTCCGCACCGCAGGGCCCAGGCGTCGCATCGTCAAGATCCTCGACTGCAAGGAAACCAATGCGCAAGGCGAGCTGCAAGTTGGTCGCCCGTTCTCCGCTTATACCCTGGATCAACTACCGGGCAAGACGCTCAGGATGAGGATCAACTTGGCGGAAGAGGAACGGCCCTACATGCGCGACACCTGGGTGAAATTTCCTAACGGCTGGAAGCGCTGCCTCGGCAAGAGCTTCGAGGATCCATACGCATTCTGTTTAGGAAACCACAAGGACTTCAGTGGCTTTCAGATGCCGGACGGACAGAAATGCACCCTCTATCCAGGGTGCAGTGAATAAGGACATCAACCATGACATCAATGCAATTGGAATTGGAATCCCGGCTGGGCAGTCGCATTCTGAGCTGCCCCGTGAAGGGAAAATGGACTGGATTTCAACTCGTCGATGAGTTCGGCTCTGGCGAGCCTTACGCCGGACTGACTTACGTCGCAATCGATTCAGAAGGGCAAAAATACACGGACAACCTGGACTCCAACGGCATGGGTAGGATCAATGACCACCATGCGGGACCGGTTGCCCTGATCTTTGAGCAAAAATATCGAGGTCCCGAAGAGCTCTATTTAACGCTTCAAGGCAGGGATCACTACCCCTTGGAAATCACCGAACTCCAAGTCCGTGCCGAACAAACCCGTCACCTGAACAACAATGCCACCCGAACCCGAGAAAACCCTGCACAAGCCAGTGCGGACGATTTCTTTCAGGTGGAAGTACGTCATCTGGTCAAACACGCCGCTCACTTGCCTCCCGAGGTATATCGTCATTACCCGCTGCGCGGCGGCCCCGCACGACTGCTAGGCGAACATGGCAAATTCGGCGTGGCCTTGATGCCGGAAAAACATACGGTTTTGGAAGTGCGCCCGTTGCGAGCCCTGCGGCCCTTGTTATCACTGACTCCTGAATTCTGCGCGCTTAACCTGTATCAGTTGGCCCTCATGTCGACACTGAGCTATTGCCCCTTCGGCCAGAAACCCGACCAACCTCCGATAAACACGCCGATAAGCTTCACTCTCCAACCCAGCGTCGGCAACTGGTTCGCGGATGGCCTGGCCAAATCCGAGGAGCTCTGGAAGCTAGGCCCAGAGCAACCAGAACCCTGCTACTACCCGCTGTACGAAGATGTTCCCTACTCCAAACGCCTGGAGATCGTGCCGTTCGACATCGAACTCTATGCGGTGAACGACCCAAAACTGGGTGAAGAGCAGGAGCACCCTGCCAAGGTCCATTTTCTGGATGATCGTACGCTCGGCAAGGAAGCTACTGATACTCAAGCGTTCATTACCCACCATGACGAAGTGATCCTGATTGCCGTGCGCGGTACATCGGAAATGCTCGCTGACGGTTTGCGCGATGCCGATGCACTTCAAGTGCCATTTGAAGAGGGTGATGGCCAAGTACATCGCGGATTCTATGGCGCGGCCAAAAAAGCGGCGGCCTTTGTGACAAGTTATCTGGACCGGTTCCATACCGGGCAACAGCTATTGATTTGCGGTCATAGCCTGGGCGGTGCCGTAGCCCTGTTACTTTCTGAAATGCTGCGTCGCCGAGCAGGCTTTGACTACCGCATCCAGCTCTACACTTACGGCGCACCCCGTGCGGCTGATGCCACCTTCACAAAAAATGCCGAGCCCCTTGCGCACCACCGCATGGTCAACCACAACGACCCGATACCCAGCGTTCCCGGAAGCTGGATGAACACCCGGGCAGGCGTTTATGGCACAGGTGCAGCACTGACTTTCGTCAACGTACCGGTTGGACTTTCGGTGTTCGTGGCGGGCATCACCAACTGGACAGGCGAAAACTACGCGCACCACGGCACCTTGCGACATTTCCTACCGGTTGAATTCGGTCGCCAGGAAAAGTCCTCGATCCTATGGACCCCCAGTTGCGACACCATCACCCAGCAAGCCGCCTGCCAGGTGGCCTTACAGCACCGCCATGGTTTGCCGGATCGCCCGTCGTTACTGGCTCAACTGGTCCATACCGGCAATCACTTCATGGTCCCGGGCTACATTCCCGCGTGCTGGGCAACGCTGCGTCGCTGGCAGCAAGCGCAAGCAGCCGGAGACACATTGGTGACAAAGCGAGAATATGAATGGGTGGCCAACGCATTGGCACGGATTACCCAGCAACTGCGCAGCGAAACCCGTGCGATGGAACAGGGTGCTCCCAACGGGCGCAGCCACATTCCCATTAACGACGCACTTACCCACGAGATCGACAAACTACGCACCACGCACGCTCGCCTGGCGACTTTACGCACCGCCTCGGTCAGTGAAAGAGACGTGTACGGCAGCGTGTCGGAGCGCCCCGAACAGTTGGCGCAAAGTTTGACCCGTTGGCAGGCGCACCCGCAGAACCGGCGGATGGTGCAATGGGCACCTACACCGACCCGGGACGCCGAAGGTGATGGGCTCAGAAATGCCCATGGCTACTCCATTGGCAAACCCTATGCGCTGGATGTCGACTCCATGATCTGACTCGAAGCATCCCTCGACCTACAGGCCTTGAATGCTCCAAGGCCCAGTCGATTAAAGCAGATGCCCCATCTGCCTACAGCGCAAACGGCAGCATCACACGAACCGCCTGCCGCTGCGCCAACCGCTGCTGAAACTCCATCGGGTCGTGGATCAGCACATCCTGCCCGGCGAAGGATTCGGCGGCGATCAAGCGCGACAGCCAGAAGCGCACGCACGCCACGCGCAGCAGGGTCGGCCAGAGGTCGGCCTCGGCGGCGGTGAACGGTCGCAGTGCCGCGTAGGCGCCCAGCAAGGCTCGCGCCCGTGGGCCGTCGAGCACGCCGTCGTCGTCCGAACACCAGTCGTTCAGGGCAATGGCCACGTCATACAACATCGGCCCGGAACAGGCGTTGTAGAAGTCGATCAAGCCGGTCAGGTGGGTGCCTTCGAACATCGCATTATCGCGGAACAGGTCAGCGTGGATGTTGGCGCGAGGCAGCGCCAGGATGCCGACCTTTTGCTGAGCGATTTCTTCCAGCGCGGCTTCCAGCAACCGGCGGGCCTCGGCGTCGAGGTGCGACAGCAGTTTGGCGCCCTCTTCCTGCATCCAGTCCAGGCCGCGGTCGGTCTTGCGCTTGATCATGTTGTCACGGGTGGCCAGGTGCAGGTGCGCCAGCAATTCGCCGACCTGGGCGCAATGCTGGGCATTGGCCTGTTTGATGTGCTTACCCGCCAGGCGCGGTTGCAGCAGCGCCGGTTTGCCTGCCAGTTCCCGCAGCGCGACGCCGTCGGTGGTGCGCAAGGCGTACGGCACCGGCAGGTCGGCGTCGTGCAGCACGTCGAGCAGTTCGATGAAGAACGGCATTTCCTGCACCGGGCCGCGTTCAACCAGGGTCAGGACGAACTCGCCCCGCTCCAGGCTGATAAAGAAATTGGTGTTTTCGCTACCGGCGGCAATCCCCTGGAAATCAAGCAGGCGGCCGAGCCCATAAGGGGCGAGAAAGGTTTCCAGCTCGGGCCGGGCCAAGGGGGTAAACACAGACATGGTTAAAAACTGCTCAGTTCTGGCGCCGCGGTGCAGCGGCGCCGATTAAAGTTAGGCAACTACTTCCACTCGAAGATTTTCCAGGACGGAATCAACATGTCCGGCTGGTCCGAGCGGATGAAGTTTGCATCTGTCCCGTCGGCGCGCACCAGGAAATACGGCGGTGCGCCTTTGGGCGTAACCTTGATCGCGTACAGGAAACCGTTTTGGCGGTACTCCTGGATGACCTTGTCCCCTTCCGTGCGGATGGTAACTTCCGGCTCTGGCGTTGGGGCATCGTCCGCGGCCATGACGGCCAATGGAACGGTTGCAAACAAGCCAGCCAGTAACAGGCGATTGAGTGTGCGCATGATAACCTTGTCCCTTTGTCGTCAACGGTCCCGCTATTCTAGCCCCGGACCCGCCGAAAAGGTTGATCGTGCTCATGAGCCAAGCCCCCCTCGTCCTGGTGGACGGTTCTTCATATCTGTACCGCGCCTTCCACGCGCTGCCACCGCTGACCACCTCCAAAGGCCTGCCCACCGGTGCGGTCAAGGGCGTGCTGAACATGCTCAAGAGCCTGCGCAAGCAGTATCCGGACAGCCCGTTCGCCGTGGTGTTCGACGCCAAGGGCGGGACGTTTCGCGATGCGCTGTACGCCGAATACAAGGCCAACCGCCCGAGCATGCCCGACGACATGCGCGTGCAAATCGAGCCGCTGCATGCCAGCGTCAAGGCCCTGGGCTTCCCGCTGCTTTGCGTGGACAACGTCGAGGCCGATGACGTGATCGGTACCCTGGCCCGCAGCAGCGCGGCGGCCAATCGCCCGGTGGTGATCTCCACCGGCGACAAAGACATGGCGCAGTTGGTCGATGGGCACATTACCTTGGTCAATACGATGACCGGTAGCGCACTGGACGTGGCTGGCGTTAAGGAGAAATTTGGCGTCGCTCCGGAGCAGATCATCGATTACCTGGCGTTGATGGGCGATTCCTCCGACAACATCCCGGGCGTGCCGGGCATCGGCCCGAAAACCGCGTCCGGCCTGCTGGTGGGCGTCAACGGCGGCCTGACCGAGCTGTACGCACAACTGGACATCGTCGCCACCTTGCCGATCCGCGGCGCCAAGACCCTGCCCGCCAAGCTGGAAGAGCACAAGGAAATGGCGTTCCTGTCCTACGAGCTGGCAACCATCAAGACCGACGTGCCGTTGGACGTTGGCCTGGACGACCTGCAGATGGGCGAACCGGACCACGAGAAACTCGCCGAGCTCTACACCCTGCTGGAGTTCAAGAGCTGGTTCGAGGAAAACCAGCGGGACGCCAAGCGCGCTGGCCAGGAGATCGTCGAAGTCAGCGACGAACAGCCCGGCGCCGCCGAGGCCCAGTACGAGATCATTCTTGAACAGGCGCAGTTCGAGGCGTTGCTCGACAAGCTGAACAAGGCGCCGCTGTTCGCGTTCGTCACCGAAACCAACGGCAACGACGCCCAGCATTCGCAACTGGTCGGTTTGTCGTTCGCGGTGGCGCCGTTTGAAGCGGCCTACATTCCGTTGACCCATTCCTACATGGGCGTGCCCGAGCAGTTGGACCGCGACACCGTACTCAAGACCCTAAAGCCGCTGCTGGAAGACCCCAACAAGCTCAAGATCGGCCAGCACGCCAAGTTCGAAACCAACATCCTGGCGAACTGCGCCATCGGCGGGGACCAGAACAACGGCATCTTCGTCCAGGGTATCGCCTTCGACACCATGCTCGAATCCTACGTGTTGGATTCCACGGCGACTCGCCATGACATGGACAGCCTGGCGCTCAAGTACCTGGGCCAGAGCAAGACCGATTTCCAGGACATCGCGGGCAAGGGGGTCAAGCAACTGAGCTTCGACCAGATCGCCCTGGAACTGGCCGGCCCGTACGCCGCCGAAGGGGCCGACGTGACTTTGCGTCTGCACCAGGCCTTGCAGGAGAAACTCGCCGCCACGCCGAGCCTGGGCACGGTGTTGAATGACATCGAAATGCCGCTGATGCCGGTCCTGGCGCGCATCGAACGCCAGGGCGCGCTGGTGGATGCGAACCTGCTGGGTGTACAGAGCGTTGAGTTGGGCGAGAAGCTGGTGGCACTGGAGCGTGAGGCGTTTGCCATCGCCGGCGAGGAATTCAACCTCGGCTCGCCGAAGCAACTGGGCGTGATCCTGTACGAAAAACTCGGCTTGCCGGTGCTCAGCAAAACCGCCAAGGGCCAGGCGTCCACCGCCGAAGCCGTGCTCGCCGAACTGGCCGAGCAGGATTACCCGCTGCCCAAGGTGCTGATGCAGTACCGTTCGTTGAGCAAGCTCAAGAGCACCTACACCGACCGCCTGCCAGAGCAGATCAACAGCCGCACCGGGCGCGTGCACACCAACTATCAACAAGCCGTCGCGGCGACCGGGCGTTTGTCGTCCATCGACCCGAACCTGCAGAACATTCCGATCCGGACCGCCGAAGGCCGCCGGATTCGCCAGGCGTTCATCGCGCCCAAAGGCTACAAGCTGCTGGCAGCGGACTACTCGCAGATCGAACTGCGGATCATGGCGCACCTGGCCAAGGACGAAGGCCTGCTTCATGCGTTCCGCAACAATCTGGATGTGCACCGGGCCACGGCCGCCGAAGTATTCGGCGTCGAGCTGGAAGCCGTCAGCCATGACCAGCGTCGCAGCGCCAAGGCGATCAACTTCGGCTTGATCTACGGCATGAGCGCATTCGGCCTCGCCAAACAGATCGGCGTGGACCGCAAGCAATCCCAGGCCTACATCGACCGCTATTTCGCCCGCTACCCCGGGGTGTTGCAGTACATGGAGCGCACCCGCGCCCAGGCGGCCGAGCAGGGTTTCGTCGAAACCATTTTCGGCCGCCGGCTGTACCTGCCGGACATCAACGCGAAGAACCCGGCCCTGCGCAAAGGCGCCGAGCGCACGGCGATCAACGCGCCGATGCAAGGCACCGCCGCCGATATCATCAAGAAGGCCATGGTGGCCGTGGACCGCTGGTTGTCGAACTCAGGGCTGGACGCCCGGGTCATCCTGCAGGTGCACGATGAATTGGTGCTGGAAGTGCGCGAAGACCTGGTCGACCAGGTCAGCACTGAAATTCGCCAGCACATGAGCGCCGCCGCCACGCTGGATGTGCCGCTGCTGGTGGAAGTGGGCGTGGGTAATAACTGGGACGAGGCGCACTGATAGGTCTGCCGGTGGCGCTAGAACAGCCTGTGGCGAGGGAGCTTGCTCCCGCTGGGTGGCGCAGCCGCCCCCAACATTTTGTGAGCGCTTCGCGCTCAAGCGGGAGCAAGCTCCCTCGCCACAGAAAGCACTGCGCAACCGGCAAAAACGTTTAAGTTCGGAAAAGCCCTACGGTTATTTCCAAAAATAATCTGAACTAAACCCGTGAATTGCCACTCAGAGATTTTGAATGGCTGGTGAAGCCCTTCAATGCTCCTATGTTGTGTTAAGTGTTGGCAGATATCTGGACCCCGCCCTAGCGGTCCGGAACTTGGACCCCGAACTTCCCCCTCCCCATACGAAGTCCGGGGTTTTTTTTGCCTGCGATTTGGCTTATTCGGCCGCTTCGCTGCCCTTGTCCGCCAGTTCCATCCAGTCGGCCAGCACGGTATAGGCCTCTTCCAGGCCCATGCGCTTGGGCGCCGAGAACAGCTGGATGGTGACCGCGTCGCCCCAGCCTTTGCGGATTTCCGACTGCACCTTGAGCAAGGTGTTCTTGGCCGCGCCGTAGGTGAGCTTGTCCGCCTTGGTCAGCAGGATGTGCATCGGCATGCCGCTGGCCACGGCCCAGTCCAGCATTAGCAGGTCGAAGTCGGTCATCGGATGGCGGATGTCCATCATCAGAATCAAACCCTTCAGACTCTCGCGGCTGCCCAGGTAGGCTTCCAGGTGGCGCTGCCAGTGTTGCTTGAGCGGAATCGGCACCTTGGCGTAGCCGTAACCAGGCAGGTCGACCAAACGGCGTTCATCGTCTAGCTTGAAGAAGTTCAAGAGCTGCGTGCGACCTGGGGTTTTCGAGGTGCGTGCCAGGCTCGCATGGGTCAGGGTGTTCAGCGCGCTGGACTTGCCGGCGTTGGAACGCCCGGCAAAGGCCACTTCAAAGCCTTCGTCGTCAGGGCACTGGTCGACTTTGGCGGCGCTGAGCATGAAGGTGGACTGTTGGCACAGGCCAAGGATGGGGTTCTTCAGTTGCATGGGATTTCCGATGTGAGCGGCGTCGGGAATGGACGCGGCAAGCTGTGTCGTTTCCGTTTCAGTGACGCCAGTATATAATGCCGCAGATTTTGTGTGCGCTTTGTCCCAGCGTAGGATGAAGCTCACGGGAGCGATCGACCGAAATTGCGCACTAGAACGCAGCTCGCTCTCAACCCTGAAAAGGTCGTTTTATGACGAAATGGCTGCTAGCTGCCGGTGTCTTGATGCCGCTTTACAGCGCTCAGGCTACACAGGATCCGGAAGCTGTGTACAACCGTGTTTGTGGTGCCTGTCATTCCGGCCAACTCCCCACAGCGCCCCGCAAGGGCGACCAGGAAGCTTGGACGCCGAGGTTGGCGAAAGGTATGGAGACGCTGGTGCAACACGTGACCCAGGGTTTCAAGGCGATGCCGCCGCGTGGTTTGTGCATGGACTGCAGTGCCGAGGATTACCGAGCAATCATCCAGTGGATGAGCGAGTGATCCCGGTCCATAACTCTTTAACCCTTAGCCGTAGTTGGATTAGCTGATGAACAAACTGATCGTGAGTCTGCTGTTGACCTTGGGGATGACCGGTGTAGCCCACGCCGCTGGCGATGCCGCTGCCGGTCAGGCGAAAGCGGCGGTATGCGGGGCCTGCCATGGTCCAGATGGCAATAGCATGGCGCCCAACTTTCCGAAACTGGCGGGCCAGGGCGAGCGTTACCTGAACAAGCAACTGCACGACATCAAGTCCGGCAAGCGCACGGTGCTGGAGATGACCGGCTTGCTGACCAACCTGAGCGATCAGGACCTGGCGGACATCTCGGCCTACTTCGCCAGCCAGAAAGGCAGCGTCGGGGCAGCCGATCCAAAACTCGTGGCCCGTGGCGAGAAGCTGTTCCGCGGCGGCGACCTGGAAAAGGGCCTGCCAGCCTGCACCGGCTGCCATTCGCCTAACGGCGCCGGCAACGCCGCTGCCGGCTTCCCACACCTGGGTGGCCAGCATGCCCAGTACGTTGCCAAGCAGCTGACCGACTTCCGCAAGGAAGAAGCCGGCCGCGCCAACGACGGCGACGCGATGACCATGCGTACCATCGCTCGCAAGTTGAGCGACGAAGACATCGCCGCCGTCGCCAGCTACATCCAGGGCCTGCACTAAGGTCCTCGGGCGACGTTACGAGGGGCGTACACCGCTTGTAACGTTAACGCTCGATTAATCTGTCGATGCAAGCATCAAAAGGGTGGCTTTGGCCGCCCTTTTTTGTGGCCGCTGCCGTTACACTAGCGAAACTGAACCCGCCAAGGTCTGTCTGAGAAACACACCTCGCGAGGCCCCCTTATTGTCCAGGAGTAAAGCATGCGTAATCTGATCACCAGCGCCGCGCTCGTCGTCGCCAGCCTGTTCGGCATGGCAGCCCAAGCCACCGCCGACGAGGCGAAGGCCCCTTACGTTGAATTGACTAACCCGGTTCCGGTGTCAGCGCCTGGCAAGATCGAAGTGGTTGAGCTGTTCTGGTACGGCTGCCCGCATTGCTACGCATTCGAGCCAGTCATCAACCCATGGGTCGAGAAGCTGCCCAAGGACGTCAACTTCGTTCGCATTCCGGCCATGTTCGGCGGCCCATGGGACGCCCACGGCCAGATGTTCCTGACCCTTGAAGCCATGGGCGTCGAGCACCAGGTTCACGCGGCGGTCTTCAACGCGATCCAGAAAGAACACAAAAAACTCACCGACAAGAATGACATGGCCGACTTCCTGGCAACCCAGGGCGTAGACAAGGATAAATTCCTGGCGACCTTCGACTCCTTCGCCGTCAAGGGCCAGATCGTCAAAGCCAAGGAGCTGGCCAAGAAGTACGAGATCACCGGCGTACCGACCATGATCGTCAACGGCAAGTATCGCTTCGACATCGGCTCTGCCGGCGGTGCGGAACAAGCCTTGCAACTGGCCGACCAGTTGATCGCCAAGGAACGGGCGACGACCAAGGCAGTTGCCAACTAAGCGCGGCCCACGCCCATGGCCCGCTGGAGTACCGAACGCCTCGTTGGCCTGCATGAACCGCGGGTCAACGAACATCATGTCGCCTCCACGGGCCTGCCCGCCGACAGCCGCCTGCGACTGCTGAGCTTCAACATCCAGGTCGGCATCAGCACCGAGCGCTATCGGCATTACTTGACCCGCGGCTGGCAACATCTGCTGCCCCACACCGGGCGCGCCGGTAACCTGCAGAAAATCGGCGACCTGCTCAAGGATTTCGACCTGGTGGCCTTGCAAGAGGCCGATGGCGGCAGCTTGAGGTCCGGCTACGTCAACCAGGTGGAACACCTGGCGCAACTGGGTGCCTTCCCCTACTGGTACCAACAACTCAATCGCAACCTCGGACGTTTCGGCCAGCACAGCAATGGCGTGCTGAGTCGCCTGCGACCGTGGGCGATCGAAGACCATCCGCTGCCTGGCCCCAAAGGGCGCGGGGCGATCCTGGCGCGGTTCGGCGAAGGCCCGGAGGCGCTCATCGTGGTGATGATGCACCTGGCCCTCGGCGCACGTACCCGGACGATGCAACTGGCCTACATCCGCGAGCTGATCGGCGGTTACAAGCACCAGGTGCTGATGGGGGACATGAACACCCACGCCAGCGACCTGCTGCAAACCTCGCCCCTGCGCGATCTCGGCCTGCTTGCGCCGCAACTGCAAGCGACCTTTCCCAGTTGGCGCCCCCAGCGCTGCCTGGACCATATCCTGTTGAGCCCCACCCTGACCCTCGAACGCGTCGAGGTGCTGGCCCAACCCATTTCCGATCACCTGCCGGTCGCGGTCGAGATTCGTTTGCCGGGTTCGCTCACGGCCGACGCCTTCCCTGCGTTAAGTCCGGCCCCTCGCGGATCCGATGAATGAGCGACGACGCCGAACGCTGGAGAGAGAAGTACCTCAAGAGTCTCGAACAGCAGGAAAAGCTTGAGCGCCGCTGGGATGCCCGGCTCGACTTGCTGCGTCGCGGCCTGGTCCGCAGCACCTTGGCCGCCGAAGGCTCGGACCGGGCGGTCGACGAATGCATGAAGGAAATGCGTGAGGCGATCCGCACCGATGACATGGATGCGGCCCTTGCCACCCTGCTGCCGCGCCTGGAGAAAGCCGTACTCGACTCCGAACAGCGCCGCGAGACCCGGGTCGAGCAGATGAGCGCCGCACTGACGGCCCTGGTGGCGCAGTTGCAGACCCTGCCGCTGCCCAAGGACGTCAGCCGGCCCCTGAAGAAATTTTCCAAGCGACTGGACGACCGGGTCGGCCAGACCCGAGAGATCCCGCTGTTGCTGAGCGAGCTGAGCACCTTGCAAGGCCAGGCCCTGAGCGCGCTGGAACCCCCTGCCGAAGCCCATCGTCCCGGCCTGCTGCAGCGGCTGTTTGGCGGCCAGGGCCACGAGGATGCGCCGCAAGAGCCTGCCCAGGTCGACGCGGCACCCGTCGCGCAGGCCGCACCCACGCCGCAGCGCCGCGCGACCGATATAGCACCTGTCGAGCCGGATTCGGAACCGCAGCCCGCACCCACACCGACCTCGGAACCAGCGCCCTCGGCAGAGCCCGCGCCTGCCGCTCAAGTACGGCCTGAACCGGCAACCGTCGCTGCGCCGGAAGCTGACCCCGTGGCGCCTGCCGCGCCCCCTGTTCCGGCGCCAGCACCCGAAGAGGCGCAGCCGGCCAGCGAACCGGACGACACCACCGAGCCGGCCACCGTTGAACCGCCTACCCCGCAAGCGACGCCTGCAAACCCCGATGAGCTGCTGCCGCAGACGCCAGCGCCTCTTCCTGCGACAGAGCCAGAATCAGAGGCCAACGCCGCCGAGGCCGCTGTCGAGGCGGCCGATGCCCAATACGCCCTGCCCGACTCCCCGGAACCGTCCTACAGCTCGGTGGCCCGGCACATTGAAGACACCTTGCTGGGCCTGCTGGGTGACCTGACACTGCCCGAGCGGCACCGCCCGCAAGCCGAGGCAATGCGTGAGAAGCTGCAAAATGGTTTGAACTGGTACGAGTTACTGCCGATTCTCGACGATCTGGCGGTGCTCATGCTGGCGATCACCGACAGCGGCCAGCACGAATTCGAAGCCTACCTGCAGCGCCTCAACGATCGGCTGGAGGCGTTCCAGAACAGCTTGCTGGCCGCCAGCGAAGACCATGCGGAAAATCTCTCGGTCTCCCGGGACATGGACATCCAGATTCGCGAGCACGTCGATGGCCTGCAAAGCAGCGTCCAGCAGGCCGATGACCTGGAAAGCCTCAAGCAGGTGCTTGAGAACCACCTGGAAGGCCTGCTGGGGACGATGGACCAGCACCAAAAGCAACGCGAGCAGCGTGAACAGGAAGTCTCGGCGCGCCTGAAAAGCCTCGCCGAGCGCGTAGCGCTGATGGAACAGGATGCCCTGATCGTTCGCGAGAATCTGGAAGAGCAGCGGCTCAAGGCGCTGATCGATCCACTCACCGGGTTGCCCAACCGTGCAGCGTGGAGCGAGCGTCTTGAAAAGGAAGTGGCCGAGTGGCAACAGCACGGCAACAGCTTGTTGCTGGCCATGCTCGACCTCGACCACTTCAAGCGGATCAACGACAACTATGGCCACCTGGCCGGTGACCGGGTGCTGAAACTGATTGCCTCGGTTTTGCGCAAACGCCTGCGCAGCAGCGATTTCATCGCCCGTTTCGGCGGCGAGGAATTCGTCCTGTTGGTGCCCGACACGCCCCTGACAGCCGGGACCCAGTTGGCCGAGGCCCTGCGTGCTGCCATCGAAGCCTGCCCATTCCACTTCAAGGGCGAGCCTGTCACGGTGACGGTGTCCATGGGGCTGACGGCGTTCAAACCCGGAGAACACAGCGATTCTGTGCTTAAAAGAGCCGATCAAGCGCTGTACCGGGCGAAAAGCGCCGGACGTAACCGGGTGGAGCTGGGCTGAAGGCAATTGTTCCAATTTGTTTAATCTGCGGCCGGGCCCGGCTCATCGCGCAACGATACGTTACACTGTTGCATTAATTTCAACGTGTAACGTCTCCTGCCATGAAATTCGCTCCGTTCATCATTTCCCTGCTCCTCCTGGCCGGCTGCGCCAGCGGCCCTCGGCTCGACACCAGCCATCCATCGGTCAATCACGACAGCCGCATCCAATTCGTAGTGGTGCATTACACCTCGGCCTCCCTGGAACGCTCCCTGGCCCTGCTGACCCATGGCGAAGTCAGCGCCCACTACCTGGTCGGCGACGATAAGAACGCCACCGTCTATCAGTTGGTGGATGAAAACCGTCGGGCCTGGCATGCCGGGGAAAGCGAGTGGGAAGGCCGCACCTGGCTCAACTCCAGCTCCATCGGCATCGAAATCGTCAACCCCGGTTATGTCGACACCCCTACCGGTCGCCTGTGGTACCCCTACAGCGAAGCCCAGGTGCAGGCCTTGATCGTGTTGCTCAAGGACATCATCCAACGCAATGGCATCAACCCACGCGCCATCATCGGCCACAGCGACATCGCGCCCCTGCGCAAGCTGGATCCGGGCCCGCTGTTCCCTTGGAAGCGCCTGGCCCAGGCAGGCCTGGGCCTCTGGCCTGACGAACAGGCCGTCGCGCGCCAACAGGTCGTCTTCGCCGCACAACTGCCCAGCGCCAGCTGGTTCCAGGCCGAATTGGCGCGCCTGGGCTACCCGACGCCCCAGACCGGCGAATGGGACGTGGCCACTCACCACGTGCTGGCCGCGTTCCAGATGCACTACCGGCCGACCCGCTTCGATGGCGTGCCCGACGCGCAAAGCGCGGCGATCTTGCAGGTGCTCAACCAGACAAAATAATGACGCCCGTCTGACGAACAGGGCCAAATCCCAAACAGCAGCTATAACTCATTGGGACCTTTAGGATTACCCATGATGACGGCTGCCCGCGAAACCTTGCAGAGCTGGCTCCATCGCCCTCTTTTCTTGGCGACGATGGCGGCTGCCCTGAGTACGCTGCTGTTGCTGGCCGGAAGTCTGTTTGTGGTCGTTCAGCAGATCCAGCAGCGTGAAAGCGACCAGATGAACGCCCAGGGCGAGCGCTTCCTGCAACGGCTGGAACAACTTTTCGGGCAATTGCGTGAAGGCCTCGATGACCTGCAGAACCAGCCGCTGCGGGGCTGTAGCGATGACATGATCGCGACCTTGCGGCAGGTGAGCTTCAATTACCGCTTCGTTTATGAAGCGGTGTATGTCGACGGCGCCGGCGCGTGTTCGAACCGGCCTCTCCAGAGCGGATTGTCGGTAACCCGCCTGCCCGACCTGCGCGGTCCGACCTACAGCTACTGGCTCAACACCACCACCGAACCTGACGAAGACCGCGCGGCACTGATGCTGGGGCGCGGTAATTTTCGGGTGGCCACCTCTCGCGGGCATTTGACCGATGTGGTCGATCTGCCGCCGGGCGGAAGCCTGTTGGTGGTCCTGGATCACGGCAAGCGGGCCATTCCAGTGCTGGGCACCAACCAGCATTGGCCGCCCACGGAGCCCTGGCCGCCGAAAGGCCGCAACGCCTTGCAAGTGACGCAAACCCGGCTGATCTACCGAATGCCGACCGACAACCCGGAATACCAGTTGGTGCTGATCGCCCCGCGCAAGGGTTTCAACATGCCATCCAACGCCTGGTGGATGTTGCCTATCAGCCTGCTGCTAGGGCTGGGCATCGGCGTCCAGGTCTTGCTGCTGGCCCGCCAGCGACAGTCCATGGACGCCGAGCTGCACGGCGCAATACGGCGCGGTGAATTGCAGGTGTTGTACCAACCCATCTTCGACCTCAACAGCCGCAATTGCGTCGGCGCCGAAGCCCTGCTGCGCTGGCGCCGGCCGGATGGCACCCTGACCAGCCCGGACTTGTTTATCCCGATGGCCGAAGACACCGGGCAGATCCGCCAGATCACCGATTTCGTGCTGCAACGACTGTTCGATCAGCTGGGCCAGTTGCTGCGGGCCAATCCGCAGTTGTACATCTCGGTCAACCTGGCGGCCTGCGACGTGATGGTGCCGCGAATCGGCGAAGTGATCGCCCGCCTGCTGGCGCTGCACCGGGTCTCGGCCCGGCAGATTGCCTTCGAGGTGACTGAGCGCGGGTTGATCGATGTGCTGGTGGCCCGGGACAACCTGCAGTCGTTACGCGACAACGGGCATCAAGTGCTGATCGACGACTTCGGCACCGGCTATTGCAGCCTGGCGTACCTGCAAACCTTGCCGGTGGATTGCTTGAAAATCGACAAAGCCTTCATCGATGCCTTGGGCCACGATGCCGCCAGCAGCGGTGTCGCCCCGCACATCATCCGCATGGCCCACGCGTTGCAGCTCAAGGTGATCGCCGAAGGCATCGAGCACGAAGCCCAAGCCTCGTACTTGAGCAGCGAGGGCGTGAAGTTCGGTCAGGGTTGGCTGTTTGCCCATGCACTCAGTGCGGTGCAGTTGATCGAGCTGATTACCCGCGGGCGACGCTTGCTCGGCCGGCGCCTGGACGACGAAGCCTGAAGCCCGTCAGACCGTCAACGCCATGTAGAACTGCGTGCCTTGGCCGGGTCTGGAGTAAACGCCCATGCGACCGCCGTGGAGCTGAACGATTTCCTTGCACAACGCCAGGCCGAGGCCGGCACCGCCCTTCTTGCGTCCGACCTGGACGAAAGGTTCGAAGATCCGTCCCTGCTGGCCGTAGGCAATGCCTTCACCGTTGTCTTCGACACTGATGATCACCCGCTCGCCGTGACGGCGGGCCTGCAAGCGAATCTGGCCATGGTCGCCGGTGTGACGCATGGCATTGTCGATCAGGTTATCCAGCACCCGGTCCAACTGCGCGGCGTCGGCATGCAGGCGTGGCAGCGGGCCCTGGATCGCCACGAGCAATTCGATGCCCTTGGCACTGGCCTGCTCGGCGAACCGCAGCCGGGCCGCTTCCAGCAGCTCTTCGATGGAACACGGCGCCAGCGTCAGCTTTTGCAGGCCGTTCTGGTAGCGGGAGAAATTCAGCAGGTCATTGATGAGCTGCATCAGCCGCTGCATTTCTTCGGTGACCGTGTCGAGCAGGTCGGCCTCGCGCGACTCCGCAGGGAAATGCAGACGCTCCTGCAACAGGCCGAAGGCCATGTGCATGCCGGTCACCGGCGTGCGCAGTTCATGGGAAGCGCGCAACACGAATTCGCTACGGACCCGCTCGAAGGCGCGTTGCTCGGTGACGTCGTGCAGCACCATCACCGCGCCGAGGATATGGCCTTGGGTATGGCTCACCGGCGTGAGACTGTAGGTCAGTACCCGCGACTCGCCGTCCACTTCGATGCTCAGGTCCTCGGGCGCACGCTCCAATGTCCCGCCACGCAGCACCAGTTGCAGCTCGTCATCCAGGTCCGGGCGACCCAATGCTTCGCCCAGGCCCTGGCCCAGGCGCTCCTCATCCCAGCCCAGTTGCCGCTGGGCGACCGGGTTGAGGTGCTCCAGGCGACCTTGCCGGTCGATCATCAGCAGGCCGTCATCGATGCTGTCGAGCACCGCTTGCAGGCGCTGCTGGCCGGCGAGCAACTCATCGACATTGGTGGCCTGGTGTTCGCGCAACGCCTGAGCCATGACGCCGAAGCGCCGTGTCAGCAGGTTGACCTCGGCGGCGGAAGACGTCGGCAGCGTCACTTCGAAATTGCCCTGGCCGATATCATCCGCGGCCGCGGCCAGCGCCTCGATGGGCGCTCCGAGACGCCGGGCGATGCCGTGGGCGGTGACGAAGCCGATGATCAACACCGCCAGCCCCACCAGCCCCAGCAGCCCGGAGATCAACAATGCCCGCTCGCGGGCACGCGTCTGGGTTTCACTGATGTTGTTCAGGGCCTGCCGATAACTCTCGATCAGGCCGTTGCGCAGCACGTTGAATTTGTCGGTGAGTTCCTGAATGGCGGAAAGCGGGTTCGGTTGCTGGCGAGAGGCGGTAAACGCCTCGTAGAAGTCGAGGTAGTCGGCCTTGGCCTTGCTGAAGTTGTCCGGCACCTCGTCCAGGCTCCGCTCGTGGGCGATGCCCTCGTCGATCAACGCCAGGTACTGTTTCTTGGACACCTCCAGGGCGGCCAGGTCGGGCTTGTCGTCGAGCATGATCATCAACTGGTCGCCCAGGGTCTGGCGCAGCTTGAGCCCCAGGTCCAGCAGGATGAAGTTGTTGCGTACCGATTGCTCCTGGGTATGGGCCATCTGCATCACGCTGACCAGGCCCAGCACCAACCCCAGCAGCGCCACCGTAATGAGCGCCGAGATGCTGAGGAACAGCCGTGTACGCAGCTTCATCGCCAGTTTCATAGGGTGTCGCTCACAGGTTGTACTGCTTGCGTTTGCGGTACAGCGTGGAGGCGTCGATACCCAGGGTCTTAGCGGCTTGGTCCAGGGTGTCGGCGGTGGCCAGCACCGCACCGATGTGCGCCTTTTCCAATTCATCGAGGCTGAGCGGCGCGCCGATGCGAGGGGCATTGTTGACTGGTTGCTCGGCCATGCCCAGGTGGCTGATTTCGACTTTTTCCTGTGGGCAGATGATGCTGGCGCGCTCGACCACGTTGCGCAGTTCGCGGATGTTGCCAGGCCAGCGATAGCCAAGCAGCGCTTCGCGGGCTTCGTCGCTGAAGCCCCGGGCCGGGCGTGCATATTCCTTGACGAAGCGCGCCAGGAAGCGATCGGCGAGGGTCAGGATGTCTTCGGCGCGCTCGCGCAGCGGCGGCAGGTGCAAGGTAATGACGTTCAGGCGATAGAGCAGGTCTTCGCGGAAACGCCCGTCGCGCACCATGTCTTCAAGGTTCAGGTTGGTGGCCGCCAGAATCCGCACATCGGCGCGACGGGTCACCGGATCGCCAACCCGTTCGTATTCCTTATCCTGGATGAAGCGCAACAACTTGGGTTGCAATGTCAGGGGAAAATCGCCGATCTCGTCGAGAAACAGCGTACCACCGTCCGCCTGGTTGACTCGTCCCAGGGTGCTTTCGCTGGCCCCGGTGAACGCCCCACGGCTGTGGCCGAACAACTCGCTTTCCATCAACTCGGCGGTCAGGGACGGGCAGTTGATGGTGACGCAGGATTTCTTCGCGCGCTTGCTCCAACCGTGGATCGCCCGGGCCAGCTCGCCTTTACCGGTGCCGGATTCACCGAGAATCAGGATGTTGGCGTCGGTGCTGGCCACCTGGCGAGCGGTCTCCAGCACCACCTTCATCGCCGGGCTATGGGAGTCGAGGCCGTCCTTGGGCTTGCGCACCTCCCCTTCGAGGGCTTCAAGGCGGGCCGACAACTGGCGCACTTCCAACTGCTTGGCGGTCGCCAGGCGCAATTGGTCCGGGCTGCAGGGCTTGACCAGATAATCGGCGGCCCCGGCCTGAATCGCGTCCACGGCCGTGTCGACCGCCGAGTGGGCCGTGACGATCACCACCCGCATCCACGGTGCCTGGATACGCATCTGGGCCAACACATCCAGACCGTTGTCTTCCCCCAGGCGCAGGTCGAGGAAGCACAGGTCGAACACCTGGCGTTGCAGCAGCGCATCGGCCTGGGCCGCACTGTTGGCGGTGGCGACGGTGTAGCCCTCGTCTTCCAGGCAATAACGGAAGGTACGCAGGATGGCAGACTCGTCGTCTACCAGCAGAATGCGGCCTTGGTGCTCAGTGGCGGATTCCATTTTTCCTACGCTCCTTAATGAATGATGATGGTTAGTGTCAGAAAAATCGGGCAAGTTGCATGGTCGTTTCCGAGGGAATATTACCCACCGAGAGGGACCCTGTGGACGTCAGTTGGCTAAAAGATTGATTTGAGTCCGTTTTTTTCCGTTTCGCCGGTTTCGAGGGGCTCGGCTCGCTCATTCCGACAGCGGTTTGCGACGGGCAATTCAAAAAGAATCTAACGCCTCCCCTCTTCCGTTCGTGCAATACGCACGACTCCCGCCGGGGCCATCGTGCAGGATGCGCCTCTAGCCTCTTTTCTACATTTCATAACTTATTGATTTTAAACGATTTTATTCGTTTAAAAATTCTGGCATGACGTCTGCAATATCTCGAACAACATGGCGTTCCAGCGCCGTAACCCGATCACGACACCCGGCTGGGAGGAATTTCAGGATGAATCGTCAAAGTGCCGCCTCGTTTCGCATGACTTCCCTGCATATCCAACAGGGCTTGTGGGCCGCGCTGGCGCTGCTGATCACGCTCGTCGTCGGTCAGCAGTGGATGCTTTGGCAAGAAAGCCAACAGCCCGAAACGCCGCATGTGTCGATTCAACGTGCTCCCCAAACCCATTTCAGCGCCGTCAGCAGCACGAGCATGAAAGAAGCAGCCGCTTCGATGCGCATGATGGACGTCGACCAGGCCCAGCCTGTGGCCGACCTGCCCCGTCAGGAGCGCTGGGTGTTTTAACCCCGATGGACCGGTCGTCTGTCGCACCGGAACCATCAACCGCCAGACCCTAACTAAATAGAAAAGTGTAAGGAGAATCACCATGTTGAGCTGGGCAATTACCTTCCTGATCATTGCCATCATCGCCGCCGTACTGGGCTTCGGTGGTATCGCAGGCACCGCCACGGGCATCGCCAAGATTCTCTTTGTCGTATTCCTGGTGATGTTCATCGCTTCCTTCTTCTTTGGCCGTCGCGGCCGAGGCTGACCATGAGCGTTTCCCTTAAAGGACTGGCCGCCGCCCTGTTGCTGGGCGGCAGTGCCGTGGCAATGGCTGCCAATGACGGGCAGATGCGCGCCAATGAACTACTGACCGCCGACCCGCAGTACCGCGAGACCTGGCAGCACGTGGTCAAGAAAGAAGAGCGCTTGCCGGAATGGGTGATGAACCTATCGGGCGATGCCGAGCAGATGAACGCGGTCGAGGAAGACGGCGACAAGTACCTGGTCGGCCCCCTGTGCGAGACCCAGGCGACCTGTCGCAGCAAACGCCTGATCGTCGCCTTCAGCTTTGACAAGGACGAAGCCTACGCCATGTTGGTGGAAGTGCCCGCCGGCCTGCCGGCCGACAAGTCGCCGACCCGACATGCCGACTACCGTTTCCTCGGCAAGCCCGATGAAGGTATGCAGAAATTGTTAATGGAACAACTCAAGAAAGATCCGAACTGGTACTGAATCTGAAAACGGGAAAGGCAACCCTGCCTTTCCCTTCTGCACAGCCCGAAGAGGGCCGATGCATGACCAGGGGGCTGGGACGTTCTGGCTGATCGAGTCGGAGTGACCTACGGGCACAAGGGGTGCCTGCGAAAGGGCCGGGTCAGGAAAAAGCTACGACGCAGGTTCGCAAAGTCCAGGCGACTTGGCGAACCTGCGCAGGGCTTCGCTTTTATAAAATGCCTGTGCCAGAGCGGCTGGTGGATGGAGTCCCGTCACCGGCCCGCGACTGCGGCATTTTGTCTCCAGACACTCCAGTCATTTCCCGCTTCCGACCGTATATCGGAGAAGCGCGGCAGCAGTTTTCTTTTGCAGCACGTGTCTGGCCGCGGTCCTCTCATCGGTTCTACAAGCCTTGTGGAGGAAGCCCGGCTACGCTGAAATGGCCGGTTCACGGCGCTTATGCCTGCATAAATGTCCTACGCAAACCGGTTGGGACGCGGGTTTCGTTTAGAAAATCTCATGCCGATTCGGCATAGGGTAGGCGTTTACGGCATTAGACGAGCCTATCCCGCATCGCAATAGTTGCGCCTTTTTTCGCCTGCCAGTAAGCCGCTAGCGCGCTCGGGGTGACCTTATACGGGGGCAGATGCGCGGATGTTTATCGTCCATGCCGCTGCCCGAGTCCAACTGAAGTAAGGGTAATGATATGAAGAAGGCAAAGCTAAGCCTCGCCTGGCAGATCCTCATCGGTCTGGTCCTCGGGATTGCACTGGGCGCTCTGCTCAACCATTTCAGTGCCGAGAAGGCCTGGTGGATCAGCAATGTGCTGCAACCGGCAGGCGATATCTTTATCCGTCTGATCAAGATGATCGTGATCCCGATCGTGATTTCCTCGCTGATCGTCGGCATTGCCGGGGTCGGTGACGCGAAGAAACTCGGGCGCATCGGCCTCAAGACCATCATCTACTTCGAAATCGTCACCACCATCGCCATCGTCGTCGGCCTGCTGCTGGCCAACTTCTTCCAGCCAGGCAATGGCATCGACATGAGCACCCTCGGGACGGTGGATATTTCCAAGTACCAGGCCACGGCGGCGGAAGTCCAGCATGAACACGCGTTCATCGAGACCATCCTCAACCTGATCCCATCGAACATCTTTGCCGCCATGGCGCGTGGCGAGATGCTGCCGATCATTTTCTTCTCCGTGCTGTTTGGCCTGGGCCTGTCCAGCCTGCAATCGGACCTGCGCGAGCCGCTGGTGAAGATGTTCCAAGGCGTATCGGAAAGCATGTTCAAGGTCACCCACATGATCATGAACTACGCCCCGATCGGCGTTTTCGCACTGATCGCGGTGACCGTCGCCAACTTCGGCTTCGCTTCCCTGCTGCCGCTGGCGAAACTGGTGATCCTGGTTTACGTCGCCATCGCGTTCTTCGCCTTCGTGGTGCTGGGCCTGATCGCCCGCCTGTTCGGCTTCTCGGTGCTCAAGCTGATGCGCATCTTCAAGGACGAACTGGTGCTGGCCTACTCCACCGCCAGTTCCGAAACCGTGCTGCCACGCGTGATCGAAAAAATGGAAGCCTACGGCGCGCCGAAGGCAATCTGCAGCTTCGTGGTGCCAACCGGCTATTCGTTCAACCTTGACGGTTCGACGCTGTACCAGAGCATCGCGGCGATCTTCATCGCGCAGCTGTACGGCATCGACTTGTCCATCAGCCAGCAATTGTTGCTGGTGCTGACCTTGATGGTGACCTCCAAAGGCATCGCCGGCGTGCCGGGCGTGTCCTTCGTGGTGCTGCTGGCGACCCTGGGCAGCGTGGGCATTCCGCTCGAAGGCCTGGCCTTCATCGCCGGTGTCGACCGCATCATGGACATGGCCCGCACCGCGCTGAACGTCATCGGCAACGCCTTGGCCGTGTTGGTGATCGCCCGTTGGGAAGGCATGTACGACGACGCCAAGGGCCAGCGCTACTGGAACTCCCTGCCGCACTGGCGCAGTAAAGAGCCGCTGCCGGCGGGTGAAACCTCCAGCCGCTGAGGGCATGCCAGGTCAAAGCCATTAACACAAACCCCGGAGCACTCCGGGGTTTGTCGTTTCTGCCAGCCCCGCTATCATTCGCGGCATCTTCCGAGGGGATTAACCGATGCTCAATGGCCTGTGGCTTGGCTTCTTTATCGTGGCAGCCGTGTCGGCGCTGGGACAGTGGCTGATCGGCGGCAACGCCGGGATCTTCGCCGCGATGGTGGAAAGCATCTTTGCCATGGCCAAGCTGTCGGTGGAGGTGATGGTCCTGCTGTTCGGCACCCTGACGCTGTGGCTGGGGTTCTTGCGGATCGCCGAAAAGGCCGGCATCGTCGACTGGCTGGCCAAGGCCCTGGGGCCGCTGTTCTTGCGCCTGATGCCGGAAGTACCGGCCGGCCATCCCGCCATCGGCCTGATCACCCTCAACTTCGCCGCCAACGGCCTGGGCCTCGATAACGCCGCCACCCCCATCGGCCTCAAGGCCATGCGCGCCCTGCAAGACCTCAATCCCAGCCCGACCATCGCCAGCAACGCCCAGATCCTTTTCCTGGTGCTCAACGCCTCGTCGCTGACACTGCTGCCGGTGACCATCTTCATGTACCGCGCCCAGCAAGGCGCGCCGGATCCGACCCTGGTGTTCCTGCCGATCCTGATCGCCACCACTGGCTCGACCCTCACGGGGCTGTTGTCGGTGGCGTTCATGCAACGCCTGCGCCTATGGGATCCGGTGGTGCTGGCTTACCTGGTGCCGGGGGCGCTGGCCCTTGGCGGCTTCATGGCGCTGCTGGCCACGTTGTCGGCCACCGCGCTGGCGGGCTTGTCGTCGATCCTCGGCAACCTGACGCTGTTCGGCCTGATCATCCTGTTCCTGGTGGTGGGGGCGCTGCGCAAGGTCAAGGTCTATGAGGCCTTCGTCGAAGGGGCGAAGGAGGGCTTCGACGTCGCCAAGAACCTGCTGCCGTACCTGGTGGCGATGCTTTGCGCGGTCGGCGTGCTGCGGGCATCCGGGGCGCTGGATTTCGGCCTGGACGGCATTCGCCACCTGGTGCAATGGGCCGGCTGGGACACGCGTTTCGTCGATGCCCTGCCGACCGCCATGGTCAAGCCGTTCTCCGGCAGCGCCGCCCGGGCGATGCTGATCGAAACCATGAAGACCTCAGGGGTGGATAGCTTCCCGGCGCTGGTGGCGGCGACTATCCAGGGCAGCACCGAGACCACGTTCTACGTGCTGGCGGTGTATTTCGGCGCGGTCGGCATCCAGCGGGCGCGCCATGCGGTGGGTTGCGCGCTGCTGGCGGAACTGGCCGGGGTCTTGTCGGCGATCGGGGTCTGCTACTGGTTCTTTGGCTGAGGCCAGCGCGCAAGTCCGGTGAAATTCATCGTGGCGAGGGAGCTTGCTCCCCGCCCCGATGTTCAACCACCTGCCGACCCCGTCACATTGAACCGCAGCACCCCAATCATCTGGCCATTCTCCGTCAGCACCCGCACTTGCCACTTGCCCGCCGGGTTGTCCGGGAAATTCTGCTTGTGGGTCCAGGCGCGGTAGCCTTCCTTGCGCCCGCCGTGGATGTCCAGGGCGATGCGATCCACCTCTTTGCCGTTGAACTGCCAGACGTGATAGATCCGCTCATCGAGGCCTCGCGGCGCATTGATGGCCGTGTAGGCGTACAGGCCGTTGCCACGAATCTGTTCCGCACTGACTTCCTTGAGGCTGGCGCCGGGGGTGCGATCCTCCACCTGGGTACTGATCGCCACTTCGGTCATCCACAACGTGGCCGGCGGCACCCAGGAGCGCAGCACCCAGCCGGCAGCGCCGATGCCTAGGGTGATGCACAGGATCGCCAAGGCGTTGCGCACCGTGCGGATCGGAAAGATCGACGCCAGGCTGGGGAATGACAACAGCATGGCAATGCCCAGCGCCAGCTTGAAGCTCTGGTCGGTGGTCAGGTGCAGGATGACCGGCAACGCGGTGAGGAGGGCGGCGAACAGCGTCAGGGTGTGCAACGCCAGGAACGCCCAGCGCCGGGGTGCCAGCCATTTGTAGTACAGCGGATCGGTGATCGAAATCAGCGCCGCCGCCGCCAGCAGGCTGGTGAAAATCAGCTGGCTGCTGTTCCAGGTGGTGGTGATGAAGAAAAACGGCAGGACAAAAAACAGGCTTTCCTGGTGAATCATCTGCGTGGCGTAGCGCAACAGCGGCTGGGGGATTTCTCGCTTGAAAATCCGCGTGAACAGCCGGGTCATGCTGTTCTCCACCATCAGCCAGAGCCAGCTCACCAGCATCATGACCGCGATCCAGGTGGCCAGGCCCTGCTGGCGGTCCACCAGCATGAAACTGCCGACGCCGGAGATGAAACCGCCGAGCGCAATGACCCCTGGGTAGCGCTTCATCAGTTCAAGGATGCGCTGGATAAAACGAGGCAGGCTTTGCATTAGGCGGTTTCACAGTAAGTCGTAGGAAATATCCCTGACAGAGTATCGTCCAGGGGGCGGTGTGGCGAGGATCATGGTGTGCGTCGCCAGCCTTTCATCTGACCCGTGTGGCATTGGAAACAGTTTCAAGCCCGGCGGCGCAATCGCCACGCCACCAGCCCCAGCACCAGCACCGCCAGCAGCGCGCCCACGCCCCACACGAACTCATCATCGCTGAGCAACGGCTTCTCGATGCGCAGGTAGCCGGGGTCCTTGAGCAGTTCGCGCAGGGCCAGGTTGGCCTGGTCCAGGCTCACCGACTGCAAGCGCAGCGCCGGGTTGGCGAAGCGGCCGTCCTCGTAGTCGCCCAGGGCGCCCCAGTAGTAATCGGCCAGGGCGCTGTTGCCCTGGACCGCCCAGGACTGATGCGCGATGGCCGCACGCTTGATGCGCATGAAACTGGCGGGGTCCAGGCCGTCCTTGAGCAGGTTCTGGCGCAGTTCTTCGAGCGCTTCCTCGGCCTGGGGCAGGTCCTCGCGGGCCAGGTCCGCGTTCAAGCTGAAGAAACCGACGCCGCCGAACACCTCGCGCTCCGTCCACGGCCCGTAGGACAGGCTGCGGGCCAGGCGCAGTTGGCGATAGAGCGCCCAGTCCAGGTAATCCTTGAGCAAATCGAAGGTTTCGTCGTGCTGCTCGTCCAGCACCGGTTCGGGGAACAGCCAGTGAAGCTTGGCGCCGTTGCCGACCAGCCCGTGGATCAGGTTGCGCTTGGTGACCGCGCTGTAGCGGATCTGCGGCAGCGGCTCGTGTTGGCTGGGTTCGACCGGTTCAAGTTGGCCGAAGGTGCGTTCCAGGTAGGCCGGCAGCAGCCGATCGAGGTCGCCGACCACGATCAGCGTCATGTTGTTCGGTGCATACCAGGCCTTGCGCACGTGCTCGAGGCGGGCGAGGGTCAGGTGCTCGACCTCGGCCCGTTCCGCGCAGCGCAAGCCCAGTTCCACTGCCAGTTGGTTACTGGCCTTGTGTCCCAGGTCCTGGCGGTCGAGCCAGCGTTGCAGGTGGGTGTAATGGCCGCCGTCCTCTCGCTCCACCACGCGCTTGGCCGCCTCCAGGGCTTTTTCGTCGATGCGGGTGCGGGTCAGCAACGCCATCAGCAGGTCCAGGACCTTGCGCTGATTGCTGGCCGGCGCCTCGATGACGAACGTGGTGTCGGCGTTGCTGGTGAAGGCGTTCCATTCGCCGCCCAGGCTCTGCATGCGTTCCTCCAGGCCGCCTTCGCCCGTTTCGTCAACGCCGCTGAACAATAAATGCTCAAGCAGGTGCGGCAGTTCCTTATCGGCGCAGCTGAAGTCATCCAGGCCTACGCCGACCACCAGGCGAATGGCCACATGCCCGCGCTCGCTGCCCGGCTTGAGCACCAGTTGCATCCCGTTGGGCAAGGCGTAGCCCTCGACCTGAAACCGGTCCAGGGCAACTGCAGGCAAGGCGCCGAGCAAGAAAAGGGCGAATAACAGACCACGCATAAACGGCTTCCTGGCGACTGACAGTCCAATCCTACTGACTGGACAATGCGCCAGATGTTCAAGGCGAATGGGTGATGTCCGATATTTCATCGGCCGCCAGCGCACCGATTTCAGCGGTCTCCAGCACCACGTAGGCGCTGCCGCAGAACAGCGAATTCAGACGCCTCATGTCGGCAATCAGCTCCAGGTGCAGGGCGCTGGTCTCCAGGCTTTGCAAAACCTTGCGTTGCAGGCGGCTGACGTGGGCGTGGGCCATTCGCCGTTCCTGCGCCCGAAAGCGCCGTTTCTCACGCAGCAACTGGCGGGCGCTTTCCCGGTCGGCGCTGAGGAACACCGACAGGCCCAGCCGCAGGTTGGCGATCAACTGGCTGTGCAGCCCGGCCAGCTCTTCCAGGCCCACGTCGGAGAACGAGCGGCGTTGTGCGGTTTTCTGTTGCTGGACCTTGCGCAGCATGCGCTCGATGAGGTCACTGGCCAGCTTCAGGTTGATCGCCAGCTCGATGATTTCCGCCCAGCGGCGACTGTCCTGTTCGCTGAGGTCTTCGCGGGGCATCTGCGCCAGGTACAACTTGATGGCGCCGCACAGCACCTCGACGTCATCACCCATGCGCCGCACGTCCTGGGTGACCGCCGTCTGCTGGCCATGCAGCACGTCCAGCATGGCTTCGAGCATGGCTTCGATCAAATCACCGATACGCAAGGTTTCCCGGGCGGCATTCGCCAAGGCCAGGCTCGGTGTGGCGAGGGCGGTGAGGTCTAGGTGCCGGGGCTTGGCCGTGCCGTTGGTCTCGGGTCGCTCCGGCAGCAACCAGGCGCAGAGCCTGGCCATCGGCGCGACGCTGGGCAGCAACACCAGGCAGCGCACGGTGTTGTAGAGCAGGTGAAAGCCGATCACCGTTTCCTGGGGACTGAAGTCCAGGCTGTCCAGCCACCCCACCAATGGGTCGAGGACCGGAATGATCAGCAGCAGGCCGATCAGCTTGTACAGCAGGCTACCCAACGCCACCTGACGCCCGGCGGTGTTCTGCATGCTGGTGCTGAGGAACGCCAGGACGCCGCTGCCGATGTTGGCGCCGATCACCAGGCCGATGGCCACCGGCAGGCTGATCACCGCGGCGCCGGCCAGGGTCGCGGTCAGCAGCACGGCCGCCAGGCTGGAATAGGAGACCATCGCGAACAGGGCACCGACCAGCGCATCGAGCAGGATGTCGCCGGTCAACGACGCGAAGATCACCTTCACACCCTGGGCGTGGGTGATGGGTGCGGCGGCTTCGACGATCAGTTGCAGGGCGAGGATGATCAGCCCCAGGCCGATCCCCACCCGGCCCATTTGCCCGACGCGGGTCTGCTTGCGCGAGAGGAAGAAGATCACCCCGAGAAAAATCAGCAGCGGCGACAGCCAGGACAGGTCCAGGGTCAGCACCCGCGCCATCAACGCGGTGCCGACATCGGCGCCGAGCATGGTGGCCAGGGCAGGGGTCAGCGCCATCAGGCCCTGGCCGACGAAGGAGGTGACGAGCATCGCCGTGGCGTTGCTGCTCTGCACCAGCGCGGTGACCATGATGCCGGCCAGGAACGCCAGCCAGCGCCGGGACATGTTCTGGCCGATGACATGGCGCAGGTTCGAACCATAGACCCGCAGGATGCCGGTACGGACGATGTGCGTGCCCCAGATCAGCAAGGCCACCGCGGAGAGCAAATTCAGCAGGGTCAGCATGACAAGCCCCCTGTTAGCGTCCCAAAGGGACAAATTGACGATGCCACATGGATTCGTTGTTGTACTTAAGCTGTAGTTGGCGAACGGTTCGAGCGCCAGCATTGCACAGCTAAAGAACCGATTGAAACAAAACTGTCATAAAAAATGCACCCTCGAAAACACCCCGCTCCCACAGGTCATGCACCAGGCCACTTTCATACCGGCATGAAAAAGGGGCTCCAAGAGCCCCTTCGTTCATTGCCGCGGTCCTTTTACTGGCCCGGGATATCCTTGCGCAGTTTTACCGGGTCCTGCTGGCTGCGCTTGCGGGCAATCGCCGTGCGCATCTTGATGTTGATGGCTTCCACCGCCAGGGAGAAGGCCATGGCGAAGTACACGTAGCCTTTTGGTACGTGGACGTCGAACGACTCGGCGATCAGCACGGTACCCACCACCAGCAGGAACGACAGCGCCAGCATTTTCAGCGACGGGTGCTTGTCGATGAACGTGCTGATGGTGCCCGAGGCCAGCATCATTACCAGGACCGCAACGACGATTGCCGCCACCATCACCGGGACATGGGAGACCATGCCGACAGCGGTGATGACCGAGTCCAGGGAGAAGACGATGTCGATGATCGCGATCTGGATGATGGTGTAGAGGAAGTTGCCGCCCTTGCCCGAGGGCTCGTCGTTGCTCTCGTCCTCGCCTTCGAGCGCGTGGTACATCTCCTGGGAGCTTTTCCACAGCAGGAATAGGCCACCGAAGAACAGGATCAGGTCACGACCCGAGATGCCCTGGCCCAACACTTCGAACAAATCGGCGGTCAGGCGCATCACCCAGGTGATGGACAGCAGCAACAGGATCCGCGTGACCATGGCCAGCGCCAGGCCGAAGATCCGGGTGCGCGCCTGCATGTGCTTGGGCATGCGGCTGACCAGGATCGAGATCATGATGATGTTGTCGATGCCCAGGACAATTTCCAGGGCGGTCAGGGTAAAGAAGGCAACCCAGATTTCCGGGTTGGTCAGCCATTCCATGTGAGTTCCTTTAGCGTGTGTTAGGCCACGCGGCGCCGCCAGTGACCTGGAGACGCCGGGCAGGGGGCATTGCTTTTATAGAGTGCTGAACAGCGGAAAGATCCCCATCAGCAAGGCGGCAACCATTATGCACAGGCAAACCAGCACTGCCCACTTCAGGGTGAAGCGCTGGTGATCACCGAATTCGATGCCGGCCAGGGCCACCAACAGGTAGGTGGATGGAACCAGCGGGCTCAACAGGTGGACGGGCTGGCCAACGATCGAGGCACGGGCCATTTCCACGGCGGTGATGCCGTAGTGACTGGCGGCTTCGGCGAGAACCGGTAACACCCCGTAATAAAATGCATCGTTCGACATGAAGAACGTGAACGGCATGCTCGCCAGGGCGGTAATCACGGCCAGGTACGGGCCGAGGAAGTCCGGGATCACTGCCAGCAGGCTCTTGGACATGGCATCGACCATGCCGGTGCCGGACAGGATGCCGGTAAAGATACCGGCCGCGAAAATCAGCCCGACCACCGCCAATACGCTGCCGGCGTGCGCTGCAACGCGGTCTTTCTGCTGTTGCAGGCAAGGGTAGTTGACGATCATCGCGATACTGAAAGCCACCATGAACAGCACCGGCAGCGGCAACAGGCCGGCGATCAGGGTGCACATCAGGCCCAGGGTCAGCGCGCCGTTGAACCAGATCAGTTTCGGACGACGGGCATCCGGGAACTGGGAAACGCTGATTTCGCTGTGGTCGATTTCATCGCCGGCCAGGTGCAGTTCACCCAGGCGCGCACGTTCACGCTTGCCGTACATGTAGGCAATCAACAGGATCGCCACCACGCCGAACGCCATCGCCGGAATCATCGGGACGAAGATGTCGGACGGATCCACATGCAGCGCACTGGCGGCGCGGGCTGTCGGGCCGCCCCAAGGCGTCATGTTCATCACGCCGCCGGCGAGGATGATCAGGCCGGCCATGATCCGTGGGCTCATGCCGATGCGGCTGTACAGCGGCAGCATCGCCGCCACGCAGATCATGTAAGTGGTCGCGCCGTCTCCATCGAGGGAAACGACGAGCGCCAGAACGGCGGTGCCGACCGAAACTTTCAACGGGTCGCCCTTGACCAGCTTGAGGATCTTGCGCACGGCCGGGTCGAACAGGCCAGAGTCGATCATCAGGGCAAAATAGAGAATGGCGAACATCAGCATCACCCCGGTCGGGGCAAGCTTGGTGATGCCTTCGAGCATCATCGGGCCGATTTTCGGGGCGAAACCACCGAACAGGGCAAACAGGATCGGGATGATGATCAGGGCGATCAGCGCGGACAGGCGCTTGGTCATGATCAGGAACATGAACGTGATGACCATGGCGAAGCCAAGGAAAGTCAGCATAGGAAATACTCCAGGCGTGGCGCGGCGGGCAAGGGCGAACCGGACAGGTCAGCGCAGGATGCGGGGCTCGGGACGAACGGATGGAGTGGGCGCGGCGGGACAGGTAGTTGCGGACATCAGAATCACCATTGTTGTTGTAGAGGGGCCAGGACCGCGGCGAAAGCCGTTGTTGGCCACCGGTCTTTTGCCGGTAGTGAGGCGATCCTAATCGCGCAAGCTTTCAGCCAGCTTTCGCGCAACAACCGGATGTCGAGTTCGGAAGATGAAGCGTCAGAACAACCGTGGCGAGGGAGCTTGCTCCCGCGGGGTCGCGCAGCGGCCCGGTTTGGGACTACTGCATGGCCCCGCGGGAGCAAGCTCCCTCGCCACAGAGATCGCAGTGGGGCTAGAAACCCGACAGATCCAACGGCCGCATGGCGCCCATCCAGATCGCATGGTCGGTGTGATCGGCCAGTTCATCGCCCGTATTGGGGTGCAGGAGAATCACCAGGCCTTTGCGGTAGAGCGCCAGCCACGGCAAGACCACTCCGATGTACTGCGGGTCGAACGACAACTGGCAGCTCCAGTCCGGATGCGGACCAACCGGGCGCTGATGCATGCGGCCCATTTTCAGCGGGAACAACTGTGCCGCTTCCTCGCACAGCGCCCGCGCCTGGTCGAGGGTGCTGGCGTCGAAATACACGTGGGCGTGGTAGCCCTTGATGCGTTGCATCTGTCACTCCTCGAAAAGAGGCCGAACCCCAGCCGTTTGTCGCGGGTCAGAGGCCTTACACGTGGGACAAAAAAGGAACAAAGCCATGAAAAATGCAGAAACCCCGGTGATCAAAGTGGTGCTTTATGGTGCCATGAGCAGCCTCGGCAGTGCATTGATGGCTGAAATGCTGCGCCGCCAGCATGAAGTGATCGCCATCCTCGACGACCTCACCGCCCTGGCGCCACGGCCGGGCCTGCGGACCAAGCCCGGTGATCTGTTCGATCCCGAGCGGGTCAAGCAAAGCGTAGCCGGTGCCAGCGCCGTCATCTGCCTGCTGAACGCGCCAGGGTTGCCGATGAACAGCGAGCAGGTGGAGCGCAACCTGATTCCAGGCCCCGTGGAACAAGTACTGGCGGTGGACGCACTGATTGCCGGGATGGAAGCGGTGAACATTCCGCGGCTGTTCCTGGTGGGTGATTTCGCCGTGCTCGACGAGGAGCAGGGCGACGACGACCTGCAACGCCACGCCGCCGAAGAAGTGCTCGACGCCCTGCAGAACAGCACCTTGCAGTGGACGCTGATCAACTCGCCCTACGCCGCGCCGGGCCTGGGCATCGAACACTTCAGCCAGGTCAGCACCAGCCTGGAACCGGGCCTGGCGGACGCCCTGGAGCGGTTGAACCGGGTGGCGGTCGGGATCGCCGACGAGCTGCGCCTGAACCTGCACGTGGGCCAGCACGTGAGTTTCATCGCCGCCCACTGAAGGCGCCGCGCGTTCAAACGGCAATGGAGGGCAGGGGCAGCCCGGTCAGTGATTCGGCGCTGTTGGCCTGCTCTTCCATCAACCAGTCCACGAACAGCCTGATCAATGCCCCACGCCGTTTGCGCTGGGGCAAGACCACGTAATACCCCAACCGCGACAGCACGGTCTCGGCAATGGGCCGGCACAGCAGGCCTTGGGCCAATAAGTTATCCACAAGGTGCCGCCAGCCAATGGCGACGCCCTGGCCGCCGATGGCCGCCTGGATCAACAGGGTGTAGTTGTCGAAGCGCAACTGTCCGGGGGCCGGGGGCGAGGTGATGCCCAACTCGCGAAACACCCCGTTCCAGTCAAACCAGTTGCTGCCGTTGCCTGCGCGCAAGTGCAGCAATGGGAACTCCGCCAAGGCAGGTGCGGGCAAGGGCAGGGGCCGCGCCTTGAGCAGCAGCGGACTGCACACCGGAAAGACTTCTTCGCTGAACAGCCAGCGACTTTCGCCTTGTTTGAAGCGACCGTCGCCGAACAATACGGCAACGTCAATGTCCGTGCGGAGCATGTTGTGGTTGCGCTCGCCGGTTACCAGGCTGACGTCGATCTGCGGATTCGCGGCGTGAAACCGATGCAATCGCGGCATCAGCCAATAGGCCGCAAAAGCGAAGTCTGTGGCCACCTGCAACACCTCGTGCTGGTGCTGCGCCGTGATCGCACTCAGCCCGGCGTCGATGCTCTGCAAGCCGGCCTGGACTTGCTCGAACAGGATCGAGCCGGCCTCCGTCAGCTCGATGCCGCGGTAAATGCGATCGAACAGCCGTGTGCCCAATTGTTCTTCCAGGCGCTTGATCTGTTGGCTGATGGCTGGCTGCGTGGTGCCCAGTTCAATCGCCGCTGCCGTGAAGCTCTGCTGGCGGGCGGCCGCTTCGAAGGCACGGAACAACTCCAGGGACAGGTCACCCAAGGCGTCATACATAAGCTGTGCTTATCCTAGTCATTATCCTACATGGGCTTTACCCCAAAACCCGGGGGCTACATGCTCAATCGCAGCAATGTCGCATAACTGCTCACTATGGAATGCCGCGAATACATGAAGCGCAAGAACATTCTTTTCATCATGGCCGATCAAATGGCCGCGCCAATGTTGCCGATCTACGGTCCTTCGCCGATCAAACTGCCCAACCTGTCGCGCCTGGCCGCCGAAGGTGTGGTATTCGACGCGGCGTATTGCAACAGCCCGCTCTGCGCGCCGTCGCGTTTCACCCTGGTGAGCGGCCAGTTGCCCAGCAAGATCGGCGCCTACGACAACGCCGCGGATTTCCCGGCGGACATCCCCACCTACGCCCATTACCTGCGCCGCCTCGGCTACCGCACGGCGTTGTCCGGCAAGATGCACTTTTGCGGGCCAGACCAGCTGCACGGCTATGAAGAGCGCCTGACCAGCGACATCTACCCGGCCGATTATGGCTGGGCCGTAAACTGGGATGAGCCGGACGTGCGGCCGAGCTGGTACCACAACATGTCGTCGGTGTTGCAGGCCGGCCCTTGCGTACGCACCAACCAGCTGGATTTCGACGAAGAAGTGGTGTTCAAGGCCCAGCAATACCTGTTCGACCACATTCGCGAGGACGGCGACCAGCCGTTCTGCCTGACCGTGTCCATGACCCACCCCCACGACCCGTACACCATTCCCAAGGCGTTCTGGGACCTGTACGACGACAACGACATTCCGTTACCGCTCACCCCGGCACAGACTGAGCTGGACCCGCATTCCCAGCGCCTGCTCAAAGTGTATGACCTGTGGGGCAAGCCGCTGCCTGTGGATAAGATTCGCGACGCCCGCCGGGCCTACTTCGGCGCGTGCAGCTACATTGACAGCAACGTCGGAAAACTCCTGCAGACCCTGGAAGACACCGGGCTGCTGGAGGACACAATCATCGTCTTCTCCGGCGATCATGGGGACATGCTCGGAGAAAAGGGCCTCTGGTACAAAATGCACTGGTACGAGATGGCCGCACGGGTGCCGCTGTTGATCAGCGCGCCGGGGCAATTCGCCAGCGGACGGGTGAGTGCAGCGGTGTCCACCGCCGACCTGCTGCCAACCCTGGTGGAACTGGCCGGTGGCACGCTGGAACCGGGGCTGCCGCTGGACGGACGCTCGCTGGTGCCGCACCTGCAAGGGCAGGGCGGGCATGACGAAGTCTTCGGTGAATACATGGCCGAAGGCACCGTGAGCCCCTTGATGATGATTCGCCGTGGCCCTTGGAAATTCATCTACAGCGAGGACGACCCGTGCCTGCTGTTCGATGTCCACAATGACCCCAAAGAACTGGAGGATCTCAGCCAGTCTCCGGAGCATCAGCGCCTGTTCGCCGATTTTCTCGCCGAAGCCCGGGCCAAGTGGGACATCCCCGCCATTCACCGACAAGTGCTCGCCAGCCAGCGGCGCCGTCGGTTTGTCGCCCAGGCGCTGACCCTGGGCAAACTCAAGAGCTGGGACCACCAGCCATTGGTCGACGCCAGCCAACAGTACATGCGTAACCACATCGACCTCGATGACCTGGAGCGCAAGGCCCGTTATCCACAACCCTGCCAACACCAATAACGTAAGGGGAAGCACATGCAAAAGTTACCCACAGTACTGACCGCCGGGCTGTTGGCATTGAGCAGTGTGTCGGCCTGGGCCGAGCAAAGCTGCGAAACCGTGAAGATGGCCGATCCGGGCTGGAGCGACATCGCGGCGACCAACGCCATCGCCGGTTTCCTGCTGGACGGCATGGGCTACAAGGCCAAGGTCGATACCTTGGCGGTGCCGATCACGTTCGGAGGCCTCAAGGATGGCCAGGTCGACGTGTTCCTCGGTAACTGGATGCCGGCGCAACAGGGCTTCTACGACAAATTCGTCGCCACCGGCGATGTCACGCAGTTGGCCAAGAACCTGGAAGGGACCGAGTTCACCCTGGCAGTGCCGGACTACGTCTGGGATGCCGGTGTGCATGACTTTGCCGACCTGAACAAATTCGCCGACAAGTTCGAGAAGAAGATCTACGGCATCGGCTCCGGCGCGCCGGCGAACCTGTCCCTGAAAGAGATCATCAAGACCAATGATTTCGGCATGGGTGAGTGGAAGCTGGTGGAGTCCAGCGAGCAGGCGATGCTGGCGGAGGTCTCCCGGGCCGTGAAGAAACAGAAGTTCGTGACCTTCCTCGGCTGGACGCCGCACCCGATGAACGTGCAATTGAAAATGCATTACCTCAAGGGCGGCGAGAAGTACTTCGGCGACACCGGCAGCGTCTATACGCTGACCCGCAAAGGTTATGCACAGGCCTGCCCGAACGTCGGCAAGCTGCTGACCAACCTGAGTTTCACCCAGGAGATGGAAAACAGCATCATGGCCGACGTGGTGAACAACAAGGTCAGCAACGCCGACGCAGCCAAAGCCTGGATCAAGGCCAACCCAGCCGTGCTGGATAAATGGCTGGACGGCGTGAAGACCGTGGATGACAAGGACGCGTTGGCGGCGGTGAAGGCCAAACTGTAAGGCCGGCTGTTGTGGCGAGGGGATTTATCCCCTCGCCACAGATATGATCTTCACCACAGAGAGAGCGGTGCATTGTCCTGTTACTCTTGCGCCAAACCCCATCCTCGAGGCCCCATGGCATTGCCCACGCGCCATTCACTCTTTCCGTTCCTGAGCTGGCTTCCCCGTCAGACCCGCGCCAGCGTCGGGCGGGACCTGATCGTTGGCCTGAGCGGCGCGATTCTCGCGTTGCCCCAGTCCATTGCCTACGCCCTGATTGCCGGCCTGCCCCCCGAATATGGTTTGTACGCAGCGATCGTGCCGGTGCTGATTGCCTGCCTGTGGGGTTCCTCCTGGCATCTGATCTGCGGTCCTACGGCGGCGATCTCCATTGTCCTGTACGCCAGCATCAGCCCCTTGGCCGTGCCTGCCAGCCAGGACTACGTCACCTTGATCCTGCTGCTGACCGTGCTGGCGGGTGTTTTCCAGTGGTTGCTGGGGTTGTTGCGTTTCGGGGCGCTGGTGAATTTCGTCTCGCACTCGGTGGTGCTGGGCTTTACGTTGGGGGCGGCGGTGGTCATTGCCCTGGGCCAGCTGCCAAACCTGCTGGGCCTGGACCTGCCGAACGAAGCCACGGCCCTGAAGGGCGTGCTGGCGCTGCTCAGTCACATCGGGGCTGTGGATAAACCCTCCTTGCTGCTGGGCTTGGCCACGCTGGCCCTGGGGATAACCCTGAAAAAGGCGTTGCCGCGTTGGCCGAGCCTGTTGATAACCCTGGTTATCAGCAGCCTCGTGGTCTGGCTGTGGCCCGCGATGTTCGGGCATGTGGCACTGGTCAGTGCCTTTAGCGGACGCTTGCCGCCGCTCTCACCGCTGCCATTGGACCTGGAGCTGATCCTGCGCCTGCTGCCCGGCGCCGTCGCCGTGGGGATGCTCGGGCTGGTCACCAGCCTGTCGATCGCCCGCTCGTTGTCGGTTCGTTCCGGGCAATTGCTCGACGCGAACCAGGAGGTGAGGGCGCAGGGCCTTTCCAACATCATTGGAGGTTTTTTCTCCGGATCATTGTCGGCCGGTTCCTTTACCCGTTCCGGTCTCAGCTATGAGGCCGGGGCCTGCTCGCCGTTGGCCGGGGTGTTCTCGGCCCTGTGGGTGGCGCTGTTCGCCGTAGCCGGCGCAACGCTGATCGCGCACATTCCGATCCCGGCCATGGCCGGCAGCATTCTGCTGATCGCCTGGGGCCTGGTGGACCACCGCGCTATCCGCGCGCTGTACCGGGTGAGCCGCGCCGAATTCGTGGTCATGAGCCTGACTTGCCTGGCGACGCTGCTATTGGAACTGCAAACCGCGATCTACGCGGGCGTGCTGGCCTCGCTGTTTTTCTACCTCAAGCGCACCTCCCAACCGCGAGTGCAGCATTATTGCGAAGGGGAAACGGAGGTCCTGCGGGTCGGCGGCTCGATCTTTTTCGGCGCCAGTCATTTCCTGCAAGTGCGGCTGCAGCGATTGCAGGCACAACAGGTGGTCATCGATGCCCAGCAAATCAACTTCATCGATTACTCCGGCGTGGAAATGCTCCACCAGGAGGCCCGGCGCCTGCGCAGCCAGGGCCGCAGCCTGACCCTGCGCCGGGCCCGGCCCCAAGTGGTGGAAGAGCTGAAGAAGCTGGAGGGGGCGGAGCACTGCCCGATTCAATTCGAGGATTGAGCGGTTCGCGTTGTGGGAGCAAGGCCTGCCCCCACAACGCCCTACAGCGCCAACTGGCGGCGCAACTCCGCCAGCACCGGCGCGGTGTCCGGGCGCACGCCGCGCCACAGGTAAAAGGCCTCACCCGCCTGTTCGGCCAGCATGCCCAAGCCATCCATCGCCACCGCGCCGTGTTCGCGTGCCCAACGGCAGAACGAGGTCGGCTCCTTGCCGTACATCATGTCGTAGCACAACGTCTTACCCGGCTCGATCAAGCTGGCGGCAATCGGCGGCACCTCCCCAGACAGGCTCGCCGAGGTGGCATTGATGATCAGGTCCACCGGCTCTTGCAGCCAATCGAAGCCACTGGCAGACACCGGGCCCAGGTCGGCGAACAGCTCGGCCAGCAGCTCGGCCTTCTCCACCGTGCGATTGGCGATGATCACCGAGGCCGGCGCTTGCGCCAACAACGGCTCCAGGGCGCCGCGCACCGCACCGCCGGCGCCCAGCAGCAGGATGCGCTTGCCCTGAAGGCTGAACCCCGCGTTGACGGTCAGGTCCCGCACCAGCCCGGCACCGTCGGTGTTGTCCCCCAACAGGCGGCCATCGGCCAACTTGCTCAACGTGTTCACGGCCCCGGCGCGCTGCGCCCGCTCGGTCAGGTTGTCGGCCAGGCGGAAGGCGTCTTCCTTGAACGGAACGGTGACATTGGCGCCACGGCCCTCACGGAAGAATGCCCGCGCGCACTCGGAAAAATCCTCCAGGGGCGCCAACAGCGTGCTGTATTCCAACGCCTCTCCGGTCTGCTCGGCGAACAACCGGTGGATCAGCGGCGACTTGCTGTGGCCGATCGGGTTACCCATTACAACGTAGCGATCCATGAGCGCTCCTCGTTCAGGCCGTCGCCAGCCAATCGCGATCCTGCAGGAAGTATTCGGTCAATCGGGCTTCTTCGCTGCCCGGCTCCGCTTTCCAGTCGTAGCCCCAGCGCACTTGCGGTGGCAAGGACATCAGGATCGACTCGGTACGTCCGCCCGATTGCAGCCCGAACAGGGTGCCGCGGTCATAGACCAGGTTGAATTCCACGTAGCGCCCACGGCGATACTCCTGGAACTCGCGCTGCTTGGCGGTGAAGGCGTCATGCTTGCGCCGCCGCATGATCGGCAGGTAGGCGTCGATGTAAGCGTCGCCGATGGCGCGCATGAAGGCGAAGCTGGTGTCGAAATCCCAGGCGTTCAGGTCATCGAAGAACAGGCCGCCGATGCCCCGTGGTTCGTTGCGGTGCTTGAGGTGGAAATAGCTGTCGCACCAGGCCTTGTAGCGCGGATACACCTCCGGGCCAAACGGCGCGCAGGCTTGCTCGGCAATGCGGTGCCAGTGCACACAGTCTTCTTCCACGCCGTAGTAGGGCGTCAGGTCGAAGCCGCCGCCAAACCACCAGACCGGCTCTTCGCCTTCCTTTTCCGCGATGAAAAAGCGCACGTTGGCGTGGGACGTCGGCACATGGGGATTGTGCGGATGGATCACCAGCGACACGCCCAGGGCCTCGAAACCGCGCCCGGCCAGTTCCGGCCGATGGGCGCTGGCCGACGGTGGGAGACCGCTGCCAAAGACGTGGGAAAAGTTGACGCCGCCCTTTTCGATCACCGTGCCATTTTCGAGCACCCGGGTGCGCCCACCGCCACCGGCAGGCCGGGACCAGGCGTCTTCGACGAAGCGAGTGCCACCGTCCTCGGTTTCCAGGGCGGCGCAGATACGGTCTTGCAGGTCGAGCAGGTAGGCTTTCACGGCCTCGGTGCGAGTGGACATGACATCACCTTGATCAGGGCTACGCTACGCGGCGTAACGAGCCGGCGGCAAAAAGGGCGCACAGGATACCACCGCGCTTGCCCACGCCACAGTTGACGAAGGTCAAGCTTAGGAGTCCGATAGCAGGCTTGGTAAAAAGTCCCGCGACAAGGAGAGAGTGAAGATGGCCAAACGTATCCAGTTCCGTTCCCACGGCGGCCCCGAAGTGCTTGAGTACCTGGACTATGAGCCCGCCGAGCCGGGCCCGCAGCAGGTGCGCGTCAGCAACAAGGCGATCGGTTTGAATTTCATCGACACCTACTACCGCAGCGGCCTGTACCCGCCGCCGGCACTGCCTTCGGGCCTGGGCGCCGAAGGGGCCGGCGTGGTCGAGGCGGTCGGCACGGGCGTCACACGGTTCAAGGTCGGTGACCGGGTGGCCTACGGCAGCGGTCCGCTGGGCGCCTACAGCGATGTGCACGTACTGCCCGAAGCCAACCTGGTGCACCTGCCGGCGTCCATCAGTTTCGAACAGGCGGCCGGGGTGATGCTCAAGGGCCTCACCGTGCAGTACTTGTTGCGCCAGACCTATGAACTCAAGGGCGGCGAAACCATCCTGTTCCACGCGGCCGCCGGCGGCGTGGGCTCTTTGGCCTGCCAATGGGCCAAGGCCCTGGGCGTGAAGCTGATCGGCACGGTCAGTTCCGCCGAGAAAGCCGCCGTCGCCAAAGCCCACGGTGCTTGGGAAACCATCGACTACAGCAAGGAAAACGTCGCACAGCGTGTACTGGAATTGACTGACGGCAAGAAGGTCCCCGTGGTGTACGACGGCGTCGGCAAGGACACCTGGCTGACGTCCCTCGACTGCGTGGCGCCTCGCGGCCTGCTGGTCAGCTTCGGCAATGCCTCCGGGGCGGTGGATGGCGTGAACCTGGGGATCCTTTCGGCCAAGGGCTCGCTGTACGTCACCCGCCCGACCCTGGCGACCTACGCCAACAACGCCGAAAACCTGCAACGCATGGCCGACGAGCTGTTCGGCATGATCAGCAGCGGCAAGCTCACGGTGGACATCAACCAGCGTTACCCACTGGCGGAAGCGGCCAAGGCCCAGGCAGAACTGTCGGCGCGCCGCACCACGGGGTCGACCATCCTGTTGCCTTGATTCAAAGGTACGCAGCCCTCGAGAACCGGCTGACGCGGTTTGTCTGGAACAACGCGTCAGCCTTTTTTGGGGCGGCTTCGCCACCCAGCGGGAGCAAGCTCCCTCGCCACGGAATACCCGTCCACCGCCACATCCTTGTGAGCAGGGTGTTTTCGGCTCAGTCCGGCCGGACCACTTTTCCAGTCGCCAGGTCGCGGATCACGCTGGGGTTCTTGCGCCCGCCAAGGTTGCCGCCCAGCACCAGGTCGACCTGTCCGCGGAAATACTGCTCGACGCGAATCCGCGTGCGCGCCGCCGGACGGCCCTGGGGGTTGGCCGAGGTGGACACCAGCGGTCCGACCAGGGAACACAAGTCGCGCACGGTGGGGTGGTCGCTGACCCGCAGGGCAACGGTGTCATGCACGCCGGTGATCCATTCCGGCAGCAGGTTCTGGTGCGGCACCAGCCAGGTATTGGGCCCTGGCCAGGTGCTGGCCATGCGATCGATCCACGCTTCGGGGAAGTCTTCGAACAGAAAGTCGAACTGGTGGATGTTGTCCGCCACCAGTATCAGGCCCTTGTCGGGCAGACGCGACTTGATCGCCAGCAGGCGCTCCACCGCTTCCTCGTTCCACGGGTCGCACCCCAGGCCCCAGACCGCTTCGGTTGGATAGGCAATCACCGCCCCGGCGCGAATTTCTCGCGCGGCTTGTTGCACACGCCAACTGTTGACCATGAAC